>NZ_JAQQPT010000028.1:0-96641 GCF_036688725.1 Pseudomonas lactucae | reverse complement strand
AACTTCCTTTTGGCTTCGATGAACTGAAGCGACTTGCTGTCGAAAACCACTTAACTCATTGTTTACCAAGGAGTTTTACGTTTCGACTGCGCCGGAAGTGGGGCGAATTATAGGCTCTCTGAATCTGTGGTCAAGCATTAAATTAGTTTTCTATCAAACATCCTAAGTACGTCCTATAAAGACGCTTAGCCCAGCTAACTGAGCAATATATTGCTCAACCCACCACAGTTAAGCATCATAGCGCCCTCTGCCTCTCAAATATGACTTCGGACGCTCCCCCATGACCACCTCCCCCCGCAGCCTGGCCTCGGTACTGTTCCCAGTTGGCCTACTGTTGATCGCCATGGCTTCCATTCAATCAGGCGCCTCGCTGGCCAAGAGCATGTTCCCTGTCGTCGGCGCACAAGGCACGACGACTCTGCGCCTGATCTTTGCCAGCGTGATCATGCTGCTCATATTAAGACCGTGGCGTGCCAAGCTGACGACCAAGTCCCTACGCACCGTCGTCGTCTATGGAATGGCATTGGGCGGCATGAACTTCCTCTTCTATATGTCATTGCGCAGCGTCCCCCTGGGCATCGCCGTCGCCCTCGAATTTACTGGCCCCCTCGCCGTAGCCATCTACGCGTCACGCAAAGCAGTGGACTTCCTCTGGATTGCTCTTGCGATCATCGGTCTGCTCCTGCTGATCCCCATGGGCGAAGCCAGCAGCGGCATCGACTTGACCGGCGCGGCTTATGCGCTGGGTGCCGGCGTCTGCTGGGCACTCTATATCCTGTTTGGGCAGAAGGCAGGCAACGACAACGGCGTTCAAACCGCAGCCCTTGGTGTGATGATCGCCGCTCTGTTTGTCGCGCCTATCGGCATCGTTCATGCTGGCAGCGCATTGCTCATGCCTGCGCTGATTCCAGTCGCCATCGGCGTCGCCATTCTGTCCACGGCGCTGCCCTATACCCTGGAGATGGTTGCACTGACTCGCCTCCCAGCGCGCACCTTCGGCACACTCATGAGCATCGAACCTGCATTCGGTGCGCTGTCCGGTCTGTTTTTCCTGCGGGAGTACCTGTCCCTGGCGCAATGGCTGGCCATCACCTGCATTATTCTGGCCTCGGTCGGCGCGACGTTGACCATGCGCAACGAATCAAAGCCTCTGGTTCCCGCCGATTGACTGTTCTTTGAAGGTTGCTCTGGTATTTGCCGTGCATTTAGGCCATGTTTAAGAAGCTGCAAACGAATGTCATTTCATGGAGATTTTCGACAAGGACAGCACGAACGCTACGCTCGAGAGCGAGTAGAGCCAGCTTCAAGCATTGCGAAGCGGCTATTAAGGATAGGAATGAAGCGAATTTTGATACTGCTGATGATCGTGGCCATTGCTGGCTGTGCCGCGACCACACGGACAGAAATAAAACGCGGTAAAAAAGGGCTGCACATCAACTGTTCCGGCCTGTCGTCTTCCTGGGACCAGTGCTATACCAGTGCGACCAACGCGTGCGGCACCAAGGGCTACCGGATTATCGCCAAGTCCGGTGACAATTCCGAGGAACCAGGGGATTACCCCTTCGGCCTCAACCCCGCCGGCTATACCAGCCGCAGCATGATCGTCATTTGCAAGTAAGCGACCGAGCAGTCCGTGTGCGACTGCTCAACCGCCTTTACCAGAGATATTCACGGCAGCCCCAACACGCCACCGGCAGGTAGCGCGCAGGGGGCTATATCAAATTGCCGCAGTACGCACCTGCAGCCACTCCAGCGCAGCGCCACTGAGCAACGGGCTCAGACGTTCGCGCACCTCAGCGTGATACGCATTGAACCACTGGCGCTCTTGCGCCGTGAGCAGCGACGTCTCCAGGCATCGAGTGTCGATCGGGCACATTGTCAGGGTTTCAAACGCGAGGAATTCGCCAAACTCGGTTTTGCCCGCTTCGCGGTTCAACACCAGGTTCTCGATACGCACGCCCCAACGTCCCGGGCGATAAGTACCCGGCTCGATCGATGTGATCATCCCCGGCTGCATGGCCGTTTGCGGCGCAGGAGCAGCCTGGTAGGCGATCACTTGCGGACCTTCATGCACATTCAGAAAATAGCCTACGCCGTGGCCCGTACCGTGGCCGTAGTCCACGCCTTCGGCCCAGATCGGCGCACGCGCGATCGAATCCAACAGCGGCGACAGAATCCCTTTCGGGAAATGCGCGCGAGACAAGGCAATAACCCCCTTGAGCACACGCGTGCAGTCGCGTTTCTGTTCCTCGCTCGGCGTGCCGACAGGCACCATCCGCGTGATATCCGTAGTGCCGCCAAGGTACTGGCCCCCCGAGTCGATCAACAGCAAACCATCGCCTTCGATCACGGCATGCTCTTCTTCGGTCGCATGGTAATGCGGCATCGCACCGTTGGCGTTGAACGCGGCAATAGTGTTGAAACTCAGCGACACATAACCCGGGCGACGCATGCGTGCAGCGGTCAGGTGTTCGTCGATGGTCAGTTCGGTAATACGCTCACGACCCAAGGCACTGTCCAGCCAGGTAAAAAACTCGCACAACGCCGCACCGTCCTGATCCATGGCCTGACGAATATGTTCGGCATCCGCCAGGCTCTTGCGCGATTTGGCGAGAGTGGTCGGGTTCAGGCCTTCCACCAGCTTGACGCCGGCATCGAGGTGTTCCAGCAGGCCGGCAGTCACGCGGGCCGGGTCAACCTGCAGGCTGGCTCCCGATGGCACCGCGCGCAGAGCATCGGCCACTTCGCTGTAGTCGCGCACTGTCACACCGTCGCGCTCAAGGACAACGCGCAGCTCGGCGTCAACTTTGCTCAACGCCACGAACAAGGTGGCCTGCTGTTGATTGATGAGTGCAAAGGACACAAACACCGGATTGAACGACACATCGCCGCCACGCAGGTTGAACAGCCAGGCGATGTCATCCAGGGTAGCGATGAAGTGCCAGTCGGCCCCCTTCTCTTTCAAACTGGCGCGCAGTGCGGCGAGTTTTTCGCCACGGCTGACAGTAGCCTGCGGCGGCAAGTGTTGATAGAGCGGTTGGTTCGGCAGGCTCGGACGGTCCTTCCAGACCTCATTGAGCAAATCGATATCGGTACGCAACCGCGCACCGCGCTCCGCCAGTTTGCTGCCCAGGGTACGCGCCGAAGCAACCGCCATCACAGCGCCATCCACCGCCACCACAGCACCCTCCGGCGTCTGTTCGGCCAGCCATTCCAACGGTCCTGGCTGGCCCGGCTGCAGCTTCACCAATTCGATGCCACTGCCCTTGAGCTCTTTGGTTGCCTGCTCCCAATAACGACTATCGGCCCACACCCCGGCGAAATCCGCGGTGACAATCAGCGTTCCGACAGAACCATGGAACCCCGACAACCATTGACGCCCCTGCCAGTAACCCGGCAAGTATTCGGACAAGTGCGGATCGGCCGACGGCACCAGCAAGGCATGGATGCCCTCGCGGCTCATCAGTTCGCGGGTCTGCGCCAGGCGCTGGGGAACCGTTCCATGGGTCAAAGGCTGCGTACTCATTGTGTCTCCTGCTAACCACTCATAATTGTTATGTGAAAATCAAACGGCCCAGAACGCCGGTGCACTGGCGAGCGCGGCCTTGATCAATTGCACGGCCTGATCGATGTCCTGCTCAGTGGTAAACCGACCCAGGCTCAAGCGGATGGTACGGCTTGCACTGC
Source organism: Pseudomonas lactucae (assembly GCF_036688725.1). Classification (NCBI taxonomy): domain Bacteria; kingdom Pseudomonadati; phylum Pseudomonadota; class Gammaproteobacteria; order Pseudomonadales; family Pseudomonadaceae; genus Pseudomonas; species Pseudomonas lactucae. The sequence continues at coordinate 92,954 of NZ_JAQQPT010000028.1, read as the reverse complement.
GCGCATCATGGCCCAGGGCCATAAGCACGTGGGACGGTGCATTGCTGGCGGAGCTGCACGCCGAAGTGGCAGAAAAAGCGATGCCGGCGCTCAGTGCACTGGCGTTGAATTCACCTTCACTGAACGTCAGGCTGAGGGTATGGGGAATACGCTGCGTAAGGCTGCCATTGAGGCGCACGCCACCGACCGTATCCAATTGGTCCAGCAGACGCTGGCGCAAGGCGATAATCCTGGCTTTTTCTTCAGCAAAAGACGCAGCGGCCAAGGCGAACGCCGTGCCCATGCCCGCGATCTGGTGGGTCGCCAGGGTACCGGAGCGCAGGCCACCCTCGTGGCCCCCGCCATGAATCTGCGCCAGGACCTTCTGTTGCGCCCGAGGCCCCACGTACAACGCGCCAATACCCTTGGGGCCGTAGAGTTTGTGCGCGGAAAACGACATCAGGTCCACCGGCCACTGCGCCAGGTCGATGGCCACCTTGCCCGCCCCCTGCGCTGCGTCCACATGTAATAACGCGCCATGTTCACGCACGCACGCGCCGATGGCGGGGATGTCATTCAGGGTGCCCAGTTCGTTATTGACCAGCATCAGCGACACCAGAAAGGTGTCGTCGCGCAACGCTTCACTCACCGCGTCGGCACTGATCAACCCGTCGGCGTCCGGGACCAGGTAAGTCACCGCCACGCCCGCTTCCTGCAATTGCCGTGCGGTATCCAGCGTGGCCTTGTGTTCGATCTGGCTGGTGATGATATGCCCACCCGCCACGCCGCGTGCCTGGGTCACGCCTTTGATCGCGAGGTTGTTCGATTCGGTGGCGCCGGAAGTCCAGACGATCTGCTCCGGCTGGGCACCGACCAATTCGGCCACCTGGTGACGCGCCTGTTCAACCGTTTGCCGGGCCGCCTGGCCGAACGCATGGGAACTGGACGCAGGGTTACCGAAATTGGCGTTGAAGCCCAGGCACTCGACCATCACCTGGATGACTCGTTCATCCACCGGGGTAGTGGCTGCATAGTCGAAATACAACGGACGTTTAGTCATGACAGTTAAGACTCGCAGAGCTGGTTCCCGAGAGCAGTGTCTCAGGAGGCATCGACCGGAACAGAGGTCGTCAGGTTTACCGCATCGAATGCCATTAAAGAAGGACCACTTTATGTAAATGTGCGTAGGAACGCTCCTGAAACTCAGCTTAACAGGCTGAAGTCACGCCATGGAAAACAAAAAGCCCGAGGTTCCTCAGGGGAAACCTCGGGCTTTTTGCCGCACAGCGACTGCTCAACTGGGACGACCATGCAGAACCACGCTGCGCTCGGCGTTCATTTCGCCCTGACGATCAAAACCGAAGGGTTTCTGCGGCTGCCCGGTCAGTGCGGCGCGCTGGCGTTGATACTCATCAAACGACAAGCCGCGACGGCTAAGGGCTTCGAGGGCCAGTTGGCGTGATTCTTCGGCGGTGTAGGGACGCAGCTCAGGCGAAGGATGCGTCGCACAACCGGCGAGGACAGCGGTGACAAACAATAAGGAAACAGCGAGAAATCGGTTCATGGCGGTAGCCCTGCAAAGGAGGTTTCGAGTCAATGAACACAGGCTACTCCCGGCCTTACCCAGTGAAAAATCACCTCCCGTGATAGTCGCTATCAACCGCCAAGGCACCTTGGATAGCGCCAACTTAATATTTCATTAAGTTCTATAAATATGGAAATTTGTTCGTTTACGGAATAAACACAACCCTCTATAACTGGCTCCAATTCGGCCCTCAACTGTTCACCACGCAACTGTTGTCCACGCAACAGCCATTCAACAAATCGGCGGGCAGACAACAGCGGCATTGGTCAGCAGCGGGGCCGCAGCCCACGGCGTTCAAGGCTTGCACTGATTGGTACAGCTCTTGCTCAACACCTTGCACAACCCTGCTATGTACCCTGTTGAAAAAGGAATTGTTCATGAGCCGTCCCCTGAATGTCGTCGCCCTCTCCGGCGGAACCTGGCGTCCGTCCCGCACCTTGGTACTGACTCAAGCGTTACTGGCCGAATTGGCCAGGCTGCTGCCGATCCAGGCCACCCTGATTGAACTGGGCGACATTGCCAGGCCACTCGGCGGGGCGCTGTCCCGTGACGAGTTGCCCGACGACGTCGAAGCACAATTGGTGGCTATCGAAAAGGCTGACTTGCTGATCGTCGCCGCACCGGTCTATCGCGGCTCTTACCCCGGACTGCTCAAGCACCTGTTCGACCTGATCGGCCTCAATGCCCTGATCAATACGCCGGTATTGCTTGCCGCCACAGGCGGCAGCGAGCGCCACGCCTTGGTCCTCGATCACCAGCTTCGCCCATTGTTCAGCTTCTTCCAGGCGTTGACCCTGCCGATTGGCGTGTACGCCACCGAGGCCGACTTCACCGACTACCAAATCACCAGCGAGCTGTTAAAGGCCCGAATTCAATTGGCGGCAGAACGTGCAGCACCGTTGTTTGCTGCGCATGCCCCCTCTCTGCTGAAAATCGCTTAAGGAAGGGTCATGGACGTTTTCTGGTTTCTACCGACTCACGGCGACGGTCACTACTTGGGCACGACCCAAGGTGCGCGGCCCGTCACCCTCAACTATCTGAAACAGGTGGCTCAGGCGGCTGACAGCCTGGGTTACCACGGCGTGCTGATTCCTACCGGACGTTCGTGCGAAGACTCCTGGGTCATCGCCTCGGCGCTGGTGCCGCTGACCGAACGCCTGCGCTACCTGGTGGCGATCCGTCCGGGCATTATCTCCCCCACCGTCTCGGCGCGTATGGCCGCGACACTGGATCGCTTATCCAACGGCCGTTTGCTGATCAATGTGGTTACCGGTGGTGACCCCGATGAGAACCGTGGCGATGGCAGCTTTCTTGACCACGCAGAACGTTACGAAGTCTCCGACGAATTCCTCAGAATCTGGCGTCGTGTATTGCAGGGCGAATCGGTGGACTTCGAGGGCAAACACCTGCGCGTGCAGAACGCGAAGGCGCTCTACCCTCCCGTGCAAAAACCGTATCCACCGCTGTACTTCGGCGGCTCGTCCGACGCGGCGCACGACCTCGCCGCCGAACAGGTCGACGTGTACCTGACCTGGGGCGAGCCCCCCGCCGCCGTCGCGGAAAAACTTGCGGATGTGCGCGAGCGCGCAGCTCGCCACGGGCGCACGGTGAAGTTCGGTATCCGCCTGCATGTGATCGTGCGCGAAACCGAAGAAGACGCGTGGAAGGCCGCCGACCGACTGATAGAGCACATCAGCGACGAAACCATCGCCGCTGCGCAAAAATCCTTCTCGCGTTTTGATTCCGAAGGCCAGCGCCGCATGGCGGCCCTGCACGATGGGCGTCGCGACAACCTGGAAATCGCCCCCAACCTGTGGGCCGGTGTAGGCCTGGTGCGCGGCGGTGCCGGCACCGCGCTGGTGGGTAACCCGCAACAAGTGGCCGCACGCATCAAGGAATACGCCGACCTGGGCATCGAGAGCTTCATCTTCTCTGGCTACCCGCATTTGGAAGAGGCCTATCGCTTTGCCGAGTTGGTGTTCCCGCTGCTGCCGGAACCCTATGCCAGTCTCGCCGGGCGTGGCATCACCAACCTTACTGGCCCGTTCGGCGAAATGATTGCCAACGATGTGTTGCCGGCGACAAAGGCCTGAGTTCAGTAAGAACGGCCAAATAGACATTGAGGAACACCGCGTGACAGCCAAACCCCACAGCGCCCTGCCATCACCGATGCAGACCGCCAAACTGCTGGCCGCCAAGTTCGCCCTCAGCGCCGTCGAGCGCGATGAGCGCGGCGGCACGCCCAAGGCCGAACGCGACGCTCTGCGCCACAGCGGCCTGCTGGCGCTGAGCATTCCGACCCAATACGGCGGCCTTGGCGCGCGCTGGAGCGACACCTTGGGCATCGTCCGAGAATTGGCCAAGGTCGACAGTTCCATCGCTCATGTCTTCGGTTTCCACCACCTGATGCTCGCCACCGTGCGCCTGTTTTCGCGCCCGGAGCAATGGCAACCCTGGTTCGAGCAGACCGCACGCAAAAACTGGTTCTGGGGCAACGCCCTCAACCCGCTGGACACACGCACAGTGGTCAAGGATTTCGGCGGCTGGCGCGAATTTTCGGGCAAGAAAAGCTTCTGCTCCGGCGCCAGCGACTCGGAAATGCTGATCGCCTCCGCAGTGGATGAAAGCGCCGGCGGCAAGCTGTTGATTGCGGCCATCCCCAGCGGGCGCAGCGGCATCACCTTGCACAACGACTGGAACAACATCGGCCAACGCCAGACCGACAGCGGCAGCGCCAGCTTCGAGCGGGTGCGCGTCGAGGAGTCGGAACTACTGCTCGACCCAGGCCCGCTGAGCACACCCTTCGCCTGCTTGCGTCCGTTGATTGCCCAACTGACCTTCACGCATATGTTTCTTGGCATTGCCGAAGGCGCCTTTGACGAAGCACGCAACTACACCCTCACCGAAACCCGCGCCTGGCACAAATCGTCAGCCGAGGATGTGCGACAAGACCCTTACGTGTTGCACCACTACGGCGAATTCTGGGTGGCACTGGAAGGCCTGCGTCTGCTGGTGGAACGCGCCGCCGAGTTGCTCGACCGCGCCTGGGCAAAAGGCCCCGGCCTCAGTGAAAACGAACGCGGTCAACTGGCGATTGCCATCGCCACCGCCAAGGTCGCGGCCACCCGCCAGGGCCTGGACCTGTGCAGCCGCCTGTTTGAAGTCACCGGCGCGCGTTCCACCCATGCCTCCCTGCGCCTGGACCGTTACTGGCGCAACCTGCGTACACAAACCCTGCACGACCCGGTGGACTACAAACTCCACGAACTGGGGGACTGGGCGTTGAACCAGGTCCTGCCGACTCCGACGTTCTACTCATAAGAAGAGGTGCCCATGCAGCTTTTAACCTTACCGCCCTCGCCCGCCCTTGCGACGTCGATCCGCGCCACGGCCCAGGTCTTCGAGGACCCGAAGTCCCAGGCGTTGCTCGACCATATCCAGCAAGTGGCACCCAGCGAAGCCAGCGTGCTGATCATCGGCGAGACCGGCACCGGTAAAGAGTTGGTGGCGCGCCACATTCATAACCTCAGCGCACGGCGTAACCGCCCATTCGTCGCGGTGAACTGCGGCGCCTTTTCTGAATCACTGGTGGAAGCCGAACTGTTCGGTCATGAAAAAGGCGCCTTCACCGGCGCTCTGAGTGCCAAGGCCGGCTGGTTCGAAGAGGCCGACGGCGGCACCTTGTTCCTCGACGAAATCGGCGATTTGCCGATGGCGATCCAGGTCAAATTGCTGCGCGTATTGCAGGAGCGCGAAGTGGTGCGCCTGGGCTCGCGCAAGAGCATTCCTATTGATGTGCGCGTACTGGCCGCAACCAATGTGCAATTGGAAAAAGCCATCAATGCCGGGCATTTCCGCGAAGACCTCTACTACCGCCTCGACGTGGTCAGCCTGGAACTGAGCCCGCTGCGCGATCGGCCCGGCGATATTCTGCCGCTGACCCGCCATTTCATCGAAGCCTACAGCCAGCGCCTGGGTTATGGCCCGATCACCATCAGCCGCGAAGCCGAACACAAGCTCAGAAGCTACAGCTGGCCGGGCAATATCCGCGAACTGGAGAACGTGATTCACCACACCCTGCTGATCTGCCGCAACGGCGTCATCGAACGCGACGACTTGCGCCTGTCGAACATGCGCATCGAGCGCCAGGACGACAGCCAACACAGCATCGACAACAGTGCCGAGGCCTTACTGGAACGTGCCTTCCAGAAGCTCTTCGAAGAACAGGCCGGCGCCCTGCATGAAAAGGTCGAAGACGCTCTGCTGCGCGCCGCCTACCGTTTCAGCCATTACAACCAGGTGCACACCGCCAACCTGCTGGGCCTGAGCCGCAACGTCACACGCACACGCCTGATCAAGATCGGCGAACTGGCGGTGAACAAGCGCCGACCAGGAGAAAATGTGCAGGGTGAGCGCATGCTGCACCTATCCATATAAGCGGCAGTGCAACGCATTGTCATGACTGCGCTCGAAACTGCGCAGTACCTGGAACGAACCAAAGGTCACGGCCGTAGCCTGGTGAGCGCGGATCAGCGTCCAGAAATCTTCGTCACCCTGCTCAAAACGCTTGAACGCCGCCTCGCCATCCGCACGGGACTGCCAGTGCAGGTAGTTGAGAACCCGGCGTCCGTCATCGCTGACCTGCACGCTTGCACTCAAGAAGCCGACATGGCCCTGGGCCAGACGTTCGCTTTGGGTAGACAAGGCCGCTACCAGGGCGACTTGCTGCCGGGGCTCGATATGAAACTCGATCAGTTGAGTGAAGCTGCGATTTTTCTCTGATACCTGCATGAACACTCCCCTTTCTATGTAGGCAGAATCTTGCGATCCAGTGCCACGCAGGGTAAAACCTCTAGTTAAGTCAAGGTCAAGTACTTAATCGGAGTTTTATGGTCACCAAGGAACTCACCGTTGGCCAATTGGCCGCGCGCAGCGGCGTAGCGGTCACGGCCCTGCACTTCTACGAAACCAAGGGCCTGATTACCAGTCATCGCAACGCCGGTAATCAACGGCGCTACCCACGGGATGTATTGCGCCGGGTGGGGGTGATCAAGATCGCCCAACGTCTTGGCATTCCTCTGGCAACGATTGGCGAGGCGTTGCAAACGCTGCCAAATGGCCGCACGCCGACGGCCAAGGACTGGGAGTGTTTATCGGCACTCTGGCGCGAAGATCTGGATGAACGCATCAACAGGCTGTTGCTGCTGCGCGACAAGCTCAACGGCTGCATTGGTTGCGGGTGTCTGTCGCTGGAGGCCTGCCCGCTGCGCAATCAGGACGATCAACTCGGGGAGCGTGGGCCGGGGGCGCAGTTGCTGGAACCCACTTGAGTCTTCTCGTCGGGACCCACGGAGGCCTTGATTGGCGTGGCCTATAGTGAAAAGGCCACCCCTTCGCAATCCCAATCAAGGAGAACGAGATGAACGTTAAACCCATCCCCGAGGGCTATCACAGCATTACGCCCTACCTGGGCATCGACAAAGCCTCTGATGCCATCGAATTTTACAAAACCGCCTTTGGCGCCACCCAAGTCATGCGCCTGGATATGCCCGACGGCAAGGTCGGCCACGCCGAACTGCGCATTGGCGGCTCGCCGATCATGCTGGGTTCGCCGTGCAATGAAATGGCCCTGCGCAATCCGGGAGAACACACCAGCGTCGGTTTGCATCTGTATGTGGAAGATGTCGACGCGCAGTTCCAAAAAGCTGTCGCTGCCGGCGCCACCGTGGTGTCCGAACCGAAGGACCAGTTCTATGGCGATCGCTCCGCGAGTGTGAAGGATCCCTACGGCCATCTCTGGTTCCTGGCCACCCACAAGGAAGAACTGACCGAGGAACAGATTCGCGAACGGGCCCAGGCGATGTTTCAGCAAGGCTGACGGTCCAGGCGCAACGACTGCGCGGCGGTCTCCGGCCTTTTGGAGCGCTGCGCACTCCGGCGCAAGCAAGCTTGCTCACTCCAGAAAACCCGCCTCCCCGTTCATATCCCGCAAAGCCGCAACCCGATCTTCGTGCGCCGCAACCTCTGAAACATTTTATTTCATTTATGCCTTAGGGCTTTCTCACTCTCATCCGTCTTAACTTAGATACAGCCCGTCGCGTCAGCAAAAGCTACGACCGGCCTTTTCGGGCCCTGCATCGCCCTCCTCCGCTCAAGACCCTCGTTCCTATGTCGAAGAAGTCGCGCTCCAAACTCTGGTTTCTCGTACACAGCTGGCTGGCGTTGCCCATCTGGTTCTTTGTACTGATCGTCTGCGTCACCGGGACCCTGGCGGTGGTCAGCCAGGAAATCGTCTGGCTGGCCAACCCGGATATCCGCGCAAGCAAGCCGTCGGATAACGCTGAGCCACTCAGTTATGACCAGCTCATTGCCGCCATCAAGCGCGACGAGCCGCAGGTGTACGTCGAGTCGATCAGCCGTCCGGACGAATCGCACTTCGCCCTGAGTGTCAACCTCAGCTACCCCGACGGGCGCTCCGTCGAGGTGTATGTCAACCCGTACACCGGGACGATCCAGGGCATCAGCCCGTCCTTCAATTTCCAGGCCTTTACCCGCGCCCTGCACGGCTGGTGGCTCGTGCCGTTTACCAACGGCTACAGCTGGGGCTGGTACCTGGTATCGGCGCTGGGTATACCGCTGCTGGCATCGCTGGTGACGGGGCTGGTGGTGTACAAGAAATTCTGGAAGGGCTTCCTGCGCCCGACCCTGCGCGTCCGCCACGGGGCGCGAATCTTCTGGGGCGACTTCCATCGCCTGAGCGGTATCTGGTCGATCTGGTTCATCGCGGTGATCTCCATCACCAGCATCTGGTTCCTGATCCGCGCGATCCTGGGAGACAACCAGATCTCGATCTCCACCGAACCCGTCGACCCGGTGATCGCGCGGGACAAGGTGCCGATGTCCGCGCCTGGCGTACCGGCGCCGATGATTCCCTTGGACGATGCCATCAGGATCGCCACGCAACGTATCCCCGGCCTGGAGGCGAGTTTCGTCAGCCTGCCGCTCAATGCCTACAGCCACCTGCAGATCGGTGGGCGCGGTTGGTACCCACTGATGTACCAGACTGCGCAAATCAACCCCTATGACGGGGATATCGCCGCGGCGCACCTGCTGTCCGATCGCTCGAAACTGGAGTTCGTCACCGAGTCCATGCGTCCCCTGCACACCGGCGACTTCGGCGGATTGTGGATCAAGCTGATCTGGGCCTTCTTCGGCCTGATCATGAGCATGATGGTGCTGAGCGGCCTGCTGATCTGGACCAAGCGCACCGCCCTGGCCACCCTCAACGCCTTCAAGCGCGAAGCCAAGGCCCAGCGCAAACCTGTTTCCATTGCCGCCATGCCGGCTGAAACCTCGCAGGCCCCTCAATGAGCAACGTCGCTTGTGGTACACCGCGTTCGCCACTGCGCGCCTTTTGGCTCAAATGGCGCTTTCATATCAACCTTTTGCTGGTGCTTGTGCCCCTGGGTTTCATGCCCAGGTATTTCTCCGACGCCGCACTGCTTCGCGGCGACACCGGCATCGGCGAGCGGGTGGTCGGTGACGTGCAGGTCGGCCCCTGGAGCCTGACCCTCGCCGAGTTCCGCAATGAAGGCCCGCAGCCGGATCCGGCCGGTCCCATGAAGTTTTTCAACGCGGCCCTGTGCGACACCTGCGCCGACCAGGTCAAGGCCACTTACCTGCGCATCGGTAAACCCCGCAGTCTGCGCGCCGCCGGGGTGATCTTTTTCGGCACGCCATACCGCATGGGCGCTGCCGTGCCGGTGCCGGAGCGCACGCCTGCCGACGCTCACCTGTGGGTCACCATGGAAGGCTGGGACGGCAGCGTGCACCAGGGTTCCATCCCGTTGAGCCAGGCCTCGCCCGCCACCGTCGCCTGGCTGAACAGGCAAGGAGTTAAACCATGACGTTAAAGCGCCTGACACAGGCCGGTGCTGCGCTGTTGCTGTGTGCCGGTTTCAGCAGCACCGCCCTGGCCCACCACCCGATGTGTGAATGCAAGGAAATTTCCGGCGAGCAGATCCAGTGCAAGGGCGGCTTCTCCGATGGCAGCGGCGCACCCGGCGTGACCCTGGACGTGATCGGCTACGACGAAACCATTCTGGTGCCCGGCAAGCTCGGCGAGGACTCGACCCTGACCTTCAAGAAGCCATCCGCCGAATTTTATGTGCTGTTGGATGCCGGTCCCGGCCACGTCGTGGAAATCGAGCAAGCGGATATCCAGCCACAATGAGTACCACACAGGTTGTATGCCCCGCCGGTATCAGCGCTGGAAACCAACGTGCACTCTGTGATCAAGGTGTTGACCCCATGACATCCACCCCCACATGAATCGCATCATGCCGCCAGAACTCCAGGTCGCAGTCGATCAAGCGCTGGTGCTGGTCATAATTGACCCGGGCGATACGCAAGCCGGGGCTGCCCACCGACACGCGCAACGTGGCGGCGGCTTCCACCGGCAGCGATGTCGGCACGATCTCAAAACGTACCCGGCCGTAGTGCAGGTCGTACTTGCGCGCGTACAACTCCGTCATCGACTGATTCAGATCGCACTCAAGAATCCCTGGAAAATATTGCGGGTTCAGGTAGTGCTCGACATACAGCACCAACCGCCCATCAATCCGCCGGCCCCGGCAGATCTGGATCACGCTGGACAGCGCCGGCAACTGCAACCACGCGCAGACCGCCGCCGAGGCCGGTTGCAGGCGCGCGCTTATCACTTCGGTCGAGGCCACTCGCCCCTGGTCATTGACCATTGCGTGAAAGTGGCTGCGTTGCATCAGGTTGTAGGCCAGCCGTGGCGGCGAAACGAACCAGCCCCGGCGCTCTTCACGATAAATCTGCCCTTGGGCTTCCAGTTGTAACAAGGCTTCCCGCACGGTGATCCGGGTGGTACCAAACAACTCGCTGAGCTTGCGCTCGGCCGGCAGCTTGCTGGCAGGCGGCAACAGGCCGTGGTCGATCTGCTCTTGCAGCGCCAGGCCAATGGAGGTTACCGCCTTGATTGCCTCATCACGCATCAACGTTACCTATCTGGACTAGACCAGCACCGTTCAGGTGCATAAAGCGCTCGGTAAATGTGCTTGTACTACCGCATACCAGCCTAGGTATTACAGATGACCGACAGATGACAGTCCGCGCACCGCCTCGCACTCCATCCTGCAATAGATCGGCCAAGTCCAGGCCATCCGGGCACTCGAGCATGGTCTACGCTAAGCCTGCGCGCAGCGACCTTGGCGCGCTAAAAACGACATCGACATGAAACTGTCATCCATCGAGCCTAAATTGGCTCAGGTATTGCTGACCTAGACCAACACCACCGCTAACGTTCATAAAAAACGCCGCGTTGAAAACGCCCAAAGGAGCTTCGGATGAAACAGCTTTTCCTGGCATCACTGTTAGGCTCGACCATTGCCATGTGCACCGCCGCCATGGCTGCTGATACCGATCTAAAAACCTTGGAAGCCGCCGCAAAAGCGGAAGGCGCCGTCAACAGCGTCGGCATGCCCGATGACTGGGCCAACTGGAAAGGCACCTGGGAAGACCTGGCCAAGACCTACGGCCTCAAGCACATGGACACCGACATGAGCTCGGCCCAGGAAATCGCCAAGTTCAAAGCCGAAAAAGACAATGCCAGCGCCGACATCGGCGACGTGGGCGCAGCGTTCGGTCCGATTGCCGTGAAGCAGGAAGTGACCCAGCCGTACAAACCGTCCACCTGGGCGTCGGTGCCGGATTGGGCCAAAGACAAAGACGGTCACTGGGCCCTGGCCTACACCGGCACCATCGCGTTTATCGTCAACAAGAAGCTGCTGCACGGCTCCGAAGTCCCCACCAGTTGGGCCGACCTGCAAACCGGCAAGTACAAAGTGTCGGTGGGTGACGTGAGCACCGCGGCCCAGGCGTCCAACGCCGTGCTGGCGGCGGCCATTGCCAATAAAGGCGACGAAAAGAACATCGCACCCGGCCTGCAGTTTTTCACCAAGATCGCTCAGCAAGGTCGCCTCGGCCTGTCCAATCCGACCATCGCCACCATGGAAAAAGGCGAAATCGAAGTGGGCATCGTCTGGGATTTCAACGGCCTGAGCTACAAAGCAAAGATGGCCAACCCGGATGACTATGTAGTGCTGATCCCATCGGACGGCTCGGTGAAGTCCGGCTACACCACCATCATCAACAAATACGCCAAGCACCCGAACGCCGCCAAGCTGACCCGCGAATACATCTTCAGCGACGCCGGCCAACTCAACCTGGCCAAGGGCAATGCGCGTCCGATTCGGGCTGAAACCGACCTGAAACTGCCGGCCGATATCGCCAAGAACCTGATCCCGGGCGAGCAGTACACCAAGGCCAACCCGCAGCCGATCAAGGATGCCGATGCCTGGGAAGCGACCTCCAAGAAGCTGCCTCAGCTGTGGAACGAGCAGGTCATCGTAGAGATGAAGTAAGCCTGTCGCCCACATTGGAAATCCAGTGGAGATCCAATGTGGGAGGGGCGGTGCGACGATTCGACTTGCCCCTCCCACATTTTTGACCCCCCGTTCCTCCAGAGGCATTGAGCCAAGCCAATCGTTGCGGAGCATCGCCCCCCATGAAGCACCCAGTCATCCTTGTCGTGCTCGACGGCCTGAACTTCGAGGTCGCGAGGCACGCCATGGGGCACTTGCAGGCCTATGTCGGCGCAGGACGCGCAGCCCTCTATACACTGGAATGTGAACTGCCTTCGCTGTCCCGCCCGCTGTATGAATGCATCCTGACCGGGGTGCCGCCGATCCAGAGCGGCATCGTGCACAACAACGTCTCGCGCCTGTCCAACCAGCGCAGCATCTTCCATTACGCCACCGACGCCGGTCTTGCCACGGCGGCGGCGGCTTACCATTGGGTCAGCGAGTTGTATAACCGCACGCCCTTTCTCGCCGCCCGCGATCGTCATACCGACGACACGGCACTGGCGATCCAGCACGGGCATTTCTACTGGAATGACCATTACCCGGATTCCCACCTGTTCGCCGACGCCGAAAGCCTGCGGCTCAGGCACGCGCCGGACTTCCTGCTGGTGCACCCGATGAACATCGACGACGCCGGCCACAAGCACGGCCTCGACACCGCGCAATACCGCAACAGCGCACGCTCGGCCGACATCATCCTTGCCGACTACCTGCAAGGCTGGCTCGACGCCGGCTACCAGGTGCTGGTAACCGCCGACCACGGCATGAACAACGATCGCTCCCACAACGGCCTGTTGCCGGAAGAGCGCGAAGTGCCGCTGTTTGTACTCGGCGATGCCTTCAGCCTGGATGCCAAGGCCACGCCGAAACAAACCGACTTGTGCGGCACCGTCTGCGAACTGTTGGGCGTGCCCCACGACAAACCCGTCTGCCGGGAGCTATTGAAGTGAATGCCATGACTCGCGGCAAATGGCTGGCGCTGCTGTGCCTGGTGCCCTTCGCGCTGTTCTTTATCGTGTTCGAAATCGCGCCGCTGGTGTGGGTGCTGATCAACAGCCTGCAAACCGAGGAGGCCGGCTGGGGCCTTGAAAACTTCGTGCGCATCTTCAGTTCGAAGTTCTACCTGCAAGCGATCCAGTTCAGCCTGGAGATCAGTTTCTACTCCAGCATCTTCGGCATCATCATCGCCACCCTCGGCAGCTACTCGCTGCGCCGCGTGGATTCGCCGCTGCGCAACTTCGTCACCGCCTTCGCCAACATGACCAGCAATTTCGCCGGCGTGCCCCTGGCCTTCGCGTTCATCATTTTGCTGGGCTTCAACGGCAGCATCACCCTCATGCTCAAACAGGCGGGGATCATCCAGGACTTCAACCTGTATTCCAAAACCGGCCTGATCATCCTCTACACCTACTTCCAGATCCCCCTCGGCGTGCTGCTGTTGTACCCGGCATTCGATGCGCTGCGCGAAGACTGGCGTGAGTCGGCGTCCCTGCTCGGTGCCAACGGCTGGCAGTTCTGGCGGCATATTGGCCTGCCGGTACTCACGCCCGCGCTGCTGGGCACTTTCGTGATCCTGCTGGCCAATGCCCTGGGTGCCTACGCCACCGTTTACGCTCTGACCACCGGTAACTTCAACGTGCTGCCGATCCGTATCGCGGGGCTGGTCTCCGGCGATGTGTCACTTGACCCGAACATGGCCAGCGCACTGGCCGTGGTGCTGGTGGCGCTGATGACCCTGGTCACGGTGGTCCATCAACTGCTGCTCAAGAGGAGCTACCATGTCTCGCGCTGAAGCCGGCCCGGCCACCCTCTACCACCGGACGGTGGTGTACCTGCTGTTTGCAATCCTGGTACTGCCGCTGGTGGGCACGTTTATCTATTCGATTGCCAGCAGTTGGTCGGCGACCATTCTGCCGGCCGGCTTTACGGTGAAGTGGTATGTACAGCTGTGGAGTGATCCACGCTTCCTGATGGCTTTCGGTCAGTCACTACTGGTGTGCGTGGGCGCGCTGATCCTGTCGGTGGTGCTGATCCTGCCGCTGCTGTTCGTGGTGCATTACCACTTCCCCAAGCTCGATGCGCTGATGAACATCCTGATCCTGCTGCCCTTCGCGGTGCCGCCGGTGGTGTCGTCGGTGGGCCTGCTGCAACTCTACGGTTCCGGACCATTCGCAATGGTGGGTACACCCTGGATTCTGATCGGTTGCTACTTCACCGTGGCGTTGCCGTTCATGTACCGGGCGATCACCAACAACCTGCAGGCGATCAACCTTCGCGACTTGATGGACGCCTCGCAACTGCTCGGCGCGAGCACCTGGCAAGCGGCGATCTTCGTGGTGTTGCCCAACCTGCGCAAAGGCCTGATGGTGGCGCTGCTGCTTTCTTTCTCGTTCCTGTTCGGTGAGTTCGTGTTCGCCAACATTCTGGTGGGCACCCGCTACGAGACCCTGCAGGTGTACCTCAACAACATGCGCAACAGCAGCGGCCACTTCACCAGTGCCGTGGTCATTTCCTATTTCTTCTTTGTGCTGGTGCTGACCTGGGCCGCCAATATCTTGAACAAGGACAAAAGCCAATGAGCTTCGTCAGCGTCCAACATTTGCAAAAAGGCTACGCCGGTACGCCGGTGTTCAGCGATATCAACTGCGAGATCGCCAAGGGCGAGTTCGTCACCCTGCTCGGCCCGTCCGGTTGCGGCAAATCGACCCTGCTGCGCTGCATCGCCGGGCTGACCTCGGTGGACAGCGGCAAGATCCTGCTGGACGGCCAGGACATCGTCCCGCTCAGCCCACAAAAACGAAACATCGGCATGGTGTTCCAGAGCTACGCGCTGTTCCCCAACATGACCGTGGAGCAGAACGTCGCCTTTGGCCTGCGCATGCAAAAGGTCAACGCCGACGACAGCCACAAGCGCGTACAGGAGGTGCTGCAACTGGTGGAACTCAAGGACCTGGCCGGGCGCTACCCACACCAGATGTCCGGCGGCCAGTGCCAGCGCGTGGCCCTCGCCCGCTCCCTGGTCACCCGCCCGCGCCTGTTGCTACTGGATGAGCCGCTGTCGGCGCTGGACGCGCGCATTCGCAAGCACCTGCGCGAACAGATCCGCCAGATCCAGCGTGAACTGGGGCTGACCACAATCTTCGTGACCCATGACCAGGAAGAAGCCCTGACCATGTCCGACCGCATCTTTCTGATGAACCAGGGCAAGATCGTGCAAAGCGGCGATGCCGAAACCCTCTACACCGCGCCGGTGGACGTGTTCGCCGCCGGGTTCATCGGCAACTACAACCTGCTCGATGCCGACAAGGCCACCCAATTGCTGCAGCGCCCGATCAGCGGGCGCATCGCGATTCGTCCCGAGGCCATCGAACTAAGCCGCAGCGGCGAGCTGGACGCCTTGGTACGCAGCCACAGCCTGTTGGGCAACGTGATCCGCTACCGCATCGAAGCGCGGGGCGTGGAATTGGTGGTCGATGTGCTCAACCGCTCTGCCGACGACCTGCACCCGGACGGCCAGCGCCTGGCACTTTCCATCGACCCCAGTGCACTGTGTGAAGTAGCCTGATGCAACGATTGACTGAGAGAGCGTGACCGATGGCATTGGTAATTTTTGATCTGGACGAGACCCTGATCCACGGCGACTGCGCCACCCTGTGGAGCGAGCAGATGGGCCGCCTGGGCTGGGTCGACCCCGAATCGTTCATGCGCAGGAACAACGAACTGATGGACGCCTACAGCCAGGGCAAGCTGCGCATGGAGGACTTCATGGACTTCAGCCTGGAGCCGATGATCGGCCGTACGCCGGAGGAGATCGAGCATCTGGTGGAACCCTGGGTGGAGGATGTGATCGAGCCGCTGATCTACAGCGACGCGACCAAGACCATCGCCAGGCATCGCGCGAATGGCGACCGGATTCTGGTGATTTCCGCTTCGGGCACCCACCTGGTCAAACCGATTGCGGCGCGCATCGGTATCGATGAGGTATTGGGCATTGAGCTGGACGTCGCCCACGCCGTGTACAGCGGCCGCACCGTGGGCGTATTGACCTACCGTGAAGGCAAGATCACGCGCTTGCTGGAATGGCTGGAACTCAACGGCGAGACGTTGGAGGGCGCTTACTTCTACTCGGACTCGCGCAACGACCTGCCGTTGTTGCTGAAGGTTGATCATCCACACGTGGTGAACCCGGACCCGGTGTTGCGCGAACAGGCCGAGAAGGCGGGCTGGCCGGTCCACCACTGGACCTGATTCAACAGCAATCAAAGGTGGGAGCCGAGCAGCTCCCACGTTGACCGCTGGCCTTCAATCAAAGCTAACGAACGGCTTCGAACAGGCCCGTCGCTCCCATGCCGCCGCCGACGCACATGGTCACGATGCCGTAGCGCAGCTTGCGCCGCTGCAGCTCACGCACCAGATGCCCGACTTGCCGCGACCCCGTCATGCCGAACGGATGACCGATGGAGATCGAGCCGCCGTTGACGTTGTACTTGGCGTTGTCGATTTGCAGACGATTGCGCGCGTACAGGCACTGGGAAGCGAACGCTTCGTTGAGCTCCCACAGGTCGATATCCGCCACCTGCAAGCCTCGCGTTTTAAGCAACTTGGGCACCGAGAACACCGGGCCGATGCCCATTTCGTCCGGCTCGCAGCCAGCCACGGTGAAGCCACGGAAAAACGCCTTGGGTTTGAGCCCCAGTGCCAGGGCTTTCTCAAGGCTCATCACCAATGTCATCGACGCGCCGTCGGACAATTGCGAGGAGTTGCCCGCCGTCACCGAACCGTCTTCGGCAAACACCGGTTTGAGCCCCTGCAGGCTGGCCAGGGTGGTGTCGGGACGGTTGCAGTCGTCCCGATCGACTACGCCCTCAAGGACCTGCACCGCGCCGGTGTTCTTGTCCTCGACCTTGTACCGCACCGCCATCGGCACGACTTCATCGTTGAACAAGCCTTCGGCCTGAGCCTGGGCGGTGCGTTGCTGGCTTTGCAGGGCGTACAGGTCCTGTTCTTCGCGGCTGACGTTGTAGCGCCGCGCGACGATTTCGGCGGTCTGGCCCATGGGGAAGTAAATGCCCGGCACCTGCTCTTTGAGCAGCGGGTTGATCAGGTTGTCGGTATTGACGCTCTTCATGGTCAGGCTGATGGATTCGACGCCACCGGCGACGATGATGTCGCTGCAGCCCGACGCGATCTGGTTGGCCGCAATCGCGATCGCCTGCAAGCCCGAGGAACAGAAACGGTTGAGGGTCATGCCCGCCGTACCGGTGCCCAGTCGCGACAGCACCGCCACGTTGCGCCCGATATTGTAGCCCTGGGCGCCTTCATTGGAGCCGGCGCCGACGATACAGTCTTCCACCGTGGCCGGGTCGACGCCATTGCGAGTGAGCAGCGCATTGACGCAATGGGCCGCCATGTCATCCGGGCGGGTCTGGTTGAACTTGCCGCGAAAGGACTTGGCCAGGCCGGTTCGTACGCTGTCGACGATCACAACTTCACGCATGGGCTACCTCGATCTTGTCGTTGTTGGGAGATGGATCGAGGATAAATCCAGGCCTGCCCAACCGCGACGATCATTCACCCCATGGATGCAAAAGCATGGGGGTGGCACACGGTTTGTGTGGGAGGGGCCATCGGGTCACGCCCCCTCCCACATCGGACCGAGCCATCCAGGCTATTTCCTTTTCTTCTTGTCGTGCTTGTCGGTTTTAGCAAACGCCTCCTCCAGCGCCTGGTTGATCGTGCGCAGTACCTTGACCCGCGCCCAGCGCTTGTCGTTGGCTTCCACCAGGGTCCAGGCCGACACCTCGGTGCTGGTGCGGTCGACCATGTCGCCCACGGCCGCGCGGTAGTCATCCCACTTGTCGCGGTTGCGCCAGTCGTCTTCGGTAATCTTGAAGCGTTTGAACGGGATGTCCTCACGGGCCTGGAAGCGCTCCAGCTGCGTCTGTTTGTCGATGGCCAGCCAGAACTTGACCACGATCACGCCGGCATCACGCAGTTGCTCTTCGAAGTCGTTGATCTCGCCGTAGGCACGCATCCAGTCCGCCGGGGTGCAGAAACCTTCGATGCGCTCTACCAGCACGCGGCCGTACCAGGAGCGGTCGAACACGGTGAACATGCCCCGCGCCGGGATCTTCTGCCAGAACCTCCACAGGTAGGGCTGGGCGCGCTCGTCTTCACTCGGCGCGGCAATCGGCACGATATGGTACTGGCGAGGGTCGAGCGCCGCCGCCACCCGACGAATCGCGCCGCCCTTGCCCGCCGCATCGTTGCCTTCAAACACCGTGACCAGCGCGTGCTTGCGCATGCGTTTGTCGCGCATCAGGCCGGAGAGCCGCGCCTGCTCGGTAATCAGCTGTTCTTCGTAGTCATCCTTGTCCAGACGCAGGGTCATGTCGAGACTGTCCAGCAGGCTCTTCTTGTCCACCGAGGCGATCAGCGGCGCCGGGTTCATGCCGCTGGCCTTGCCCTTGGGCAGTTTCAGCGCGTTTTGCATGCCTTCCAGGAGCAGCTTGCCCACGGTGAGCCCACGGTAATTGCTGTCGACCCCTTCGATCACGTGCCAGGGCGCGTAGTCGCGGCTGGTACGGCGCAGCACACGCTCGCCGAAATGCACAAATTTGTCGTAGGTCTCGGACTGCTGCCAGTCCAGCGGGCTGATGCGCCAGCTGTGCAACGGGTCGTCGGCCAGGGCCTTGAGCCGCGCTTTCATCTGTTTCTTGGAGAGGTGGAACCAGAACTTGAAGATCAGCGCGCCTTCATCGCACAGCATCTTTTCCAAGCGCTCGGCACCGGCGATGGCCTGGTCCAGACGCGCGTCCTTGATCTGTCCATGCACGCGGCCTTGCAGCATCTGGCTGTACCAATTGCCGAAAAACACACCCATGCGGCCCTTGGCCGGCAGTTGCCGCCAGTAGCGCCAGGCCGGAGGGCGCGCCAGCTCTTCGTCGGTCTGCTGGTCGAAGGTGCGCACTTCGATCAGGCGCGGGTCCATCCACTCATTGAGCAGCTTGACGGTTTCGCCCTTGCCCGCGCCTTCGATGCCATTGATCAGGATGATCACCGGGAAGCGTTTTTGCTGTTGCAACTCGTACTGCACCTCCAGCAGCGCTTCGCGCAGCGCCGGCACCTCGGCGTCGAAGGTGTCTTTGTCGATGGCGTGACCGATTTCGGCGGATTCGAACATGGGCAGCTCCGTTTCAAGATGGCTCAAGACTAGCGGATTGGGCAGCAACACGTAGGAGGAAATTCCACCCGCGATTGCCATGGATCAATTCATTGCCGGTTGATCAGCTAGAATGGCCGCCTTGCCTTTGCCTGCCGTTATTTATGAGCCGCCCATGACCCCCATCGCCCATGCCCAGCTCGACTGGGATGACCAAGGTCGCCCGCATTCGCGGGTTTTCGACGACGTGTACTTCTCCGACCAGTCGGGCCTGGAAGAAACGCGCTACGTGTTCCTGCAGCAGAACCGCCTGCAGGAACGTTTCGCGGCCCTGCCCGATCACGGCGGCTTTGTCATTGGCGAGACCGGCTTCGGCACCGGCCTGAACTTCCTGTGCGCCTGGCAGTTGTTCAATCAACAAGCGCCACGCGGGGCGCGCCTGCACTTTGTCAGCGTCGAAAAATACCCCCTGAGCCACGCCGACCTGGCCCGCGCACTGTCGCTGTGGCCCGAGCTCAAGGCCCTGGCCGATCAGTTGCTGGGCCAATACGTGGCCATCCACCAGGGTTTCCAGCGGCTGGTCCTGGATAAAGGCCGGGTGACCCTGACGCTGCTGATCGGCGATGCCCTGGACCAGTTGCCGCAACTCGATGCCCAGGTCGACGCCTGGTTTCTCGACGGCTTCGCCCCGGCGAAGAACCCGGATATGTGGACCGCCGAACTGTTCGCCGAACTGGCACGGCTGGCGGCCCCCGGCTCGACCCTCAGTAC
The DNA here is from genome assembly GCF_036688725.1 of Pseudomonas lactucae. NCBI lineage: Bacteria > Pseudomonadati > Pseudomonadota > Gammaproteobacteria > Pseudomonadales > Pseudomonadaceae > Pseudomonas > Pseudomonas lactucae. The sequence continues at coordinate 73,009 of NZ_JAQQPT010000028.1, read as the reverse complement.
CTTTACCAGCACCGGCTGGGTGCGCCGGCTGATCAATGCTGCCGGGTTCAAAATGAAGCGCACACCGGGTATCGGGCATAAGTGGGAGATCCTGCGCGGTGAATTCCTCGGCTGGCCGGCCGAAACGCCGCTGCCCGCGCCCGGCAAACCCTGGTTCGCCCGCCCGGCGCGCCTTCGCGGCGAACGCAGCGCGCTGGTGATCGGCGGTGGCCTGGCCGGTTGCGCCACGGCGGCCAGCCTGGCCGCGCGCGGCTGGCGCGTGCGCGTGCTGGAGCGTCATGCGGCGCTGGCACAGGAAGCCTCGGGCAACCCGCAAGGCGTGCTGTACCTCAAGCTCTCGGCCCACGGCACGGCGCTTTCTCAGCTGATTCTCAGCGGCTTCGGCCACACTCGGCGCTTGCTGGAACACCTGCACCGCGGCGTCGACTGGGACGGCTGCGGCGTGCTGCAACTGGCCTTCAATACCAAGGAAGCCGAACGCCAGGCGCAATTGGCGGACGCCTTCGCACCGAGCCTGCTGCACCTGCTGGACGCGGCGCAAGCCCAGGCCCGCGCCGGCGTGGCACTGGAACAGGGCGGGCTGTTTTTCCCGGAGGGTGGCTGGGTGCATCCACCCGCGTTGTGTGAGTGGCAGGCACGCCACCCGTTGATCGAGGTGCTGGCGCATCATGAGGCCCTGGCCTTGCAACGCGTTGATGGCCAATGGCAGGCCACGGCGGGCGATACGGTGCTGGCCAGTGCCAGTGTGGTGGTGCTGGCCGGCGCCGCCGAAATCAAGCGTTTCGCCGTCAGCGCCGATCTGCCGCTCAAACGTATTCGCGGGCAGATCACCCGGTTGGCGCACACTCCGCGCAGCCAGGCACTGACCACCGTGGTTTGCGCCGAGGGCTACGTCGCCCCGGCGCGCCTGGGCGAACACACCCTGGGGGCCAGCTTCGACTTTAACAACGATGATCTGACGCCGACCGTGGCCGAACATGTCGGCAACCTGGACATGCTGCGCGAAATCTCCACCGACCTGCTGCAACGCCTGGGCGCCGATCATCTGCCTGCCGAACAGCTGCAAGGCCGAGCGGCCTTTCGCTGCACCAGCCCGGACTACCTGCCGATTGTCGGTCCGCTGGCCGAGCGCGGTGCCTTCGACCAGACCTACGCGGCGTTGCGCAAGGATGCCCGCCAGATCCCCGAGGCGCCCTGCCCGTGGCTCGACGGCCTGTATATCAACAGCGGCCATGGCTCGCGCGGGCTGGTCACCGCGCCGCTGTGTGCAGAGCTGCTGGCGGCCTGGCTGGACAATGAACCCTTGCCACTGCCACGCAGCGTGGCCGAAGCCTGCCATCCGAACCGGTTCGCCTTGCGTGCGTTGATACGCGGCAAGGCCGAGTCATAACACGGGCGGCTGACCCGAACTTTGCATTGAACATTGACCTGTCTACCGCACATTCCAGCGCAGCCGCGCCGCTCACCGGCTGAGCAGCAGGCCATCAAGGCAGATCGCCTTATAACGTATTGTTCTAAAACTCCCACAATCTGCTCGGGTCAGTTTCTGGGTACCGGCCATTTTGGTGCACGGTACGTTTATCCCTCCCCAACGGAAAAACCGGTAAGGAACCTATGTGCGGATTAGCTGGCGAGTTACGTTTCGATCACCACCCTGCAGACCTCGCGGCAGTGGAACGGATTACCCATCACCTGGCACCACGCGGCCCTGATGCGTGGGGCTTCCAGGCCCAAGGGCCGATTGCCCTGGGCCATCGGCGTCTGAAAATCATGGACCTGTCGGACGGCTCGGCCCAGCCGATGGTCGACGCCCAACTGGGGCTGTCACTGGCGTTCAACGGTGCCATCTACAACTTCCCGGAACTGCGTCAGGAGCTTGAAGCGTTGGGCTACGCGTTCTATTCCGGCGGCGACACCGAAGTGCTGCTCAAGGGCTATCACGCCTGGGGCGAAGCGCTGCTGCCCAAGCTCAACGGCATGTTTGCGTTTGCCATCTGGGAGCGTGACGCCAAGCGCCTGTTCATCGCCCGTGACCGTCTCGGCGTGAAACCGTTGTACCTGTCGCGCACCGGTCAGCGCCTGCGCTTCGCATCGAGCCTGCCGGCGTTGCTCAAGGGCGGCGACATCAACCCGATCCTCGACCCGGTGGCGCTCAATCACTACCTCAATTTCCACGCCGTCGTACCTGCGCCACGCACCTTGCTGGCGGGCATCGAAAAACTGCCGCCGGCGAGCTGGATGCGCATCGACGCCGACGGCACCACCGAGCAAAAAACCTGGTGGACCCTGCCCTACGGCCCGCATGACGATGAAAAAAACCTGACGCTGCAAGACTGGACCGACCGCGTGCTCGACAGCACCCGCGAAGCCGTGGCCATCCGCCAGCGCGCTGCCGTGGATGTGGGCGTGCTGCTTTCCGGCGGTGTCGACTCAAGCATGCTCGTCGGCCTGTTGCGCGAAGTCGGCGTGCAGGACCTGTCCACGTTCTCCATTGGTTTTGAGGATGCCGGCGGCGAACGCGGCGACGAGTTCCAGTATTCGGACCTGATCGCCAAGCACTACGGCACCCGTCACCACCAACTGCGCATCGCCGAAAGTGAGATCATCGAGCAACTGCCGGCGGCGTTCCGTGCCATGAGCGAGCCGATGGTCAGCCACGACTGCATCGCCTTCTACCTGCTGTCGCGGGAGGTGGCCAAGCACTGCAAGGTGGTGCAAAGCGGCCAGGGCGCCGATGAATTGTTTGCCGGCTACCACTGGTACCCGCAGGTGGACGGCGCGAGCGACCCGTATGCCGCCTACCGCGCGGCGTTTTTCGACCGCAGCTACGACGACTACGCCGCCACCGTCGCACCGAAATGGCTGACCGCCAATGACGCCGCCGGCGACTTCGTGCGTGAGCATTTTGCAATGCCGGGTGCCAATGCCGCCGTGGACAAGGCCCTGCGCCTGGACAGCACGGTGATGCTGGTGGACGACCCGGTCAAGCGCGTCGACAACATGACCATGGCCTGGGGCCTGGAGGCGCGTACACCGTTCCTGGACTACCGCCTGGTGGAACTGTCGGCCCGTGTACCGGGCAAATTCAAGCTGCCCGATGGCGGCAAACAGGTGCTCAAGGAAGCTGCGCGCCGGGTGATTCCGAGTGAAGTCATCGACCGCAAGAAAGGCTACTTCCCGGTGCCTGGCCTCAAGCATTTGCAGGGCGACACCTTGAACTGGGTACGCGATCTGCTGCTGGACCCGAGCCAGGACCGCGGCCTGTTCAACCCGGCCATGCTCGACCGCTTGCTGACCGACCCTCAAGGCCAATTGACCCCGTTGCGCGGCTCCAAGTTGTGGCAACTGGCGGCGCTGAACCTGTGGCTCAGCGAACAAGGAATCTGATCCATGAAACCTAACGCAGCGGCGTATAGCCAACGCTTGCTCAAAGGCCAGGCGCCCACGTACGAACGCCTGCAAGCACGCCTGGCCGAAGACGGCAGCCCATCGGCGGCCGAACCGATTGCCGTGCATTGCGGCTGGGGCCGGCTGTTGATCGGGCACACCTTCCCGGACCCGGCCAGCCTGGCCGGGGAACTGCTCAATGAGCACCCCGGCGAGCGCGACATCGCGCTGTATGTGGCCGCGCCCCAGCAGATTCTCGGGATCGATCCGCAGCAGCTGTTCCTCGACCCGTCCGACACGTTGCGCCTGTGGTTCACCGACTATCGCCCCTCAACCCGCGTGTTTCGCGGCTTTCGTATCCGCCGGGTACAGAGCGAGGCCGACTGGCAGGCGGTGAACCAGTTGTATCAAGGGCGCGGCATGTTGCCGATCGATGCCGAACGCCTCACGCCGCGTCATCAAGGCGGCCCGGTGTACTGGCTGGCGGAAGACGAAGACAGCGGCGCGGTGATCGGCAGCGTCATGGGCCTGAATCATCAAAAAGCCTTCCACGACCCGGAAAACGGCTGCAGCCTGTGGTGCCTGGCGGTCGATCCGCAATGCACCCGCCCCGGCGTGGGTGAAGTGCTGGTGCGTCACTTGGTGGAGCATTTCATGAGCCGTGGCTTGAGCTACCTCGATCTGTCGGTGCTGCACGATAACCGCCAGGCCAAGAACCTCTACGCCAAGCTCGGTTTTCGCGCATTGACCACGTTTGCGATCAAGCGCAAAAACGGCATCAACCAGCCGCTGTTCCTTGGCCCTGGTCCACAGGCGGGGTTCAATCCCTATGCGCGCATCATCGTCGAGGAAGCCCACCGTCGTGGCATCGATGTGCAGGTGGACGATGCCGACGCCGGGTTGTTCACCCTCAGTCATGGCGGGCGCCGCGTGCGTTGCCGGGAGTCGCTGAGTGACCTGACCAGCGCCATCAGCATGACCCTGTGCCAGGACAAGAGCCTGACCCACAAGGTGCTCCAGGCCGCCGGGCTGAACCTGCCGTCGCAGCAAATGGCGGGCAGTGCCGACGAGAACCTGGAGTTCCTCGACGAACACCAGCGCATCGTGGTCAAGCCGCTCGATGGCGAGCAAGGCCAGGGCGTGGCGGTGGACCTGCGAAGCATCGAAGAGGTGCAGCAGGCGATTGAGACGGCGCGGCAATTCGACAGCCGGGTGCTGCTGGAAAGTTTTCACGAGGGCCTGGACCTGCGCATCCTGGTGATCGGTTTCGAGGTGGTCGCCGCGGCGATCCGGCGCCCGGCGCAAGTGGTCGGTGACGGTCAACATCGCATCGGCGCGTTGATCGAGGCGCAAAGCCGTCGTCGTCAGGCGGCTACCGACGGCGAAAGCAAAATCCCGCTGGACGCCGAGACCGAACGCACCCTGGCCGCCGCGGGCTACGACTACAGCAGCATCCTGCCGCGCGGCGAAACACTGGCCGTACGCCGTACCGCCAACCTGCATACCGGCGGTTGCCTGGAAGACGTCACCGCAATCCTGCACCCGACGCTCAAGGATGCCGCCGTACGCGCCGCCCGCGCCCTCGACATCCCGATGGTGGGCCTGGACCTGCTGGTGCCTGCCGCCGATCAACCCGAGTACGTGTTTATCGAAGCGAACGAACGCGCCGGCCTGGCCAACCATGAACCGCAACCGACAGCGGAGAAGTTTGTGGACCTGCTATTTCCGCACAGCCAACCGGCCGCCCAATGACCTGTAGCGAGGGCGCTTGCTCGCGCTGGGTTGCGTAGCAGCCCTGAAACAGGCCAACGCGCTTTAACTGAAAGAACCGGGTGAATTGACTGGGGCTGCTCCGCAGCCCAGCGGGAGCAAGCTCCCTCGCCACAAAAGCACCCTTATCTCATCAGGAGTTTTCATGACCCGAACCATCCCTGAACCGGATCTCAACTACCTGCAGAAAGTGCTGCTGGAAATGCTCGCCATTCCCAGCCCCACCGGGTTTACCGACACCATCGTGCGCTATGTCGCCGAGCGGTTGGAAGAACTCGGCATTCCCTTTGAAATGACCCGGCGCGGCACCATTCGCGCCACCCTCAAGGGCCAGAAAAACAGCCCCGACCGCGCGGTGTCGGCGCACCTGGACACCATCGGCGCCGCTGTGCGTGCCATCAAGGACAACGGCCGCCTGACCCTGGCGCCGGTCGGCTGCTGGTCGAGCCGCTTTGCCGAAGGCAGCCGCGTCAGCCTGTTCACCGACAACGGTGTCATCCGTGGCAGTGTGTTGCCGTTGATGGCCTCCGGGCACGCATTCAACACCGCCGTGGACGAAATGCCAGTGAGCTGGGACCACGTGGAACTGCGCCTGGACGCCTACTGCGCAACCCGCGCCGATTGCGACTCCCTGGGGATCAGTGTGGGTGACTACGTGGCCTTCGACCCCTTGCCCGAGTTCACCGAGAGCGGGCATATCAGTGCGCGCCACCTGGATGACAAAGCCGGCGTGGCGGCCCTCCTCGCCGCACTCAAGGCGATTGTCGACAGCGGCGAGCCGTTGTTGATCGACTGCCACCCGCTGTTCACCATCACCGAGGAAACCGGCAGCGGTGCCGCCGCCGCGTTGCCCTGGGATGTGAGTGAATTCGTCGGCATCGACATCGCCCCGGTCGCCCCCGGCCAGCAGTCCAGCGAACATGCGGTCAGCGTGGCGATGCAGGATTCCGGCGGGCCGTATGACTATCATCTGTCGCGGCATTTGCTGCGCCTGGCGGCGGACAACGACCTGCCGGTACGCCGCGATCTGTTCCGCTACTACTTCAGCGACGCGCATTCGGCGGTGACCGCCGGCCACGATATCCGCACCGCGCTGCTGGCGTTCGGATGCGACGCGACCCACGGCTACGAACGCACCCACATCGACAGCCTCGCCGCGCTGAGCCGTCTGTTGGGTGCGTATATCCTCAGCCCGCCGGTGTTCGCCAGCGATGCCCAGCCGGCCCAGGGTTCACTGGACCGCTTCAGTCATCAGATCGAGCACGAGACACAGATGGAGAGCGACACGCGCGTACCGTCGGTGGACAGTCTGGTCGGTAATAAGTCCTGACGCTGGCAACACGGGTCCCGGCGCAGTAGCATCGCCGGGACTTGATACCCGAGGCTTGTATGCTGATTCCACACGATGCGCTTGAAGTCGATACCCTGACCCGACTGATCGAAGATTTCGTCACCCGTGACGGCACCGACAATGGCGACGACACGCCGCTGGAGACCCGCGTGCTGCGGGTGCGCCAGGCGTTGACCAAAGGCCAGGCACTGATCGTGTTCGATCCGGAAAGCGAGCAATGCCAATTGATGCTCAAGCACGACGTGCCCAAGCATCTGTTCGACTGACGCCTCTTTCAGGGGGCGGTCAGGGGCTGGGATTGGGCGGTTTGTTGCTCCTGGATTTTCTGGTACACCTCGGCGCGATGCACATGCACCTCGGCCGGCGCGGTTACGCCGAACTTAACCTGGGAACCGTTCAATTCAAGGATGTGCACGGCGATGTCATCGCCGATGGAGATGATTTCGCCTACGGCGCGGCTTAAGACCAGCATGGCGGTTGTCCTTTTTGAGTAACAGGACCTCAACCATGCGCGCTGGGTAGGGCTGCAGCAACGGCTTGCGATGAAATCAGGCAATACCTACACATACAGGTAAATTGCCTGACAGACTCATACCCATTCAGCCTTTAGTAGCTTGGGCCTTGGCGCGCATTTTATCGGCCATGGTCGTCATCTCGTCATAAAGCAACTGCGGGTTCTTCTGCTTAAGCGCCCATGCCATGCGCCCCTGTTCGTGGGGCAGGATCATGAACTCACCCTCCGCGACACGCTGGAAGATGTAATCGGCAATATCCGCCGCCGAAATCGGCGAACTCTCCAACAACTTGCCCACCTGGGCTTTCATCGCCGGGGTCGGACCGCGGAAGGAATCCAGCAGGTTGGTCTGGAAGAACGACGGGCACACCACATGCACCCCGACTTCCTGCTGTTTGAGTTCCACCAGCAGGCTTTCCGAGAGCGCCACCACACCGGCCTTGGCCACGTTGTAGTTGCTCATGGCCGGCCCCTGCATCAGCGCCGCCATGGAGGCGATATTGATGATGCGCCCCTTGCTCTTTTCCAGCAGCGGCAGGAAGGCCTTGCAGCCCTTGACCACGCCCATCAAGTTGATCGCGATCTGCCAGTCCCAATCTTCCAGGGACAACTCGGCGAAGAAGCCGCCCGAGGCGACGCCGGCATTGTTGACGATCACATCGATGCCCCCCAGCTTCACCTCGCACGCCTGCGCGAACGCGGTGAGTTGGCTGTAGTCACGCACATCGCAACGCTGGATAAACCCATCGCCGCCGGCCTCGCGCACGAGCCGCAGGGTTTCCTGCAAGCCTGGCTCGCTCACGTCCGACAAGGCCAACTGCCAACCCTCGCGGGCCCAGCGCAGAGCGATTTCACGACCCAGGCCGGACCCGGCGCCGGTGATCATCATGCGATTTTGCATAGGAAGTAGCCTTGTGGTTCACAGAAGAAGTGACCGGCAGTGTAGCGAAGGTTTTTCCCGCACCCACGCACCATCAGAGTGATGAATGCCCCAGGCAAACCGCAGGCTCGGTCGGATACCTGCGCAGCGCCTTAGTTCAATCTTTTTTCAACTAAGATCGTTAAGTGCGCGCGGTTTAAAAGAAATAACCGACTGAGCGAAATGCTTTAAAAAAACTTGGAATTTTCTTGGATGGGACAGAGTCGGAGTTGTTAAGGCGTTCGTTACAAGATGTACGAGCGTATCGTTAACAACCGGTCTTTGCAGAAGGCCAATAAGGAAAAAAACCATGAGCCTCATTCTGATCATTATCTTGATCCTCCTGCTGGTCGGTGGCCTGCCGGTGTTCCCTCACTCGCGTAACTGGGGTTATGGCCCGTCCGGTATTCTGGGCGTCGTGCTGGTGGTTCTGCTGGTGCTGTTGTTACTCGGTCGGATATAAACACGAGATAAAAAAAGAGGCCTTCAAAGGCCTCTTTTTTATTGCCGGTTAGTTAGTCCGGCTTGCCGTCAACCACACCGGCGGTGTTATCCAGCAGGCTCTTGGTAGCCGTCTGCAGGAACGACTCAAGTTTTTGCTTGAGTGCTGCTTCGTCCGGCGATTCAGCAATCACTTTACCGGTCGGGTTGGCGCCCAATTCGTATTGCCACAACTTCGGCGGCATCTCCTTGGGCAGTACCAGGATACGGTCTGCGGTGACCAGGGCCACGGTCTGGTCGCTGCCCGACGGCTTGATCACGCCAAACCCCTTGTCGCCTTCCGGCAGGTTCAGCAGGTCACGGCCCCAGCACTGATGCCGGGTATCGCCACCCAGGCGCCCCATGATGGTCGGCACGATGTCGATCTGAGTGCCTACGGTGTGGTCACGCTCGCCGAACTTCTCTTGCATGCCCGGTGCGATCATCAGCATCGGCACGTTAAAGCGGCCCAGGTCCATCTCGGTGATCTGCTGTTCGTTGCCGAAGCCGTGGTCGCCCACGATCACAAACAGGGTCTCTTTGAAATACGGCTCCTTGCGGGCCTTTTCAAAGAACTGGCCCAGGGCCCAGTCGGAGTAGCGCATGGCCGTCAAATGCTCGTTGAGGCTGCCACGGTCGGTGACTTTCTCTACCGGCAATGGGGTCGGCAGTGCGTACGGCGTGTGGTTGGACAGGGTTTGCAGGAGTGCGTAGAACGGCTTGCCGCCTTCACGCGCCTTCAACTCTTCCAGACCCCGGTTGAACATATCCTGGTCGGACACGCCCCACGTCGGGTCGGAGAATACCGGGTCGACGAAGTCGTTGCGGCCGATGAAGTTGGTCATGCCCTGGTTGCTGAAGAAACCCGACTGGTTGTCCCAGGCGAAGTCGCCATTGTAGACATATACGTCGTCAAACTTGCGTGCACTGAGCAACTGCGGCAAGCCCGACAGTTTGTGGCTGCCTTCCGGGGTCTGCATCAGGTATTCAAAACCTGGCAGGTTCGGGAAGCACGCCATGGTGGCAAACATACCCTGGTGGGTGTGGGTGCCGTTGGAGAAGAAGCGGTCGAACAGCAGGCCTTCCTTGGACAGCTTGTCGAAGTACGGCGTGATGTTGCCTGGGCGACCCAATGCGCCTACCGAGTGACCGGCGAAGCTTTCCATCAGGATCACGACCACGTTCTTGATCGGCAGGGTCTTCTCGGCCGGTGGCATGTAGTCACGGCGCACAGCGGCGGTGTCGGTATCGACCAGTTTCTCTTGCGGCAGCACCAGCATGTCGCGCACGGTCTGGGTGGCCAGCGGTTGGTCCAGCGTGGCTTTCCAGATATTGGAGCGGTCTTCGCCGAAACGCGCCTTGGCCGCCGCGATCAGCGACAGGGTGCCATTGAGGCCCAGTTGGTTGGCGAAATTCGAATCGGTGGTGTACACATCGCCCCAACGCAGCGGCGGGCCCTGGCGCAGGGTGCCACGGGCGGCAACCACGGCGATCAGCAGGCACACCACGAATACGGCGATGCGGCTGTACCACGGCGCGACCGGGCGCGTGCCGATGCTGCCACCGCTGAACGGCCCGCGTGGACGCGTGGCGCGGTCGGCGCCTTTGAACGCCATGCTCAGGATCAGCGTGCCTACGGCCCAGGCCAGCAGGTAGCGCACCACCGGGAAACCGTACCAGAGCATGCTCATCACGGTTTTCGGGTCTTCCTTCACATACTGGAAGACCAGGCCGTTGAGGCGCTGGTGGAACTCGCGGTAGAAGTCCATCTCCATCAGGCCCAGGAACAAGGCGATGCTGGACGCAATCGTCAGCCAGAAACGGAAGAACCCGCGCGCGGCCATCGCACGTACGCTGAACAGGGCCAGCAGCAGCGGAATCAGCAGGTACACCACCAGACGGATATCAAAGCGCAGGCCGTTGGCGAAGGCTTCAAGAAACGTCGAGGCCGGCGTGTCGAGGATCATCTCGCGGTTGTAGACCAGCAGCGCCAGGCGCAGCAGGGAAAACATCACCATCATGACCAGTGCGCAGAGCAGCGTGTACGCCAGATGAGATTTGACGGTCGGTTGCAGCAGGCGATTTGAAGCTCGCTGCTGACTCAGGGCGTCCGGGTTTGCCATGTCGTTTCAGGACCCATTGGAAGTTAAGTGATGAAATAGTGCAGTGGCGCGAATGGTGCCCGATCAAACACAGCAAGGCTATTAATTAGTGAACGGGCACGGCTGCACCACCTTGTTGGCAGGCAGATAAATCCGGGAAATTGTCTTGGACAGGGTGTGAAAATTCTGTGCAGCGAATATTTCGATACACAAATCTTCCGGACGCCTTAAACCAAATGTGGGAGGGCGGTGCGACGATTCGACTTGCTCCCTCCCACATTGACTGTGCCCACTCCAGAAGGAGTGAGGCGATCAGATCCGTACGTTACCGCGCGGCCCGGCAATCGCCCAGATGATCAGGCCCAGTACCGGCAGCAGCAGGATCAACAGGATCCACAGCACCTTGGCACCGGTGCTCGCGCCGCTTTTGAACACGTTGATGATCGCCCAGATATCCAGCGCCAGGATGATCAACCCGATCAAGCCATTAAAAGTGGAACCCATGGTGTCGCTCCTAAGTGGGGGCATGCACTTGTAGGATAGTCAGGCCTGGCAGGGGTTCCGTTTTATTTCAGGCGTGCACCGCCACTTTCAGCGCTTCCAGCGACGGCTCGGCCTGAATGCCGACTTCGGCGCACAGTTCCAGCACCCGTGGCAGGTCGTTGCCGAACACCAGCACGGCCTGGATCTGGTCATCCAGCAGTTGGCTGAAGTTGAGCAACACATAGCCACCGTCTTGCGGGCTCAGGGCGCTCATCTGGATCTGGATGCGGTTGAGCGCGGTAAGGTCTTCGGTCTTGGCCAATTGCTTGGGCTTGAGGTTGAACGCCACGCCCGGGCCGAACGAAGCGACGATCTGCGCAAACAGATCGCCATAGGTGTCGGCCTGGAACAGCACGGTGTCCGGCAGGCTGCCGACCACGACCCACTCCCCCAGCGGAATCGGGAAGCTGTCGTCGTAGTTGATGTCCGGGTTGGCCGCCAGGAACGCCACCGGATCGGCATAAGCCTGGGCGGCTTCATCGGCGATGCGCGCCACCTCGTCCTCGCCCATGACCCCGGCGCTGATTTTGCTGATGAGTTCGACGAGGGCGGTCTTCATGGGGTGATCCTGTAGCGGGCGGGTTTTCGAGGGCGCGTAGCCTACACCAGTTTCTGCAACCGCGCCGCCGTATCCGTCGCTCCCATCGTCTGGGCCGCCGCCAGCGCCGTCGCGCCCTGAGCATCGGTGGCCTTGGGGTTGGCGCCCTGGCCAAGCAGGTAATCGAGCATTTCCACGCGGTTGAACATGGCCGCCATCATCAATGCTGTACGCCCGTCGGACGAAGCCGCTTCCACCGGCGTACCGCCTTCGATCAGCGCCTTGACCACCGGCAAATTGCCCTTGAACGCCGCGCCGGCAATCGGCAATTGGTTCTTGTCATTGGCAATCAGCGGGTCGGCCTTGAATTCCAGCAGCACTTTTACCGCCTCGGCATGGCCGTGGTAGGCCGCGAGCATCAGCAAGGTGTCGCCGTTGTGGTTGCGAAAGTTGGCCGGCAAGCCTTTGGCCAGCAGCGCGGCGAGCATGGCCGCGTCGCCTCGGCGGGCGACGTCGAAGACCTGCTCGGCAAATTCGGCGGCTTCGTCTTCGGTCATCTGTTTAGGCTGGTCTGACATGTAGGGGCTCCTTTCTGGTACTGACTATGGCGCCCAGTGTCGCGAGGGAGTTCCCACCTGTCATGGTTTTTTTGTCAAAAGCGCCCATAGGCAGAATCAATAGCGGAACTGGCCGCCCTGGATCTGCGCCCGCAACTGCGCCGTGACCGGCACGTAGCAATCCGATCCGGGCAGCCAGGCATATACGGGGTCAGTGCCGGCCTTGTCCGGATCAAACGCCTCTTCCTTGAGCTTGACCTTCTGGTATTTGAACGTACCGGTGGTTTCCATCTTGACCTTGATCCGCAAGAACAACGGCACCGCATAGTGCGGCAACTGGCCCTGGGCGAATTGCAGCAGCTCACGCATGTCCAGCGCAGCCAGCGACTCGCTTGGGGTGATGGCAACCATGCCGGCACGGCCATTGGTGTTTTCGACCTCGACACCGTAGGCCACCACTTCGGCGATCTGCGGGTGTTGCAGCAGTACATTCTCGACTTCGGTGGTGGAGACGTTTTCACCTTTCCAGCGATAGGTGTCCCCCAGGCGGTCGACGAATTGCGCATGACCGAAGCCAATGCTGCGCAACAAGTCCCCGGTATTGAAGTAACGGTCGCCCTTTTCAAACACGTCGGTGAGTACCACCTTGCGGTTCTTTTCCGGGTCGGTGTAGCCGTCGAACGGCGATTTTTCATCAATCCTCGCCAGCAACAGGCCCTGCCCGCCCGTGGGCACCTTGCGCATAAAGCCATCGCTGCCGCGCAGTGGCTCACCGCAGTCGTGGGCGTAGTCGACCAACGCCCAGTGCTGCAGACAAAAGCCGATGGTGTTGTCGAAATTCAGCACGTTGGTAAAGCCGATATTGCCGTCGCTGGCGGCGTACAGCTCACAGATATGCTCGACGCCATAGCGCGCCTTGAACTGCGCCCACACACCGGGGCGCAGGCCATTGCCAACCATCTTGGTCACACGGTTATCACGATCGCTCTCGCCGGGAGGCTGGTCGAGCAGGTAGCGACACAGTTCGCCGACATAGCCGAGGGTGGTTGCCTTGAATCGGCGTGCGTCGTCCCAGAACTGGCTGGCGCTGAACTTGCGGCGAATCGCAAAGCCCGACGCACCGACAATCGCCGAGCCCCAGCACACACACAGCCCTGTGGCGTGATAGAGCGGCAAGGTGCAATAGAGGACATCGTCCGGGCCCATGTCCAGGGCAATGCTGCCGAAGCTGACGGCGGTTTTGGTCCAGCGGCCATGCTTCATGATGCCGGCCTTGGGCAGGCCGGTGGTGCCCGAAGTGTAGATATAGAAACAGGGGTCGTTGAAGAAGACCTGTGCGGTGCTGGCCGGATTGTCCACCGGGCACTCGGCGCTGGACGCCAGCAGGTCGATGTAACCCGGCGGCACCGCGCCGGACTGCTGATCCACGACACACCAGGTTCGCTCGGCCTTGATCGCTACCTGGTCACGCACTGCGTCATAGGCACCCACTAATTCCGCACCGACGGCAATGGCTACCGGGTTCACCAGGTTCAGGCTATGGACCAGCGTCGCCTGGGTCTGCGCGGTATTGAGCATCGCGCAGATGCCGCCTAGCTTGGCCACGGCCAGCACGTTAAGGAGCAGTTCGGGGCGATTTTCGATAAACAGCGCCACCACATCACCCTTGCCGATGCCCTGGGCATGCAAGTGGTGGGCAATACGGTTGGCGCGCTCGTTGGCGTTGCGGTAGCTGAGCACGCAATCGCCGTACAACAACGCGGCGCCATCAGGGTTGCGCAACGTGGCTTGCTCAAAGTGCCAGCCCAACCCGCAGGGCTGCGCGGGGTCGGTGACATTGGCCGCACGCATGCCGCGAATCACGCGTGGCAGCGCGCTGACGATGGCAGGCACCTTACGCAGCAACTTGCCCCAAGTGATCATGTCGTTTTGCGGAGGGTTCATGGTGGAACGTCCTTTTTCTTATTATTCGTATGATCCCGCGACGCCGACGCCCCTGTAGGCAGCGGCCAAATGCCTTGCAGGAAAATACGTCAGCATTTGCGTGACTGTACACGCGGGATTTGAAAAGTTTTGTATCCCGATGAACGAGCACCCAAGCAGGGAATTTCACCGCGCGCCAGCAGTCATTATCAGTAGACGTGTCGGTAATCGACCGGCTGCGATAAAGCAAAATGCAGGATGCATGATGGCCATTCATGCAAATTGCACGAAATCAAAAATCCTAAATTTTTATAAACTGCTGATTTATAAAGACTTTTTTGCAAGTCATTAGCTGGCACAATCACTGCACCTATCACTCCATGCTTGCCCACTTGAGCCAACGGAGCTGATAGACATGAGCCTGATCCAAGATAAATTCGCTTCTGTATTTTCCAACTACGACGTTACTACTCAGCCACGTCCTGATGGCGGCATTCTGTTGACCCTGCGCAACAGCGAAGGCAAACAGGTCAAGCGTTCGATTTCCTATCAGCAGTTGCACACTGCCGACCAACTGACCTGGGTCATCAGCGCCATTCGCCGCGACCTGGCCGAACAAGCCAGCGAACTGCCGCAAATCTCGATGCTGCAAAGCCAGAATCGCTTCGCCCTGCCGACCTACCATTCGGCCTGATCACGCATCACCGGCACGCTTGACTGAAAAAAGGGCCGCGACGCCATCCAGCGTCGCGGCCCTTTTGCATGGGTTCAATACAGCCCCTGACGTACCGCCTCGTTCATCGCCTGGACGCGGTTGCTGACATCCAGTTTTCCGTAGATATTGCGCAGGTGGAATTTGACCGTGGCTTGGGACGTGGCGCGTATCTGGCTGATCTCCCAGACGGTCTTGCCCTCCGATGCCCATCGCAGGATCTCCAGTTCTGAAGGAGTCAGGGGCTTGCCTGAAAGACTCAAGCGCCGTCTGAGCGCACTGGGCACGGAATACGGGTTCGGACACGGCTCCTGTGGGCCATTCATGGTTCTCTCCTTATTATTGGCTGATGCCCTATCACCCTTCGGATTCCTCCTATTGACAGGTGATATAAACATTGAGAGCGCAGAGAGTTACATATCGAATGGAATCAGTGGGCAAGGCTCGTGATAAACAGCCAAGCCCTACATATGATTAGGCTTCTTCCCACAGCAACTTCAAACGTACAGGGGTTGAACACCCCCAATCCCTTGGGTTCAGTCGTCCAAACCAGGGAAGCGAGCGGCAATCGAATCGCCGGTCAACTCGGGCGCACAGCCGTCCACCGAATTGAAAAAACGCAATGCCACGAAGTGCGGGTTCTCGCCCCTATCAAACCAATGCGCCACCTCCGCCGGGATCACCAGCAGATCGTTTTTCTCACAGCGCACGGCATACACGTAGTCGCCGATATGCAGGCCGAACTGGCCCTGGCCCGCGATGAAAAAACGCACCTCATCCTCCTTGCAACGACGCTCGTGGAGACCCTGCGCGCGCAACTCGGCGTTTTGCGGATGGTCGTCGGTGACGCGCAGCACTTCTACGTGCGCGTAACCCAGGGCGTCGATCTGCGTCTGGTACGCCGCGATCAGCGCAGCGTCACTGGCGCCCTTCTCGACCGGCTCAGGCTGCCAACGCGCGAACCGCACGCCGTGATCGGCCAGGACAGCGGCGATGTCGTCAAAATGGGTCAGTACCTTGTTCGGAGTGTCCGGCGTAGCAACGGGGTAGACGGCGACATAACTCATTGAAGGGTTCCTTGGTTCTGCTCGTGCAATCGAAGGCCAATGATAACGGCTGCAGCGAAGGCGGCGAGGCTGGCAATACTAAAGGTGAAGGTCGGCCCCAGCAGATTCCAGCTGTAGCCGGAATACAGCGCGCCCAATGCCCCGCCGGTGCCGGCGAGGGCGGCGTAGAGCGCTTGGCCCTGGCCTTGCTGTTTAGCGCCAAAGCTGCGCTGTACAAAGGCAATCGCCGCCGCATGGAAGCTGCCGAACGTGGCGGCGTGCATCACCTGCGCCAGCAACAACACCCAGAAAAACTCGGCGAACGAGCCCAGCAGCAACCAGCGCAGCGCCGCCAACAGGAAGCTCGCCAGCAGTACCCGGCGTACCGAAAAGCGCGTGAGGATGCGGCTCATGCCCAGGAACATCAGCACTTCGGCCACCACCCCCAGGGCCCATAACAGGCCAATCACGCCACGGCTGTAGCCCAGGTGTTCGAGGTGCAGGGTGAGGAAGGTGTAATACGGCCCATGGCTCATTTGCATCAATGCCACACAGGCATAAAACGCCAATACGCCGGGGCTGCGCAGTTGCTTGAGGAAGCCGTCACCCGCCAGGCGATTGCCATGGGTAGCCGGTTGCGCGTTCGGCACCCACAGGCTGGCGCCGATGATACCGGCCATGATCACCAGGACCACCACCGGGTAGATGTCCAGGCTCAGCCAGTCGAACAGGCGCCCCATGATCACCACCGTCAGGATGAAACCGATGGAGCCCCACAGGCGGATCTGGCTGTAGCGCGAGGTTTGTTTTTGCAGGTGAGCCAGGGTGATCACTTCGAACTGCGGCAACACCGCGTGCCAGAAGAACGCATGCAGGGCCATCACCAGGGCCAACCAGGCGTAGGTCTGGCTGACGAAGATCAGCGAAAAACTGACCAGGGTACACACCGCGCCAAACCGCACGATGGCCAACCGCCGGCCGGTGTAGTCGCCCAGCCAGCCCCACAGGTTGGGCGCCACGCAGCGCATCAGCATGGGGATGGCCACCAGCTCGCCGATGCGCGCGCTGGAGAACCCCAGGTGATCGAAGTACAGCGCGAGGAACGGCGCAGTCGCCCCCAGCAGGGCGAAGTAGAAGAGGTAGAAGCTGGAGAGGCGCCAATAAGGAAGGGCTGTCACAACCAGCCCGTCACAGCTGGCCCAGCACCGGCGTACTCACACGCACATCCGCATTTTGCCCGCGATTACGCAGCAGGTGGTCCATCAATACGATGGCCATCATCGCCTCGGCGATCGGCGTGGCACGGATGCCCACGCATGGGTCATGACGGCCCTTGGTGATCACGTCCACCGGGTTGCCGTGTACATCGATCGAACGGCCGGGAGTGGTGATGCTCGACGTGGCCTTGAGCGCCAGGTGCGCAACGATCGGCTGGCCGGAGGAGATACCACCGAGGATGCCGCCGGCATTGTTGCTGAGGAAACCTTGCGGGGTCAGCTCATCGCGATGCTCGGTGCCGCGTTGGGAGACGCAGGCAAAACCTGCGCCGATTTCCACGCCCTTGACGGCGTTGATGCTCATCAGCGCGTGGGCCAGTTCGGCGTCGAGGCGGTCGAAGATCGGTTCGCCCAGGCCGGGTTTTACCCCCTCGGCCACCACGGTAATCCTGGCCCCGACCGAGTCCTGATCGCGGCGCAGTTGGTCCATGTAGGCTTCCAGTTCCGGCACTTTGTCCGGGTCCGGGCTGAAGAAAGCGTTGTCATCGACGCTGTCCCAGGTCTTGAACGGAATTTCAATCGGGCCCAGCTGGCTCATGTAGCCACGGATCACGATGCCCTGGGTGGCCAGGTATTTCTTGGCGATGGCGCCAGCGGCCACGCGCATGGCGGTTTCGCGGGCCGAACTGCGGCCACCGCCACGGTAGTCGCGTTCGCCGTATTTGTGGTGGTAGGTATAGTCGGCGTGGGCCGGGCGGAACAGGTCCTTGATCGCCGAGTAGTCCTTGGACTTCTGGTCGGTGTTGCGGATCAGCAGGCCGATGGCGCAGCCGGTGGTGCGGCCTTCGAACACGCCGGAGAGGATCTCGACTTCGTCCGGCTCCTGGCGTTGGGTGGTGTGGCGGCTGGTGCCGGGCTTGCGGCGGTCGAGGTCACGCTGCAGGTCTTCCAGGGATAGCTCGAGCCCGGGCGGGCAGCCGTCGACAATGGCGACCAACGCCGCGCCATGGCTTTCGCCCGCGGTGGTGACAGTGAACAACTTGCCGAAGGTATTGCCGGACATGCGGGGCGCTCCGTGAAATCAGTTGAATCAAGTCAACCGTAATAACTTAAGGCGGCCAGTATACGCAGGCTAACCGACTAGTTCATCCTCGAAACCTTACCGGTGGACGCGGGTCCAACCGGCACCTCCTCGATAATGGCGCAATGATGCTGCGAGTCTTACTGTTCACCCTCACCCTGTTTGTCGGCGTGGCCCAGGCCGCCGCCCCTGTCGTACTGCAACGCCCCATCAGCCTGAATACCAGCAGCGGCGAGTTGTTCGGCTCGTTGCTGTTGCCCCAGTCCGACAAACCGGTGCCGGTGGTGCTGATCATCGCCGGTTCCGGCCCCACCGACCGTAACGGCAACAGCGCCGACGGCGCGCGCAATGACAGCCTCAAGCGCCTGGCCTGGGTGCTGGCGCGGCATAACATCGCCAGCGTGCGGTATGACAAGCGCGGTGTGGCCGCCAGCCTCGCCGCCACCCCCGATGAGCGCAACCTGACCCTCGACGCCTACGTGGCCGATGCCGTGGCCTGGGGCCAATTGCTCAAGGCCGACAAACGCATGGGCCCGCTGATTGTGCTCGGCCATAGCGAAGGTGCGCTGGTCGCGGCCCTGGCCGCACCGCAACTCGACCCGGCCGGCGTCATTTCCCTGTCCGGCAGCGCCCGGCCGGTGGATCAGGTGATCCGTCAGCAACTGGCCAATCACCTGCCCCCTGCCCTGCTGTTGCGCAGCAATGAAATCCTCGATCACCTCAAGGCCGGCCAGGTGGATACCGATGTGCCAGGCCCGCTGGAAGGCATTTTCCGGCCCAGCGTGCAGCCTTACCTGATCAGCCTGTTTCGCGCCGACCCTTCGGCGGCCTTTGCCAGACTGCGCATGCCTGCGTTGATCGTTCAGGGCACTCACGATATCCAGGTGGGTGTCGGCGATGCCCGGCAGCTGAAGCAGGCCAAGCCCGACGCACAATTGACGGTGATTG
The DNA here is from genome assembly GCF_036688725.1 of Pseudomonas lactucae. Classification (NCBI taxonomy): domain Bacteria; kingdom Pseudomonadati; phylum Pseudomonadota; class Gammaproteobacteria; order Pseudomonadales; family Pseudomonadaceae; genus Pseudomonas; species Pseudomonas lactucae. Next base: position 53,921 of record NZ_JAQQPT010000028.1, on the reverse strand, counting down.
AAGGCATGAACCATGTGATGCGCATCGTGCCCAATGACGTGAAACAGCAACTGGCCTCCTACAACGACCCGAAGTTGCCCCTCGCTGCGGAGTTGGGCGAGCGTGTGGTGCGCTTTATCCAGGGGCTTGACTCCCATTAAGCGGCAATTGGCCTCCAGTCCTGGCAAAAACGGCCGATAAGCCCTGGGTCGACAGTAAAAAGACTGTCGACTCGCAGGGCCTGGACAGGAACACGTCGCATGACAACCACTGAAGCTACACCCGAACCGACCGCCGACACACCGGCTGGAAACACCGAGACCGTCGACACGGCGCCGCTGCCGTGGGCGGACGTTCAGGCCGAGCATTTCAAAATGCTGCGCCTGGCGCCCCTGGTCACCGACCGCGCCACCGGTGTGCGGCCTTTGCGCTTCGTGCAGTTCGGCTATGCCGAGCGCCATGACCAGCACCACAGCCTGTTGCGCATGGTCATTCAGCTGCCGGCCCAACGGGTGCGGCGCGAGCAGAACCATCTGGATATCTGGGTTGATCACGACACCCATCGCGTGCACTTCGGGCCAGGCAACAGCCTGGAAATCGAGCCGGCCAACCGGGGTATCGGGCGCTTCCTCGTGGCCCAAGGCGCCGCCTGGGCGAAAAAGAAGTGGTCGCACTACCGCGTCGACGGCGTCGACCTGTCCAACAAGGACGCGCTCAACGAGGCCACGCGCCTGCGCCGTGATCACTTTCTGCGAATCCAGGGCTTTGATGTGGCCTACGCCGATGTGCAGCATTTGAAAGGCAACGTGCAGCCGGGCAAGGTCGGCAGCGTGCTGGACAGCTGGAACACCGAGAAGGTGCAGTTCGTGGAGATCCTTGAAGCGGCGCAGATGCTGCAACAGGCCGAGCACAAGCTGCTGGAGCATGAGGTCAAGCTGCGCAAGGAAGAGGAAAAAGTCACCAAGTTCAAACGTGAGGACAGCGGGTTGCGCTTTACCATCACCTGCCTGGTGGCATTTACGGTGTTTCAGGCGGGGCTGTTGATCTGGATTGCCACTCATCGCTGACACGCTCAAATGCAACCAACTGCAGGATCAGGCCAGGCTTTCGTCAATCACCAGCAGCCGTTTCCTGTAATAAATCGGTGCGATTGAGGCCCGCAGCCGCCACGCGAATGCGAACTTGGCCTACGTCACATGTAGGACTTGGTTGTTCCAACCACTCCACATGACCTTCAACGCCTTGCAATGCTTTCACAGTGCCTCCATAGTGACTCTGGACTGAGCCCGGCGCTGTAGCGTCGGGCTTTTTGCATTATGCGACCGGCCCCTATGGAACCGGCAACTTCAAAGACGGCCTAATATGCGTTATCAATTGCCCCCACGTCGAATCAGCATGAAGCATCTGTTCCCCAGCACCGCCCTCGCTCTTTTCATTGGTCTCGGCTTCGCGTCGATGTCGACCAATACGTTCGCAGCCAACAGCTGGGACAATCTTCAGCCCGACCGCGACGAGGTGATTGCCAGCCTTAACGTGGTCGAGTTGCTCAAGCGTCATCACTACAGCAAACCGCCGCTGGACGATGCGCGCTCGGTGATCATCTATGACAGCTATATCAAGCTGCTGGACCCATCGCGCAGCTACTTCCTGGCCAGCGACATCGCTGAGTTCGACAAGTGGAAGACGCAGTTCGACGACTTCCTCAAGAGCGGCGACCTGCAGCCCGGCTTCACCATCTACAAGCGTTACCTGGACCGCGTCAAAGCGCGTCTGGACTTCGCCCTGGGTGAGTTGAACAAAGGCGTCGACAAGCTCGACTTCACCCAGAAGGAAACCCTTCTGGTGGACCGCAAGGACGCCCCCTGGCTGACCAGCACCGCCGCCCTCGACGACCTGTGGCGCAAACGCGTCAAGGACGAAGTGCTGCGCTTGAAGATCGCCGGCAAAGAGCCCAAGGCCATCCAGGAACTGTTGACCAAGCGCTACAAGAATCAACTGGCGCGTCTGGACCAGACCCGTGCCGAAGATATCTTCCAGGCCTACATCAACACCTTCGCGATGTCCTACGACCCGCACACCAATTATCTGTCGCCGGATAATGCAGAGAATTTTGATATCAACATGAGTCTGTCGCTGGAAGGCATCGGTGCCGTCCTGCAAAGCGACAATGACCAGGTCAAGATCGTGCGTCTGGTGCCGGCAGGTCCGGCCGACAAGACCAAGCAGGTCGCCCCGTCGGACAAGATCATCGGTGTGGCCCAGGCCGACAAGGAGATGGTCGATGTAGTCGGCTGGCGCCTGGACGAAGTGGTCAAGTTGATCCGTGGCCCGAAAGGCAGCGTCGTGCGCCTGGAAGTGATCCCGCACACCAATGCGCCGAACGACCAGACCAGCAAGATCGTGTCCATCACCCGTGAAGCGGTGAAACTCGAAGACCAGGCCGTGCAGAAGAAAGTCCTCAACCTCAAGCAGGATGGCAAGGACTACAAGCTGGGCGTGATTGAAATCCCGGCCTTCTACCTCGACTTCAAGGCGTTCCGTGCCGGTGACCCGGACTACAAGTCCACCACCCGCGACGTGAAGAAAATCCTCACGGAACTGCAGAAGGAAAAAGTCGACGGCGTGGTCATCGACCTGCGCAACAACGGCGGCGGTTCCCTGCAGGAAGCCACCGAGTTGACCAGCCTGTTCATCGACAAGGGCCCGACCGTGTTGGTACGCAACGCGGACGGCCGTGTCGATGTGCTCGAAGACGAAAACCCGGGGGCCTTCTACAAAGGGCCGATGGCGTTGCTGGTCAACCGTCTCTCGGCCTCGGCTTCGGAGATTTTCGCCGGCGCCATGCAGGACTATCACCGTGCACTGATCATCGGTGGCCAGACCTTCGGCAAAGGCACCGTGCAAACCATTCAGCCGCTCAATCATGGCGAACTCAAGCTGACGCTGGCCAAGTTCTACCGGGTTTCCGGGCAGAGCACCCAGCATCAGGGCGTACTGCCGGATATCGATTTCCCGTCGGTCATCGACACCAAGGAAATCGGCGAAAGCGCCTTGCCCGAAGCCATGCCATGGGACACCATCCGCCCTGCAATCAAGCCTGCATCGGACCCGTTCAAGCCGTTCCTGGCGCAGTTGAAGGCTGACCACGATGCTCGCTCCGCCAAGGATGCCGAGTTCGTGTTTATCCGCGACAAGCTGGCCCTGGCCAAGAAGCTGATGGAAGAAAAAACCGTCAGCCTCAACGAAGTCGACCGTCGTGCACAGCACACCGACATCGAAAACAAGCAACTGGTGCTGGAAAACATCCGCCGCAAGGCCAAGGGTGAAGATCCACTCAAGGAGCTGAAGAAAGAAGACGAAGACGCGTTGCCGACCGAGGCGGATAAAACCAAACCGGAAGACGATGCCTACCTGGCCGAGACAGGCCGGGTGCTGCTGGACTACCTGAAGATCACCAAGCAGGTGGCTAAGCAGTAAATGATGGCAATTTAATGTGAACGCTCGTCGGAGTGTCATCATATAGACATCATTCTGTCGTGAAATGAAGGACCGCAGGCTCATCGCCTGCGGTCCTTTTTTTCGATCGAGATCACCATGACCATGACCGAACAGCTGAATGCACTGGGCTCTATCCTGGCTCAAAGCAGTTTGCACAGCCTGTTCCAACCGATCATCTGCCTGTCCGAACGACGCATCCTCGGCTACGAAGCCCTCAGCCGTGGCCCGTCCAACAGCCCGCTGCACTCCCCCGTCGCCCTGTTCGCCGTGGCCCGCCACGCCGGGCGCCTCAGCGAACTGGAAATGGCCTGCCGCGAAAGCGCCTGCCGACGCTTCAGCGAGAAGAAGCTGCCGGGCAAACTGTTCCTGAATGTCTCGCCGGAGTCCTTGCTGGAAACGGCGCACCAGCCGGGACGCACCCTGCAACTGCTGCGCGACCTCGGCATCCCGCCCAGCCAGGTGGTGATCGAACTCACCGAGCAAACCCCCACCGACGATTTCGACCTGCTGCAAACCGCCCTGCACCATTACCGCAACATGGGCTTCTCGATTGCGCTGGATGATTTAGGCGCCGGCTATTCGAGCCTGCGCTTGTGGTCGGAACTGCGCCCGGACTACGTGAAGATCGACCGGCACTTCATCGACGGCATTCATCAGGACGCACTCAAGCGCGAATTCGTCGGTTCGATCCTGCAAATCGCCCGAGCGTCCCGCGCCCAAGTGATTGCCGAGGGCATCGAACTGCCGGAAGAGCTGGCAGTGTTGACCGAAATGGGTGTGGACCTGGTGCAGGGCTACCTGCTCTGTCGTCCGCAGGAGCATCCACCGAACGAAGCGCGATTGATGCTGCCCAAGCCTGACCAGCATGCGGTGACACTCAACGACGAAGGCAGCGACCTCAGCGCCCTGCTCAACGAACAACCGGCGGTAGACCAGGACACCGCCACCGCCCAGGTGCTGGAGGCGTTCCGGCGCCAGGCCAACCTCAACTCCCTGGCGGTCCTGGATGAACGCGGTCACCCGGTAGGCATTGTGCACCGGCATTCGCTGTCCGACGCGCTGCTCAAACCGTTCGCCACCGACCTGTTTGCACGCAAGCCCATCAGCCGCTTGATGAGCGCGGACTTTCTGGCGGTGGAACTGGGCCAGTCGCTGCAGCAAGTCAGCCGCTTGCTCACCAGCCGTGCCCGCCAGCGTATCGAAGAAGACTTCATCATCACGCTCAATGGCGACTATCTGGGCCTGGGCCGGGTAATCGATGTGCTCAAGCTAATCACCGAGCTGAAGATTCAACAGGCGCGCTACGCAAACCCCCTGACCCTGCTGCCCGGCAATGTGCCGATCCAGCAATGCCTCACGCGGCTGTTGCAGCAACAGCGCGAGTCGGTGATCTGCTACGTGGATATCGACAGCTTCAAGCCGTTCAACGATATCTACGGTTATGGGCGTGGGGATGAAGTGTTGCTGTGCCTGGCGCAATGCCTGAACGACCGGGTCGACCCCAGCCGCGACTTTGTCGGGCATATCGGCGGGGATGACTTTCTACTGGTGCTCGGCCCGCAGGACTGGCGCAAGCGACTCAACCAATTGCTGGATGACTTCCATACCCAATGCCGACGTTTCTACCGCGCCGAGCACGTGGATGCCGGCTGCTTCGTCGCATTGAACCGCCAGGGCGTGCGACAGGAATTCGCGCTGCTGTCGTTGTCGATCGGGGTGGTGCATTTATATCCACAGGCCTGTGGACAACTCGATGCCAGCCAGTTGGCGGAACTGGCGTCGCAGGCCAAGCATCATGCAAAGAATGTAACCGGCTACAGCATCCATGTGATCGACAGCATGGACAGCCTGCCCGTGGTTTAAACTTCGGCGGACTCCGGGTATTCGTACTCGAACACCCGCACCACTTCCGAGGCGTGCCAGGAAGCGGCGGCCACGCCATCGGACGGCCCACTGAAACGCCCCAGACGCTCCACGCACTCGAAGAAACCGGTACGCGGCAGGCGACTGGCGCCCTGGCTGATCACCAGCGAGCTGCGCAACGGCTGCTCGGCCTTGGCGTCCAGCGCCGCCAAATGCTCAAGGGCGGCCGCCAGGGTCTGCATGGCCGGCGTCGGAAACTGCAAGCGCTCCAACAGCGCGCGATACGTCAGCAGATGACGCTGGCGGCGCGCCTGGTCCAGTTCGTTAAGTAACCCATCCCAGTGTTGCCGACTGATACGTAGGCTCAAGATTCATCCCTCCAACCTGCAACGCCTAATTCCCAGGCCAGGCTGCGGCGTATCGCGGCATCCGGCTGACGCTCACCCGTTTCGATCAATCCAAGATACGAGGGGCTGATGCCCACGGTACGGGCCAGGGTTTCAATGGCCAGGCCCTTGGCTTCACGCAAGCCGCGCAGGTCCGCCAGCGGGCGCAGGGCCGGGGCAGGTGCGGCTTGAACAGTAGGAGAAGGAACTTGCGTAGGCTGTTGCTGACCGGCGGCTTTTAACAGCGCCTGGTACTGATCCCATGGCAACACCGCGTACTCGGGTTCGCCATTGCGTGAAATTATCTGAATATCCATGACCGCCCCGTAGGATAACAACTCTTACTAAGTAAGCTCTTTCCGTAGGAGTGTAATCCTAACAGCCACAAAGGGCGCAGGGGGATAGGCGCATCGTCAGTTTTTTTGCGGGTTTTCCCTGGCTAACAGAGCGGGCGTCGCCGGCAGGCGCTCAACCACCGCGAGCTTTTCCGGGCGCTGCGCATCACGCCAGGCACGGAAAGCGCTCAATTCGCCCTCCAGGGTCTTCATGAGCCATGCCAGTACAGCGATGTCATCGAACATACCGAACATGGGGATAATGTCCGGGATCGCATCAATCGGGCTCAAAAAGTACATCAACCCTGCCACCACCGAGATCAACGCCTTAGGGCTGATCGCGCGGTACTCGCCGCGCCAGTACGCCAGGCACAGGGCCTGCAGCAGTTTGAGATCATCCTTGAGCTTACCCAGACGGTTGCCCTGGCTGGAACCTTTGGCGGCAACGGCGAACAGCAAGGTCGGCAAACGCCCACGGCCGAGCAAGCGCGCGGCCATGGGCAGGAAACGGGTGAAATTGAAGGGTGGTTTCATCTGTCACTCCAGTTCCATCAAACAGAAAGGTTATCCACACAAATTGTGGATAACCTTGTGAACAGAGCCTGTTTTACCGCCTGAAAGCCACGGAATACAAGGCTTGCAGTCAGATCGGGCGTTTTTTGCGCACATGAAAAAAACCCAAGTTTTCATTGACTTGGCGCTTGCGTATGGCTACCCGTGCTCGAGTCTTATATCAGACTGTAGCCCGCCAGGGACGTTCGTTCGGATTTGCAGCAGCGTCAATGTGGGAGAGGCTTGATCCCTTCTACATTAGATCGGTGCAAGCCACAGAAACAACAACGCCCCGTCGAGACGGGGCGTTGTGTGTTCAGCTGCCGATTACTTCTTGGCGGCAGGTGCTGCAGGTGCGTCAGCCTTGGCTGGATCCTTGATGGCCAGCAGTTCCAGGTCGAATACCAGCACGGAGTTGGCTGGAATCGCCGGGCTCGGGCTCTGGGCACCGTAGGCCAGGTCGGACGGGATGTACAGTTCGACCTTCTCACCCACGTGCATCAGTTGCAGGCCTTCGACCCAACCCGGGATCACGCCGCTGACCGGCAGGTCAATCGGGCTGCCGCGGTCCACGGAGCTGTCAAAGGTGGTGCCGTTGGTGAGCTTGCCGGTGTAGTGAACCGTCACCACGTCAGTCGGCTTAGGCTGTGCGCCGTCGGCCTTCTTGATGATCTTGTACTGCAGACCGGAAGCGGTGGTGACAACGCCGTCTTTCTTGGCGTTGTCTTCGAGGAATTTCTTGCCGGCGGCTGCCGACTCTTCGCTCATCTTGGTCATGCGTTCTTCAGCACGTTTTTGCAGTGCGGCAAACGCCTCGACCAATTCGTCGTCTTTGAGCTTCTGCTCTTTTTTGCCGACGGCATCTTCGATGCCCTGGGCTACTGCTTTGGAATCCAGGTCATCCATGCCTTCCTGGGCAAGGCTTTTGCCCATGTTCAGGCCGATACCGTAGGAAGCTTTCTGCGCCGGGGTTTTCAGCTCTACGCTGGTCTGCGAATCACAACCCGCAAGTACCAGGCTAACCAGGGCCACCGCCGCCGCCAACCGATGCTGTTTCATGCTATTTCCTTGTTCATGCGCCAAAAGGGCATTCGAATAAAGTCGCGAGCTTATCAGGCGGCCACGACCAATGGCTACCGGCATGTGAGCAGGAAACTTCTGATAAGTTCACGTGTTTAAAAGCATTTTCATTGATCATGGGGGCCCACGAAGGATCGTGGGATCGCCTGGTACCGAGCTCATGGCCACTTGCCGCATGTGTGGCGTAGTGGCATAACAACACGACTCCTCGACAAGACCGAGACAAGGATAGCCATCTTGCGCATTGTTTACCGCGTTTTACTCCTGATACTCGCCGCTCTGGGCCTGATCCTGGCCGTGGTGCTCTATTACACCGTCAACCCCAAGCTGCCGGACTATGTGCCCGTTGAGCAGGTGCATTACCAGGATCAATGGAGTGCCGCCGACCGCCAGACTTATTACTTCACGCCCCAGGGTACTCAGGTAAAAGGCTTGCACTACGACTGGTTCACCGCCCTGGAACTGCCGTTTTCCGAGCAACGCTTTGCCACGCCTGCGTACCTGGCGCGCTTCGGTTTTCTGGTCGATCCCAAGCAGGTGCCCACCGCGCAAAACCCCGGCAACCTGCCGGTCGGTTTCGCCCGGCACAAAAACGCCGACAGCAACGTTGAATACCTGGATATCACCTGCGCCGCCTGCCACACCGGCGAGTTGCATTTCAAAGGCCAGGCGCTGCGTATCGACGGCGGTTCAGCCCAACATGTACTGCCTTCCAGCGTACCCACCTTGCGCGGCGGCAGTTTCGGCCAGGCCCTCGTCGCCAGCCTTGCCGCCACCTATTACAACCCGTGGAAGTTCGAGCGTTTCGCCCGCCAGGTACTGGGTGATCGCTACGACACCGAGCACAGCCAGTTGCGCCAGGATTTCAAGCGCTCGCTCGACAAATTCCTCAAGGTCGCCTGGAACGACACCCATCGCGGCCTCTACCCCACCGAAGAAGGTCCGGGCCGTACCGACGCCTTTGGCCGCATCGCCAACGCCAGCTTTGGCGACGCCATTACCCCGGACAATTATCGCGTCGCCAATGCACCGGTGGACTACCCGCAACTGTGGGATATCTGGACCTTCGATTGGGTGCAATGGAACGGCTCGGCCCAGCAGCCGATGGCGCGCAATATCGGCGAAGCCCTTGGCGTCGGCGCGACCCTGACGTTCTTCGACGATGCCGGCCAGCCGCTCCAGGGCGATTCCCGCTACCCGTCCAGCGTGCGGGTGCGCGACCTCAACCTCATCGAAGAAACCCTGCAACGCCTCAAACCACCCACCTGGCCCGAGGAGCTGTTCGGCGCCATCGACAAACCCCTCGCCGCCCAAGGCCGGGCACTGTTTGCCGAGAACTGCGCCGGCTGCCACGTGCCCACCGTCAGCCAGGAAGGCGGCCGCCCGGTGCAACACCTGAAAATGCTGCCCGTGGACTACATCGGCACCGACCCGAACACTGCCAGTAATATCGCCGACCAACGCTACGACCTCAGCAGCCTGCGATGGGACCCCGTGGAACTGACCAGGCTCAACGTCCAGTTGCATCCCACGCCTACCGAGCCCCTGGACCTGAAAAAAATGTCCGTGGCCAAAGGCCTGGCCTACGTGACCGCCTTCGTCGAAGACCACGCCTACCGCGCCGCCGGTGTGACCCCGACCGAGCGCCCCCGCCTGGATGGCTATGGCCTGCCCATCGGCGTGCGCGAGTTGCGTGCCTACAAGGCCCGCCCACTGGCGGGCGTATGGGCCACCCCGCCGTTCCTGCATAACGGTTCGGTGCCAACGATCTACCAGTTGCTCTCACCCCAGGACGAGCGCAGCGTCACCTTTTATAAAGGCACCTTCAACTACGACCCGCGCCATTTGGGTTTTGAGACCGATGCCTTCAAGAACGCCTTCCTGTTCGATACCAAAATCACCGGCAACCACAACAGCGGTCACGAATTCCGCGCCGGTGAGCGTGGCAATGGCGTGATCGGGCGTGGCCTGCTGCCGCAGGAACGCTGGGCGCTGCTGGAATACCTCAAAGTGCTGGGCGGCCCGCTGGAGCAACAACTGCCATGATTATCCGATCTCAATACAACCAACGCTCCCTGCTCGCACGCCTGTGGCTGCGCCTCGGCGCGTTTCTCGGCAAGACGCTGCTGTGGCTGGTGGGCCTGGGCCTGCTCGGCTGGCTGACGGCCACCGCCTGGTACGCCTGGCAACACAGCGGGCCGGTATCGCCGAATGAACAGATCCCGACGGGTGAAGCGACGATGACCCAGGGCATCATTCAGACCGCGGTGCGCATCGTCGACCAGCACCGTGAAGGCACGCGCTACCTGCGCGATGCGCACGCCAAGGCGCATGGTTGCGTGAAGGCCGAAGTCAGTGTGCTGGCCGACCTTGACCCGGCGCTGCGACAGGGCGTATTCGCCACGCCGGGTAAAACCTGGCAAGCGATGATGCGCTTGTCCAACGGCAACGCTTATCCGCAATTCGACAGCATCCGCGACGCCCGCGGCATGGCGATCAAGCTGCTGGATGTCCCGGGCAAACAGTTGCTGGCCGACCAGCAAGCGCGTGCCGAACAGGACTTCGTGATGTTCAGCCACCCGAACTTCTTTGTCAGCGATGTGGCCGAGTACGCGCAGAACATCGGCGCCCAGGCGGATGGCAAGAAGGTGTTGGCGTTCTTCCCCAGGCTCGACCCACGCAGTTGGCAAGTGCGCCACTTGTTTATCGCCCTGGCGACGCTGGCACCCGCCCCGGCCAGCCCGACGCAGACGACATACTTTTCGGTCTCGCCCTACAAGTTCGGTACGGCCAACGCCAAGTTTCGCGTGGCGCCCGACCCGCAAAACTGCCCGGAGTACGTGCTGCCCAAACAGAACCAGGACCTGCCGAACTTTCTGCGCAGCGCCCTGAGCCAGCAGCTTTCCACCGACCGCGTGCCGGCGTGTTTCGTGTTGCAGATCCAGCGGCAGAACCCGCAAAAATTCATGCCGATCGAAGACACCAGCATCGAATGGAAGGAAAGCGATGCGCCGTATGAAACCGTCGCCAGGGTGCGGATTCCTGCCCAGGACTTCGACACCCCGGCGTTGAACCTGGCGTGCGACAACCAGTCATTCAACCCCTGGTTTGGCCTGGAGGAACACCGCCCCATCGGCGGTATCAACCGTTTGCGCAAGGCCGTGTACGAAGCGGTCAGCGACTACCGACACAGCCGCAACGCACCGTAGAGAAATAAAAATCGCAGACGAAAAAAAGCCCGCTCAATGAGCGGGCTTCTTGTGGCGACCTGACGTTCAGCGTTCCAGGTAACCGAATATGGCGCAGCGGACGGGATCATAACTCACCTCCCAAGTCTTTGAAATTTTCAGCTTTTCATGACGTTGCGTTTCTATGATGGACTCAATTGTGTACTCAATATTGATTGCTGTAAAGCTTCGCTGGGTTTCAATGACCGGGACGCCGTAAAGGCCTGCCAGTTAGGCAGCCGCTTCAGGCTACCTATTTGTTTATGTGCCCCGGCGTGCAAAGATCTACCCAAATGACCTCACGGCCCATCTACCGCATGCCCCCTAACGTTTTACCGAGCTAAATCCCCTAACAAACAGTCGCGGTAGGGACGGCAGTTACCTGCCGCCCCCGCACAGATCCGTACGTGCAGAACTACCGCATACGGCTCCTGCCTCGGGTATGTAACGCGAAGCGATCCTCAGGGTAAGGATGTGCATTTCTAGGTCTAGGTATGTAGAGGTCGGCAAGGCGTCCATAGCGTGATCATTGAAGTCTATTACGTTGGCTGCGCCGTTTGAGGCTTGCCGCCATAGACGGCATACCGCCAGACGAAAACCACCCAGACGTATCAGGTTTCCCGGCACCGCGTGGTGCTCCTGCAACGGCACCAGAAACTGCTGAGCCTGCCATTGCGTCCTGAACCCCACCACGCTGTCGTCCGCGTAACGCACCACAATCACATCGCCACGGGCATGCCGCTGGCGCCACTGCCTTGCCCACAGATCCAACACGTAGTACAGATAGATATTCGCCAACAATGGCGATATCACTGCGCCCTGGGGAGTCCCCTTGGTCGTAAACGGCCAGCCGAAGCGCCAGTGATCATCGAGTTGCCCATGGCCGAGCAAGTGATCACGGTGAAATGGCCAACGTCAGATCCTGAAGACTGCGCGCAGTTTATTCGGGCTGTCACTCAATGATCCGCATCGATGTCATCTGGCTGGCCACCGAGCCGATGGACATGCGCGCCGGTACCGAAACCGCATTAGCCCGAATGATCACGGGGTTCGGTGCGGCGAAGCCGCACTGCGCTTATCTGTTCGCCAATCGCCGGGCTAACCGGATGAAAGAGCTGGTGCACGATTGCGTGGGCGTCTGGCTTGCAGCGCGTCGACTGAACCAAGGCATTCCACTGGCCTGGCATTCGCCATGGCTGCGAGGTCGAACTCGACAGCGAGCAACTCCAGGCGTTGGTACTGGGCCTGCCGTGGCAGCGCGTTGGCGCCGGCGGTGTGATTAGCATGCTGTAAACGCCGGCCATTTGGCCCGTCTACTTGTCGTCGTCCCGCGTCTGCTCTGGCACAATCGGCGGCATGACTTTCTTGCCCAATCTCGACCAAATGACCCCAGAACAGCTCCGCGCGCTGGCCGAGCAATTGCAGGCCCAGGTCGACACCATGAGCAAGAAGATCCATCGAATCGAGACGGTCAACGAACAGCTCACTCACGAGTTCGCCATTCTCAAGCGGCACAAGTTTGCCAAGCGCAGCGAGCAGATCAGCCCGGCGCAAGCCAGCTTGCTCGATGACCTGCTCAACACCGACCTTGAAGCCATCGAGGCGGAATTAAAAGCCCTTCATCCCGCACCCGCACAGGCAGAACCACGCCAGCGACCCAAACGTGCGCCGCTGCCGCCGCAGTTCCCGCGCACCGTGACCCATCACGAGCCAGACAACACTCAGTGCGCGTGCGGCTGCCAACTTCAGCGTATCGGTGAAGACGTCAGCGAGAAGCTGGACTACACGCCGGGCGTGTTCACCGTCGAACAGCATGTGCGTGGGAAATGGGCCTGCCGGCAGTGCGAAACACTGATCCAGGCCCCGGTACCGCCGCAGGTGATCGATAAGGTCTATCGACAGGAAAAGATCTTCGGCCGTGCCGGCCTGACAATCCCACGCTCGACACTGGCGCAGTGGGTGGGTCAAACCGGCGAGCAGCTTCAGCCACTGGTCGATGCGCTGCGCGAAGTGGTGCTGGCCCAGCGCGTGGTTCACGCCGATGAAACGCCGGTACAAATGCTGGCGCCCGGCGAGAAGAAAACCCACCGTGCTTATGTCTGGGCTTACAGCACTACGCCGTTTTCGGCACTCAAAGCTGTGGTCTACGACTTCAGCCCCAGCCGTGCCGGCGAACATGCGCGTAACTTTCTGGGCACCTGGAACGGCAAGCTGGTCTGTGACGACTTCGCCGGTTACAAGGCCAGCTTCGAACAAGGCATCACAGAAATCGGCTGCATGGCCCATGCACGCCGCAAGTTCTTCGACTTGCATATTGCCAATAAAAGCCAGTTGGCGGAGCAGGCGCTTCACTCGATTGGCGGGCTGTACGAAGTCGAGCGACACACTAAAGAAATGAGCGACGAAGACCGTTGGCGATTACGCCAGGAAACGGCGGTGCCCATCGCTGAAAAACTGCATGAGTGGATGCTGGCCCAACGCGAACTTGTACCCGAGGGCTCTGCTACGGCTAAGGCCCTGGATTACAGCCTTAAACGCTGGGTAGCGCTGACGCGCTACCTGGAGGATGGTGCTGTGCCCATCGACAACAACCAGATCGAGAACTTGATCCGGCCGTGGGCGCTTGGGCGGTCGAACTGGCTGTTTGCTGGGTCGCTACGCAGCGGCGGCCGCAGGGATCATGAGCCTGATCCAGTCAGCGCGCATCAATGGACATGCCCCATATGCTTATCTCAAGGATGTGCTCACGCGGCTGCCGACGCAGCGGGCGAGTGAGATTACGGATCTGCTACCGCATAAGTGGGTGGCCGTTTAACTACGCATGGGGTGTGCTCCGGACGCTCAAACATGAATTACTGGTCTGTTACCAAGGTAAGGTTTGCGCTTGCTCATGCTCCAAACTGTAAAACATGAAAGGATCAGGGCGCGCTGCTATCAATTGAAATAGCCGCACAGCAGAATCCTGGGCCGTCATTTCTGCCCCTTGAACACCAATCCCTGTGCGCAGCCGTCCGGGATGGACCGTATAGCTCAGCAACTGCTCACCCAGTTCATCAGCGATACATAGCGACAGCATGTTGAGTGCTGATTTCGAAACTCGGTAGGTATAGGAACAGCCGGCTTTGGAAATGCGTTCATCGGAGTTTTGAGCAACCGAGCCACGGCGTGAGGAGATATTGACCACTATTTCCAGAGAGAACGAGGCGGCCAACCGCCTGATCAATTGTCCAGGGCCAATGCAGTTAACTTCAAGCGCTCGCCTGAACTCATCGGCACTTTCATCGAACAGCGAATGCTGCTTACTGCCGATTCCAGCATTGTTGATCAGCAGGTCGACCGTCGTCAGCCCCTTGCTATGCAGGTGGCTCTCAAAATTCGTTAGGTTGGCGTCCAAGCCCTCCGCTAAATAGTCCAAATACCTCATCGGCTAACCCACTCCGCAAGAGCGCCTGCAATTTTTCAGGGGACTTACTAACGGCAATTACATAGTGCCCACAGAGCTTGGCCTGGCGGCAAAGAGCGACCCCATAGCCTCCCGTTGCGCCGGTGATGATTGTTCTCATGAGTCCTCCTTTATGAATGCAACGATTTTTTATTAAGCTTAGGTCGCCTGAATTTAACCGAAAAGGTAGGCGGAAAATGTCCAGCCTTGATCTTCGACAAGCGCCACCGACAGCAAAGCTAAAGGTTTGTGGTTACTGCATGAGATCGAGTGCCAGGAGGACTACCGTTGCTATTGAGCACCGCCCCTTGAGCCACCCGATCGGAGACCGTCGGGATGCCAAGGATGCGCTCCTTGCCGTTGTCCTTTGGAATGCTGATTCAGCCGCGGTTGCGGAGGTTGGGACGGGCAGAAAGGAAATCTATGAACGTACGCACCTTAGCGGAGAGGTATTTACGACTCGGATAAACTGCGTGCAGCGTCGTAGTGAACATGACCTTCTCGGGTAAAACCCTCTCCAGACTGCCTCTCGCGATATCGACTTGTGTCATCCACGCAGGCAGAAAGACCAGCCCCATTCCTTCCAGAGCAGCTAGATGCAGCATGGTTTCGTTCTCGCTGCGCATGACGACTCGAAACTTCACAGGCCCTTCATCTTCCTGCCCCTTCAGGATTAAGCCTTTGCTGGAGTTTACGCCGCTATACATGAGGAGCGCGTGCCCGTTGAGATCACTAGGCACAACCGGGCGACCAGCGTGATTCAGGTAGGCGGGGGATGCAACGAGATGAAAATGCACATCCATCAGTGGACGCGCTACCAAGCCGGGGTCAAGGCTGGCAGAGGTCATCGCGCGCAACGCAAGGTCGATGCCTTCGTCTACCAGATTGACCATACGTCCGCTCAAATCCAAATCAAAACACACATCAGGATAGAGCTCGTTGTATTCAGCAAGTACACGAGCAAAGTGGGAATTAGCAGCCCAGACCGGTGCGCTCAGTTTCAGCGTGCCACTTGGTGCCACCGTCATGCTGCTCACAGCAGCCTCGACCTCATCCAATCCCTCTAACATGGGTCGAGTTTGGCTGAAATAAAGTTGCCCCGTCTCGGTCAAGCTGACATGGCGGCTCGTACGGTTTAGCAGACGAGCACCGACCTTATTTTCCAGATGATGAACATGTTTGCTCGCCATCGCCGGCGAGAGGCCAAGCCGGGTAGCTGCGGCTGTGAAGCTCTTATGCTCCGCGACCGCGCAAAACACTCGAATGCTCAAAAGCGTATCCATAGATCATCAACCTAAAGGAAATTATCCATCAACAAAAGCTGGATTGTTCAACTCAGAAGAAATGATAGCCTTCTAGCAGAAATACCGTCAGCAAGTTTCCTTTCCCCTAAGCTGCAAGGTCACTCTATGCCTAAGCTGCAAGGTCACTCTATACCTAGCTCCCGTCTTCCCACCTATTTCCTAAGCCATGGGGGCGGCCCCTGGCCTTGGATGAAAGGGGACCTTCGCCATGTATTCGACAAGTTGGAGCAGTCGCTTATCGAGATGCGTACCGAGCTGGGCAGCGCGCCGAAAGCCATCCTTGTGGTTTCCGGGCATTGGGAGGAACAGGGGTTTTTCATCTCGTCCGGCGCCAATCCCGGCATGCTGTTTGATTACTACGGTTTCCCTGATTACCTCTACCGCATCAACTACGCTGCCCCAGGTTCGCCCGAACTGGCGCGGCGTGTGCGCGACATGCTCATAACCGCAGGTATCGAGGCGACCCTGGATCCCGACCGAGGCTTCGACCATGGCACGTTCAGCCTGATGAAGCCCCTCTACCCGGAAGAGAACATCCCGGTTGTGCAACTTTCGCTCGATTCGAAGCTGGAGCCGCAAGCCCACTTTGAAGTAGGCCGTGCACTGGCCTCGTTACGTGATGAGGGCGTGCTGATTGTGGGCAGCGGCCTTAGCTACCACAACCTCAGCGCCATGCGCAGTCCCGAAGCATATGAACCATCGCGCCAATTCGACGCCTGGTTGCAACAGACCTTGATACACCTTGCCCCAGATGAAAGGGTAACCCGCCTTATGAATTGGGAGCAGGCACCTTGCGCCCGCGCAGCTCATCCCCGAGAAGATCATCTGATCCCGCTGATGGTCGCCTTAGGGGCAGCCGCAGACGAACTCGGGGCCGTCACCTTCCACCAGTCTGACTTCGCTGGAGGGATCACCGCATCGAGTTTCCGATTCGGGATGCCACCTACTCTGAAACACCCTCATGAGGTTAGCCGCACCAGCGGTGAAGCCAATTAGTCCAAAGGCCGCTTCAATCGTAAGCCTGCCAATCCCTTAGGAGATAACATGCTCAATTCCCCTGCTTGGACGTCCCGAGTTCTCTCCGTTCTGCGGATTGTTATAGCGTTGATGTTCCTCGAACACGCGACAATGAAATTATTCGAATTTCCGGCACAGATCCCAGGCATGGCCTATCCGCTGCCCACCATTATGCTCGTCGCAGGGTTGATCGAGATCATCACTGGAGCATTGATGACCTTCGGATTGTTCACTCGTATTGCAGCATTCGTCGCCTCGGGGGAAATGGCAGTCGCCTACTTCATCGCCCACGCCCCGCATGGCTTCTGGCCCGTGCTCAACATGGGTGAAGCTGCCGTCATGTTCTGCTTCGTGTTCCTTTTCCTTGCGTTCGCCGGCGGTGGTGCATGGGCGCTCGACAACATCGCGCGTCGCTCCTCAAACCTTCGCCGATTACTTTGAACTCAAAATCCGCCCGCACCGCGATAGCGACCCGAGCGCGCGGCACGAAACACCCATCTGGAGATCGATGATGAAAGCTGCTCTTCTGAAAGCCTATGGTGGTACCGACCAGTTCGTTGTTGAAGAGGTTCCGACCCCAGAACCGGGCGCCGGTGAGGTGCTTATCAAGATCGAAGCGTCAGGGGTTAACCCTTTTGACCTGATACTCAGGCAGGGATACATGGCCCAACACATTCCGTTGCCGTTTCCGGCCATCTTAGGCGGCGATGCAGCTGGCATTGTGGCAAAATTCGGCGAGGGCGTGACGGGCTTCGCGGTTGGCGACCGAGTGGTCGGAGACTTCACCGCGAACGGTAGGGGGGCTCATGCCGAATACGGGGTGTTGCCCGCCAGCTCGGTTGCGAAACTTCCAGACAATCTTGATTTTGAGCAAGGTGCGACGTTGGTGAAGGCAGGACTTACGGGCCGGCAGACCGTTGATGCGCTGCGCATCAAAGTTGATGCGCTGCGCATCAAAGCTGGTGATTGTGTTTTGATTTCAGGAGCACTCGGCGCTGTGGGTCGAGCCGCTGTGCAATACATCAAACAGATTGGTGCACAACCAGTGGCCGGTGTCCCGGCCTGAGCGCCTGGAGGAGGCTCGCAGTTTGGCCGGGCAGGCACTCGACATTACAGTGCCCGCCGCAGAACGGGTGTTCGACTTTGCGATTAGTGCAGCGACGCCGGTGGCCCTTAATCTTATCGGGCATGTACGGGACGGCGGTCGAGTCGCGAGCATCGTGCCGGTACCCGAAGGGGCGAACATCAATAACCGCTTAACAATCTATGAACTCTATCACCAGACTGATGCAGCAACGCTAGATGCGGTGTTAGCAGCCGCTTCGCAGGGACACTTGATTATTCCGATTAGCCAGGTATTTCCATTGGCGCAGATCGGGGCCGCGCATGATGCAATGGCAGCAGGTGCGTCTGGAAAGATCGTGTTGAAGCACTGACTCTCACCATCACCGTTCAAACGGCACGCCGCGATGTGTCCTGTCCATCCAACGATCAAAGGCGTAATGCAGGAATAAATTGGCTAACAAGGGCGAGATCACATCACACCCCCTTGAGGTGTCCCTCGTCCCCGTTCCTGAAGCAACCCCGTCTCACTCAGCATCGGCGCTTGCAGCCAGCGTCGACAGTACAAGATCACCCATTTCGGCATCTGGTTATGTTCCAGAGCCTTGATGATCAGGTCGTGCCCAACGTGGTCGAAGAACGCGCTGATATCCACTTCCAATACCCAGTTCTTACGACGGCACCGAATGGAACATTGACGCAAAGCATCGTGGGCCGATCTTCCGGGCCTGTACCCATACGAATCAGGATGGAAAATCGGATCGATCACAGCCTCCACATAACGTTTCACCGCCCCTTGAGCCACCCGATCGGAGACCGTCGGGATGCCAAGGATGCGCTCCTTGCCGTTGTCCTTTGGAATGCGCTTTTCCCGTACAGGTGGCGGGAAATACGACCCTGAGTGTTGGCGCTGATTGAAAACTGACCCACCCTGCCGATTGAAAATTGAGCCAGGACGGATTGCTGATTTCTGTCCCAGCAATTGTGGATAAGCTTAGCAGCAGTGTTCCGATTAAAGACGCATCAAGCCCCACCGCATGCAGCAGGGCATTTATGGTGCGGATCAAAATGGCTCATCGTCCTCGATATCATTTCCGTCCCTTCGCTTTCGTTCGCGTGTTTTGATCTTTGTCTGGGCAGCCAATGTGCTGTGTTGCAGCCGGTAAGACTCGTTGCCTGTTTCAACGATATGGCAGTGGTGTGTCAGCCGATCCAGCAGCGCCGTAGTCATTTTGGCGCCGCCAAACACACTCGACCATTCCGAGAAGCTGAGGCTGGTGGTGATGACCACGCTGGTGTGTTCGTACAGTTTGGACAGCAGGTGAAATAACAGGGCACCGCCGCTTTGACTGAAGGGCAAATACCCCAGCTCATCCAGTATCACCAGGTCTGTTCGTAGCAGTGCCTGGGCGATGCGGCCTGCCTTACCATCGTACTTTTCACGCTCCAGCAGATTGACCAGTTCCACCGTGGAGAAAAAGCGCACGCGTTTGTTGTGGGCCGTAATTCCGGATACAGCCAAGGCACTGGCCAAGTGTGTTTTTCCGGTTCCAGGGCCGCCGATGAACACGACATTCTGCTCGGTTTCAGTGAACGCTAAGCTGGATAGATCGCTGACCAGCCGGGCATCAGCGCTGGAAGCGCTGAAGTCAAAGCCAGCTAAGTCACGGTGCATGGGGAGTTTTGCCATGTTCATCTGATGATTCACCGAGCGCACCGCGCGATCCGCAGACGCTTACCGTATTTAGGCTTTCTTAAGGTCTATTCATCGTCCGCGTACGTTGATCAGCTACTGCCGCATCAGTGTAAGCTTGGCTTCTAACGTATGAGCGAGTGTTCTAAATGCAATCGATGCGACGCTTCATGACTATCATGTTTGGTCTGATGCTTTGTGCAAGCCAAACTCATGCCGACATATTGGTACGCGAAGAACAGTTCTTATTGCCGATTCAGATCGACTCCCATATTGAGAAAATCGAAGCATTGATCGTCCGCCCCGTAAAAGGGCAGAATTTCCCCATCGCACTGATTGTTAACGGCTCGGCGGCAACATCTCCGTCTACCGCACATGCCGATTGGCTTGCTCATATCGCTCACGACTTTGCGCACCGTGGCTGGCTTGCCGCATCGATTGTATGGCCCGGCTATGGCCGTTCGACCGGAACCTTCATGAATGAAGGGGGAACCTGCACCGATCCCAATGTGGCCCGGTTTCTCGATGCGCATGGCAAAGAACTTGGCGCCGCATTGGCGGCTGTGCGCGAGCGTCCAGACGTCGATCCATCTTTGGCAGTAGGTGTTGGTATCTCTATCGGCGGAGCTTCAATGCTAGACCTGGCGGCTCAACCAGGTCATCCATTGGCAGCGGTAATCAACATCTCTGGCGGCGTTTACCACTACACGAATGTGGGCTCTGCCGACTCTGATTGCTCATTATATCAAACCGATCTTGTGCGAAACCTAACGAAATTCGGCAAAGACAACCCAACGCCAACACTCTGGATTTACGCCAAGAATGATCCGTTTTTCAACCCGGATCTTGTTGCCCGGATGATCGCGAGTTATCGCTCGTGGGGCGGTAGCGCTGAGCTGGCGTTGCTACCCCCATTCGGTAGGGATGGGCACACGCTCTACAAACAAGAGGCTAATATACTTTTAAAGCCATATATCGAAGATTTTCTCAGGCGCAACCGGTTTCCTGCCATGGACGACAGCGCATTAATGCCGCTGCTTTCGAGGCTGGTGCCCGAAGACCGTGCGGGCGCCGAGGCTTATCTTCAAAGCGTTACCGAGAAAGCGATGGCAATGTCCAAGGAGAGTAGCGGCATTTATTGGTACTACGGCGCGCGCTCACTCAAGACAGCGCGACAGCAGGCCCTCAGCAATTGTCGCAAGGCAACTGGCAAGCCCTGCCGGCTCGTTGCGCAAAATATGGAATTGATGGATGGCTGGCAAGATGTGGTTTCCCCATCTGGGAAATGACGAGCTGTTTGGGGCAACAACTAGATATCAACCCATGTCTTGACTGCGGGTCTAGATAGATAAATTTTCAGGACGCTTACACTTTACAGGCTTCGACGACAAAAGAATCGCCATGTACGCCCGGGGCATGACGGTACGTGAGATCCGCGTTTTTCTGTCCGAGCAGCATGGAACCGACGTGTCCCATGACTTCATCAGTTCAGTCACCGATGCAGTCATAGAAGAAGTCGGCGCCTGGCAGCAGGGCACCTTGGAGCCTATGTATCCGGTCATCCTCTTTGATGCGCTACGGGTCAAAGTCCGGGACGAGGGGTTAGTGCGCAACAACGTTATTTATCTGGCGCTGGGGGTATTACCCGATGGCACACGCGACACTCTGGGGATCTGGATCGAGAGTACCGACGGCGCCAAGTTTTGGATGAAGGTCTTAAACAACCTCAGAACCCGGGGAGGGGGGGGTAGAAGATGTTCTGATCGCCGTCACAGATGGCCTCAAAGGAATACCGGAGGCTTTGGAGCAGTTTTTCCTGCCACAACGCTGCAAACCTGCATCGTGCATCTGATCGGCAACAGCTGGACTATGCCGCTTAGATAAGCGTCCGGCACTGGCCAAAGCGCTCAAGCCGATCTTACCAGGCAATCAATGCCGATGTGGCCGAGCAAGAGCTTAACGCCTTTGAAGCGCGGCCTTGGGGTAAGCAGTATCCGACTAGTTGCTGTATGGCCTCGAGGTTGGGATCGTATTATACCTTTTTTGTCTTACCGGCGAGTATCAGAAAAGTGGTCTATACAACCAATGCCATCGAAAGCATCAATGAGCTACGCAAGATCATCAAGATCTCGAGGGCACTTCCCTACCAATGAGGCCGCCACGAAACCGATATGACTTGGGTTGGCAATATCACAGCCAACTGGGGCCATGCGGCACACGACTGGAAAGTGGCAATGAGTCAATTTGCTATCCTGTACGGACACCGATTCACCAGACCGAGTTGGTAAAACAACGGCCTGCTTGACGGCAGGCCCTAACCAACCCGAACACACAAAAACTGATACTCCCGAAAGGGATTATTCCAAGACACGCTACTGGGTTCTACCTCAAGCCAGTTTCAACTCGCCGATGGCCTCAGCATAGTGCGCGTTGAGCATCATCGTCCCATCATGGCACGCTCAGTCAACTCTGGCGGTTGCGCTCAAGCATTACGCACCACCGGTGGCTTAAAGTCGAAGTGCCAGGGGAGATTCCCCCGCTCACAATTCCAAGAATAGAGCCACTTCGATGAGTCTGACCAAATCCCTGCCAGCATGCCTGGCACTCAGCTTCGCCTCATTTGCCGCCCATGCAGCCGACGGCCCTCCTCCACCTTCCGTAAGCCAACCCAGCGGTATGAACCTGGGCGGCACCAGCTTCTACGAAGGATTTGCAGGGCCACCCGGGCTGGCTCACCAGACCTACCTGAAATTCAGCACCGCCAGCAGCATCAGGACCAACGGTGGCAAGAACAACGCCGTCTTCGATGATCCGAAGATCAACGTCATCACGATGATCAATCAATTGAACTACTACTCACCAGACACCTTCGCAGGGGGAGCACACCTGGGTTGGAGCCTATTGGTGCCTGTGGTTTCCCTGGACGGCGACTTCGGTGAGAACGGCGCCAAGCTCAAGGACAACGCTACCGGCCTGGGCGATGTGACGGTCGGGCCCCAGGTCCAGTTCGATCCGATCATTGACGCCAATGGCCGGCCGGTTTTTGTGCAGCGCATGGCCTTCGACACTATTCTGCCAACAGGCAAGTACGACAAAGACAAAGACCTGAATCCCGGGTCCAACCACTTCTCGCTGAACCCTTACTGGGCGGCGACCTGGATGCCTGCGCCTCGCTGGGAAGTGAGCTGGCGGCTGAACTACCTGTACAACTTCAAGAACGACGACCCTGCGAGCAGTTCGCAGCAGTTCTTTGAAGGGAAAGCGGTGCGTGACACCCAGTCAGGACAATCGGCATGGGCCAACTTCACCGCCTCGTACGAGGTATTTCCGAAGGTCTCGGTCGGCATAAACGGCTACTACTTCCGGCAGATCTCGGATGACAAGGTCAACGGCAACACCCTGACCGACTCCCGGGAGAAGGTGCTGGGCTTTGGCCCGGGCCTGTTCTGGAAAATTACCGAAGACAAAGCTTTCTGGCTCAACACCTATAAAGAAACCGGCGTCCAGAATCGCTCCCGAGCGGATTACCAGGTGCAGGTGATCTGCATGTTAGCGCCTAGCTACCCACTAAGACTGGCCCAGTAGATACAGCGCTAGCGCCGGATCAACCTACGCTCAACTTTGCCGTACGTTTGGGTTGATCCTCGGCGAAAGCGAGGACCTCACCAGGGAGACCGCCGCCACTTTATTATCGGCTGCTCAATTGCCCGTGCCCCACTGGCCAATTTATCCCGTGCACGCCACCCGCTGCGCCAGTGGGAAGTGCATCCCAACCTGCAGCAGCGGGAAGCCCGACAACCGCTGATCCTGGTGGGCACCCCGCAACAAGTCGCTACACGCCTGCAAGAGCCGCACGGAATTGGCTTGAATCATCTGATCTTGGAAGACGGACTGTCAGTCAGCGAAGTGCTGCGCTTTGGCGAGCAGGTATTACCGCTGCCTTTTCAACAGGGCTTGCGCAAGGAGCGCCTGCGCCATGACAGATGATGTACGCCCACCGATCCAACTGTACTGTTTTTTACCCACCAATGGCGATGGCCATCCTCTCACCAGCAGAGGCTTGACAAAGGTCGGATTGTTGCCGGGTTTTAAGACTCGTGGCTGATCACTGCGGTGCTGTCCCAGGAAGCGCGCCGCCTGAAGTTCCTCCTGACGCTGCGACCGGGTACTGAGCTGCTGGCCCGCGCGGGGACGTTGCAAATCAGTGAAAGCCGCCTGGCGTTGCATATGGTGACTGGCTCCAGCCGTTTTGAAAAACGTTCCCTTGGTGATTTTCTCGAATAAGATGAACGTAACGCACACACCGCAGAGTTTCTACAGGTGTTCCAGGCGGTGTGCGCAGCCTAACCGCCCACGCATCAAGGGCGTTAGTACCGCAGCGGCATTAAGACGCCGATTGCGCCAGGCGCGCACGTACTCCTATTTACTTTGGCGGCGCCTCCGAAGCCGCCGAGCGTGTCGGTGCGGCCCATGGGCAAACTTAGGTGGGGCAAAACAGGCAGACGCAGTTGATGCAGGGCCGTGTGTCCGGTGCTCGAGAACTTTAGGGTCAGCCAATCTTTGGGCCGGTGTACGCTTGGTACGCGGCGGCGCGGGAACAGCGTTGGTCGGCAGCTCTGCGCAGGTGGCGGAGCGAATCGAAGAGTACCATCAGTTGGGGGTGGACTGTTTTATTCTGTCGGTTTTTCCCATTTGGAGGAAGCGATTCACGTGGGCGCGCAGTTGAAATGGCCTAAGTTACGTCGTATAGGAAACGCATCCGGCCGGGTCAAACAAGCCTGAAGCTCAGGGTCGCAGTAGGCAAAAGCTTCGCGCACCATCAACTCCTCGATATCATGCAATAGCGAATCACCTGGAACATCGAACAATCGCTGCAACTGTTCACGAAGCACTTCTTGGGAAGCTTTTGCACACCGTCAGAACTTGCACCTTCAAGTGCTCGGAGCGCGCCGGTCTATCGCCAGCCACCAGTATCGCCAAGTGAACAACATTCTCAAGCTCACGAATGCTCCCCGGCCAGGGATAATCCAGAAGCGCCTGAGTGGCCGACTCCGAGAGCATAGGCTCGTTGATTTTCAGGCGGGCGCTGTAGACGCTCCTGAAGTGTTCCACCAGCGGCAGGATATCAAAGGGACGCGCCCTTAACGGCAGAACTTCCAATTGAGCGACGTTTATCCGATAGAGCAGATCGAGCCGGAAATTACCGGCCCCAATGGCCTGTTCCAAATTGACGTTGATAGTCGTCATCAATCGTATGTTGATCTTGATCGGTTTGCGCGAGCCGACGCGAACCACTTCCTTCTCCTGTAGAACACGCAGCAATTTAACTTGCAAAGGCAACGGCAAATCGCCGATCTCATCTAGAAACAGCGTTCCTCCATCCGCCTCCTCGAACCAGCCGGCTCGCCGACCGACAGCGCCGGAGAACGAACCGGCCTCGAGGCCAAAGAACTCGCTTTCAGTAAGCGTCTAGCTAATCCCACCGCAATTGACCGCAATAAAAGCACCAGTGCGGCCACTGCTCGAATGAATGTAGCGTGCCACTAACTCCTTACCCGTGCCCGTCTCACCATTGATCAACACGGGTGCGTCACTGGGCGCCACCTTTTTTAGATACCCCAGTAACGACCGAGATCGGGGGTCGGCAAATACCAGCGCTTTCGCTCGGATTGAAAGAGGGTCTTTATCACCCTGGGGCAATGTCAATATAGGGCTGAGGTGTACACGTGCAATGTTCATAGGCAATTTCCAATGGTAACCATCAAGAATGAAGCCGAGTCAGCGGTTTAGATTGCCGAGGTGGCTGTGATCGCGGGGCTGGACGCTGCGTTAGCCTGACGTTTAGCGCTTGAGGACTGCTGCATGCGATCAGTAGCCGGAGCCTGTATAAGTCGCACGCTGTGGTCGCTCAGATAAAAGCACGATGGCCTCGGCGTCTTCGCCAATGTCTGTTGCTATCCGTTTTACCTCGCAGTGATCACCGACAATTTGGTAATCCCTGCCCGCTCAATCGACGCCATGGCCCGTGCCACTTCGCCGTAATTCACGCCGTCGTCGGCCTGCAGTTGCACCCGCACTTCGGGGTCCTTGGCCTTGGCCGCCTGCAGGTTGAATTCCAGCAGGTCCGGCTGGATTTCGTCCTTGTTGATAAACAGTTTGCCGGCGCCGTCGATGCTCACCACCAGCGGGTCCTTCTGCTCCACCGGGGCTACGGCCTCGGTCTTGGGCAGGTTGATCGGGATCGCGTTGGTCAACAGCGGCGCGGTGACGATAAACACCACCAGCAGCACCAGCATCACGTCCACCAGGGGCGTGACGTTGATCTCGCTCAGTACCTCATCACTGTCTTGTGTGGAGAAGGCCATTTCAGGACGCCTCCTTCACTTTTTGCGGGTTGCCCGGCGCATGTTTAGTCAGGGCCGGGTGCAGCAGCACACGGAAGGAGTTCTTCTGCGCCAGGCTGTAGAAGTCGTGGGCAAAGTCATCCAGGTCCGCCGCCGTGAGCTTCAGGCGACGCAGGAAGTAGTTGTAGACCAGCACCGCCGGCACCGCGACGGCGATCCCCACGCCAGTGGCAACCAGGGCGGCACCGATGGGGCCGGCCACGGTTTCAAGGCTGGCGGAGCCGGCGGCGCTGATGCCCTTGAGCGCTTCCATGATCCCCCACACGGTGCCGAACAGGCCGATAAACGGCGAAGTGCTGCCGATACTGGCGACCACGGCCAGGCCGGTTTCCAGGGAGCGGCGCTCACGTACGATCTGCTGGCGCAGGGCACGCTCGAGGCGGTCCTGGTGGTTGATCGCCTGGCTCAGGTCGGCCGCATGCGGCGCTTCCCCGACCTGGATCGCGGCGTAACCGGCCTGGGCCACACGCGCAGCGGCGCCGGGCTGGGTTTCGGCCAGCTCGGCGGCCGAGTCGAGGCTCGACGCCGCCCAGAACTGTTTGTGGAACTTGCGATCCTGCGCTTTAAGGCGACCGAACTGCACGCCCTTGAGCAGGGCCAGGCCCCAGGTGGCGACCGAAAAGACCACCAGCAGCCAGATCACCGCGCTTTCGATGGATTCAAGTGGAGATGCTAATGCCATGATGTTTTCCCTCTGTACAAGTCGCGGCGTGTGGTGCACACCGCAGCGCAATAGTTAGTGAATCTTGAAGTCGATCGGTACGCTGACCCAGCCGTCCTGGGCCACATCGCCCTGCTTGGCCGGCACGAAGCTCCACCGCTTCACGGCGGTCAGTGCGGCGTCGTCGAGTTGCTGGCGACCGCTGCTTTTCTGGACCTGGATCTCGCCCGGCTTACCGCTGGCCAGTACATGCACCCGTAATAAAACCGTGCCTTCCCAACCGCGACGCTGCGCCAGTGACGGGTACTCCGGCGCCGGGTTCTTGAGGTACGCGGCGTTGGCCGAAGCAGGTGTCACCGGGGCTGGCGCGGGCGGAGCGGGCGCGGGGGCCGGTGGCGCGGGTTGCAGTGGCGTGGGCGCCTGCTCCACCGGTTTCGGTGCGGGCTTGGGCTCAGGCTTTGGCACCGGCTTCGGCTTGGGTTTTGGAATCGGCTTGGGCGGCGCCGGCTTGGCGGCCAACTCATCCACCACCGGCGGCGGTGGCTCGACAACAGGCGGTGGCGGTGGTGGCGGCACAGGCGGTGGCGGTTCCACCACGGGCGGTGCCGGCTGGGAAAATTCGATGGTCATCGGCGGAATTTCCGGCGGCACAATCGACAGCACCGGCGTGGGTTTCTGGCTGACCCAATAAATCACTGCACCGTGCAGAGCCAGTACCAACAAACCGAGCAGGATCCCTTCGCGGCGGCTGGAGAAGCGCTTTGGGGTTTGCTGTGTTCGCAATTGCCCCAACGGCGCGCGGTGCGGCCGGCCAAGGTCGACCAACTCACCACTCGGTGCCTGGCGCCATTGCGCCTCGGGTGCACTGGCGGCGGTCTGGACATTGCCCATTGATTGACTCCCTACGGTTTCGAAACAGAAAAACCGACGGGCCTGCGTGGAAGGCCGTCGAGGGCTGAATCATCGGGGCCAGACGCTTATCTCTTAAAGTAATCTTTGAAGTTATAGATAGATCAAATTTGAATAAACGAATGCTCTGCAAACACCAAAGCCCCGGCCGGCGTGGCCTGGCGCCGAGGTGTTTTTTTTGATGCTTTTCAGGCATACAAAATATTCAGTTAAGGCATGGCTCAACGGGGCTGTTTGCGCACAAATCGAACAGTTCGGCCTGTAAGCACTGCCCCGCAGCACTCAGGCCATGACGGGCATACAACGCCAGGCGCACGCCTTGCACCACGGGCAAACCGCTGTCCGGCCCCAGTTCCACATGCCCTGGCTGCACGACCCGTCGCGGCAACAGACTCACACCCAACCCCGCCGCCACCGCCGAACACACGCTGGCCAGGCTCGCGCTGGAATAACCGATGCGCCAGCGCCAGCCGCCCACTTCCAGGTGGTGCAACATTTCATTGCGGTACAGGCCGCCCACCGGGAATGCCACCAACGGCAGAGGGTCGCGCCCCAGGCACGGGGTGCTGCGGCTGTCGACCCAACACAGCGGCTCGGGCCACGAGGCCAGGCAGTCATCGCTGCTGCCCATCTGCTTGACCAGCAACACGTCGAATTCACCACTGCGGTATTGGCGCTGCAACTCGGGCCCCAGGCCGCTGGTGACCTCCAGGCGCACCCGTGGATAGGCCAGCACAAATGCCGACAGCAACGGCATCAGGCGCTCTGCGGCAAAGTCTTCCGGCACCCCCAGGCGCAGTACGCCGTCGCTCTGTTGGTTGATCAACACATCGGTGGCTTCTTCATGCAATGCAAGGATGCGCCGCGCATAGGCCAGCAAGCGTTCGCCCTCGGCGGTGGCGACCACGCGGCGCTGGTCGCGGTCCAGCAACTGGCACGCCACCGCCTCTTCCAGGCGGCGGATCTGCTGGCTCACGGTGGACTGGGTCACGTGCAGGCGCTCGGCGGCGCGGGTGAAGTTGCCGCAGTCCACCACGGCGACAAAGCTGCGCAACAACACGGGATCGAACATCAGCGTCACCATTCTCTTTGCCACTGGTTGGCATGGTTATATTTAATTTCAGAATACCTTGGGTGCTGGCCATACTCACGCCTCATTTGCCGACTGCAAGAGCGTTGCATGACCCTGAATAAATCCCTCGCCGGCTGGGGCCTGCTGGTGGTGCTCGGCCTGAACCTGCGGCCGATCCTCAGCTCCATCAGCCCGTTGCTCGGCGAGATTCGCCAGGCCACCGGCCTGAGTTTCCAGAGCAGCGCCCTGCTGACCAGCCTGCCGGTGGTGTGCATGGGGCTGGTGGCGCTGGTGGGCGTGCGCGTCGAAGCCCGCCTCGGCGAACGGCGTGGCATCGCCCTGGGCCTGATGATGATCCTGCTGGCGTGCCTGGCACGCTGGCTGATGGGCCAGGCGTCGGCGCTGCTGGTCACGGCGTTGCTCGGCGGTGCGGGTGTGGCGCTGATCCAGGCCTTGGTGCCGGCGATGATCAAGCGCGAATTCCGTCATCGGGTGCCGGTGGCGATGGGTGTGTATTCGGCCTCGCTGATGGCCGGCGGCGGGCTGGCAGCGCTGCTCAGCCCGCTGGTGGCCACGCATTTCCAGGAATGGCAGGCGGGGTTGGGGGTGTGGCTGCTGCCGGCGTTGGGCGCCTTGCTGCTATGGGCCTGGCTGCCCCTGGGCGCGGCCAGAAATCCACAGGTGGTGCCGGCCTTCAAGGACCTGCGCAATCGTCGCGCCTGGTTGCTGGCGCTGTATTTCGGCCTGGTCAATTGCGGCTACATGAGCCTGGTGGCGTGGCTGCCGGCCTACTATCAGCAACTGGGCTGGGGCGTGCTGCCCAGCGGTTCGCTGCTGGCGTTCATGACCATCTTCCAGGTGATCGCCGCGCTGTTGATGCCGGTGCTGGCGCAGCGCGGTATCGACCGTCGGCCGCTGCTGGGCATCGCCCTGCTGGCCCAGACCGTGGGTTACCTCGGCCTGATCGTCGCGCCGCAGGAATATCCGCACCTCTGGGTGGCGTTGTGCGGCTTCGGCCTGGGCGCGTGTTTCGCCCTGAGCCTGCTGCTGACCCTCGACCACCATCGCGACCCACGCCAGGCCGGGCAACTGGCGGCCTTTGTGCAAGGCGTGGGCTTCTTGATCAATGCGGTGTCGCCATGGCTGACCGGCTGGCTGCGCGGGCTGACCGGCAACTTTGTCAGCGCCTGGGTGGTGCTGACGGTCACGGCGGTGGCGATGCTGGTGGTGACGCGCGTGTTCAGCCCGGCCACCTATCGCACGGGGCTAGAAGTCATAGCGCCCGGTCACCCCTAGCGTGCGCGGCGTACCGAGCAGGCCTTCGTAGCCGCCGTTCCCCCCCGTCCACAGCGTGGTGTAGTAGGTCTTGTCGAAGGCGTTTTTCAGCCATAACGACACGTCCCACTGCCCCTGCTCATAGTTGCCGCGCAGGCCGGTGGACAGGTTGACCACGGCGTAGGCAGGAATCTGTCCATAGTCGGAGTCCTCCACCGTGCCCACGGCCTTGGAGCGGAAGGCATAGCTGGCGGTGACATAGGGTTCGAAGCCGTTATCCAGGTTCCACTTGTATTCGCCGTTGGCGTTGGCGATCCATTTCGACGCCCCCACCACTTGATGCCCACTCAGGTCGCAGGAGGCCGGCGCACCGGGGCGCAGACTGACTTCCGGCGGGCACGGCGCATCCTTGTAAGACAGGTAGCTCACATCGTTGAACGAGCCGTTGATGTTCAGCGTCAGGCCCTTGATCGGCACCAGGGTGCTTTCCACCTCGACGCCCCGCGAGCGCACCGAACCGGCGTTGGTCAGGTACTGCACACGGTTGTTCTGGTCATAGGCATTGGTCTGGTAACCGTTGACCTGGGTCCAGAACAGGTTGGCATTGAGCTGCAGCCGCCGGTCCCACAGTGTGCTTTTGAAACCCAGTTCGGCGTTGTTGGCGCGCTCGGTGCCTATCAGCAATGAGTCGGCACCGGCCGTCGGTGCTGAGCCTACCGCCAGGTTGACCCCGCCGGACTTCTCGCCATGGGACAAGGTCGCGTAGCCCAGCAGGTTTTCGTTGAAGTGGTAGCTCAGGTTCAGCAAACCCGAGGGGCTGGTGCTGTATTGCGTGAGATCACCGGAATCGTATGCCCCCGCGCGGCCACGTCGAGCCGTAGCGGCAGCACCGGTGACCGCCGCACCGCCGAGGGGAGTGTTACGCGTGACCCAGGCACTTTTTTCTTCATAGGTGCCACGCAGGCCAGCGGTGAAATCCAGGCGCTCGGTCAGGTGCCAGGTGCCCTGGGCAAACAGTGCAAAACTGTCGGTGCGAATGTGCCCGTTGCCGACGCTGCTGACGTTGGCCAGTG
The DNA here is from genome assembly GCF_036688725.1 of Pseudomonas lactucae. Classification (NCBI taxonomy): domain Bacteria; kingdom Pseudomonadati; phylum Pseudomonadota; class Gammaproteobacteria; order Pseudomonadales; family Pseudomonadaceae; genus Pseudomonas; species Pseudomonas lactucae. The sequence continues at coordinate 23,089 of NZ_JAQQPT010000028.1, read as the reverse complement.
CGCCGGCTGGCGTGCCGTTCCAGATGTCGGCCTGCGGCCCGTAATAGCTGAAGGATTTGTTATCCAGCGAATTACCGAAGTAGTAGGCGCCCAGCACGTAATCGAAGAAACCGCCGGTAGGCGAAGCCAGCCGGAATTCCTGGGACCACTGTTTGTCTTCCACCGACACCCCGCCGTTATACGACGCTGGCACGTTAAGGCCGTCGTCGTTACGCGGGGTGAAATTCCAGAAACGATACGAACTGACCGAGGTCAGGGTGAAGTCACTCGGCAACGTCCAGTTGGCTTCCAGCGACGTGCCGCCCTGGAACACCGTGACCTTCTGGTCGCTGTCGAGGTTGACCTTGCGGTGGGTGCCATCGACCAGGGTCGCGCCTGCCGCGTTGGCCCGCGACTGGTAGAGGTTGGTGCCGTTGATGGTCGGCCCGGTGCTGTACAGCACACGGGTGCCAGCGCTGGAATCCTCTTCGTTGTAATCGCCGATCCAGCGCAGGTTGAAGGTTTCGCTGGGCTTGTAGAGCAGTTGCCCGCGAAAACCCTGGCGCGAGCCACCGTTGAGGTCATGGCCGTTGTATTCGTTCTTGATATCGCCGTCGCTGCGGGTGCGATACGCCGAGAAACGCCCCGCCAGGTCATCGGTGAGCGGGCCGGAAATCGTGCCCTTGGTCTGGAAGTAGCCGTCCTCGCCCAACGAGGTTTCAATGCTGCGCTCCGGGGTAAAACTCGGCGCGCGCGTGCTGATGTTGATCACCCCGGCGGTGGTGTTTTTGCCGAACAAGGTCCCTTGCGGGCCGCGCAAGACCTCAAGCTGTTCGATGTCCATCAGGTCGAACACCGCCATGCCCGGCCGCCCGAGGTAAACGTTGTCGATATACAGCCCCACGCTGCCCTCAAGGCCGTCACTCGCCGGGTTGTTGCCGAGGCCGCGAATCGACACGCTGGACTGACGCGCATGCATGTAGGCGACGTTGACGCTGGGCACCAGTTGCTGCAAATCCTGAATCCGGTACACCCGCTGGCTCTCCAGCGCCTGCCCGCCGATCACGCTCATGGGCGTCGGCACTTCCTGGGCACTCTCGGTGCGGCGTCGAGCGGTCACCGTGACGGTTTCCAGTTGGCCATTGGCGCTCTCGCCTTCGGGCGCAGGCGTGTTTGCGTCGGCCGCGTGGCTGGGCGTCCAGCTGGCACTACCGGCCAGCAACAGCGCCAGCGGCAAGCGCTTGAGCCGCCAGGGAGAAGAAGGGACAGCGGACTTCAACAGACTCATAAGCGGCTCCGGAACCTGAAAATATCCATCGAGAGATATTCCTTTAGGTTATTTATTTATGTTTTAACGAACATTTACTGCATAAGAGATAGCCTTTATAAGGAGTCGACCTAATGCATAGCCAATGCATTTCCCGGATATTTTTGATGTGAAAAATGCATATCGATCTGCGCCAGCTTCGTCACTTCATCGCCCTTGCCGAACAACGCAGTTTTGTCGCAGCCGCATTGACGGTGAACCTGTCGCAGTCGGCGTTCAGTCGCAGTATCCAAGCCCTGGAACACAGCGCCGGTTGCCAGCTGATTGACCGTGGCCGTAAAGACCTTGCACCGACCAAACAAGGCCAGGTATTGCTGGAGCACGCCCGGCGCCTGGTCAGCGGTGCGCAGCAATTGGCCAACGAGATCAGCCAGTTCAATGGCCTGGAGGCGGGGGAGTTGCGCTTCGGTTGCGGCCCGGCACCGGCCGGCGGCTTGATCCCCCGCGCCATCGGCAGTTTTATCGGGCGCTACCCCAAGGCACGGGTGCAGTACCAGATGGACGACTGGCAGAGCCTGAGCAAACGCCTGCTCAGTGAAGAGTTCGAGTTTTTCGTCGCCGACACTCGCCACTTCGAAGCCAACCCGGACTATCACACCCACCGCCTGCGCCCGCGCCGCTGGTATTTCTGCTGCCGCGCCGGCCACCCGCTGGCCCTGCGCGACAGCGTGAGCGCCGCCGAGCTGATGAGTTACCCGCTGGCCGTGACCATCCGCCCGCCCAACCTGCGCAAGGTCATCGTCGACCTCAGCGGCCGGCCCGATTACCTGCCCAATGTCGAATGCGAGAACGGCTATAGCCTGATGGGCGTAGTGCTGCGCTCCGACGCCATCGGCATCGTCAGCGCCAACAGCGATGTGCTGCACATGGCCCGGGGCGAACTGGTGTGCTTGAAGATCGAGGGCCTGGCTGAGGATCTGGAGGAGCGTTACACCCGCTACGGCATCGTCAGCCGTGCGGGGTATCGCTTGTCGCCGCTGGCGGAAGCGATGATCGAGCAGATCAAGCAGATCGATGAGTTGGATGAGGATGTGTGTGCGCTGGAGAACGTCGCCGTTTAGGCCATGCATTCACTGCATCAAACCCAGTCCCCAAATGCACTTGCCAGCCCCCCACCCGAACGGCGAAAAACCTCACCTGTCCTCCGTCTGGTGAAGCCCCATGTCCCACCCCCAACCCGTGCGCAACGTGCTGTACATCATGTGCGACCAACTGCGCCGCGATTACCTGTCGTGCTACGGCCACGCCCACTTGCACACACCGAACATCGATCGCCTGGCCGCCGCCGGTGTGCGCTTCAGCCGCGCCTATACCCAAGGCACCATCTGCGGGCCCTCGCGCATGTCGGCCTATACCGGGCGCTACGTCAGCAGCCATCAGGTGGCGTGGAACGCGGTGCCGTTGCCCCTGGAAGAACTGACCATCGGCGACTACCTGCGCCCCCACGGCATCCGCACGGCGCTGGTCGGCAAGACCCACGCCACGCCCAATGTGGAAGCCTTGCAACGCCTGAATATCGACCCTGACAGCGAGCAGGCCGAGCCGTTGAACGAGGTCGGCTTCGAGGCGTACCTGCGTCACGACGGCATTTACCCCGACAGCCCGGTGTTCGATGAAAAACGCGAGTCCGCGCCCTACACCCATTACCTGCGCGAGCAGGGCTACAGCGGTACCAATCCGTGGCACGAATGGGCGAATGCGGCCGCAGGTGAAAACGGCGAAGTCCTCAGCGGTTGGCACATGCGCAATGCAGGCCTGCCCGCGCGCGTGGCCGAGGAACACTCGGAAACCGTCTACACCACCGACCGTGCGATCGACTTTATCCGTGAGCAGGCCGAACAACCGTGGTGCCTGCACCTGTCGTATATCAAGCCACACTGGCCCTACATCGCACCGGCGCCGTATCACGCGCTGTATGGCGCCGAGCATATCCAGGCACCGATCCAGCCAGGGGAAACCAGCGATCACCCGGTGTACCAGGCGTTCCGCCAGCACCAGGAGAGCCTGAACTTTTCCCGTGACGAGGTACGGCTCACGGTAATTCCCACCTACATGGGCTTGATCAAACAGGTCGACGACCAACTGGGGCGACTGTTCGATTTTCTGCAAGGCAACGGCCGTTGGGACGACACCCTGATCGTGTTCACCAGCGACCACGGCGACTTCCTCGGCGATCACTACCTCGGCGAAAAAGAGTTTTTGCTGGAACCTGCCGTGGGCATTCCGCTGATCGTGCGTGACCCACGCGCCGCTGCCGATGCCAGCCGTGGCACGGTGGACGCGCGCCTGGTGGAAACCATCGATGCGCTGCCGACCTTCCTCGAGGCCTTGGACCTGCCCGCAGCCGAGCATCGCCTAGAAGGTCGCTCACTGATCCCGCTGCTGCACGGCCAGGCAACGCGCTGGCGCCGTTACGCCATCGCCGAGTACGACTACGCCTTCCAGGCCCCGGCCCGCGAACGCCTGGCGCAACCCATCGACCGTTGCCGCATGACCATGGTGCGCAGCGAACGCTGGAAATACCTGGCGTACGACGGGTTTCGCCCACAGCTGTTCGACCTGGAAAACGACCCGCAGGAACTGCACGACCTGGGCAACGACCCGGCCTATGCCGAGGTGCGCGAAACCCATGTGGGGTACCTGTTCGAATGGCTGCGCGGGCTGAAGCGGCGCACCACTATCAGCCACGCAGAGATTGATCTGCGTGGCCAACGGTTTCGGTATGGTGAGCCGGAGGCGGAGAAAGTGGTGCAAATCGGCGTCTGGTAAACCACACATCGAATGTGGGAGGGGCTTGCCCCCTCCCACATTTGAAGCGTTGTCAGCTCAGAGACCTTTGGTGGTCTGACTGCGCTGCCCGTGCACGCCCACCGGCACATCACCCTTGAGCGTCACCCGGCGCACGATGCGTTCCTGGGTGCCGTAGTCGTCCACGGCGTAATGCTGGGTCGCGCGGTTGTCCCAGATCGCCACGTCGCCAGTGCTCCAGCGCCAGCGCACGGTATTTTCCAGGCGGGTGACATGGCTTTGCAGCAGGTTGAACAGCTGGGTCGAGTCCGCCTGGGAATAACCTTTCAGGCGCTTGACGAAGTGCCCCAGCAACAGGGTTTTCTCGCCACTGACCGGATGCACGCGCACCACCGGGTGCTCGGTCTCGTACACCGTCGAGGTGAACACCTTGCGGTATGCCTCAAGCCGCTCTACCGACACATCCGGCTTGAGCGCGGCGTAGTCGTATTCGTTGCTGTGCACCGCCCACAAGTTATCCGCCAGGGCGCGCAGTTCGACGCTGAGGTCGTTGTAGGCGCTCGAGGTGTTGGCCCAGACCGTGTCGCCACCGGATTTAGGCGCCAGCACCGAACGCAGGACCGAGGCTTTCGGGTAGGCATCGACGAAGGTCACGTCGGTGTGCCAGGAATTGGCGCGCTGGCCACGGGTACCGTCCAGCTCCATGAGGAAGCGCGTGCCGTCGCGCACCGGCACCGTCGGGTGGGCAATCGGCTCGCCGAGCAAATGGGCAAAGGCTTCCTGGCTCTGGTCATCGAGGTGAGTCTGCTCACGGAAGAAGATCACCTTGTACTGCACCAGCGCCTGCTGGATGGCTTCGACCGTGGCGGCATCCAGATCGCCGGACAGTGTGATGCCGCGGATCTCGGCGCCGATGCGGCCGGCGACCGGGTGAATATCCAGCGCCTGGGCGACGGGTTGAACAGCTAATGCGGCGTTGCTCATGGTGATGACCCTCTTTTGCCTGCTGATGGGGACGCTTTCCGACAACGCTCTATCCATATGCAATTTAGGTCTAGCAAATGAACGAGTACTTCGTTGACGGAATAAGAACTTGCATTTAAAACCTCCGCTCCCGTGGTCGCAAATGCCTTCGACCTATTTTTAATATGCAGGGAAAGTATATGGATCTTCGCCAACTGCGGTACTTCATCGCCCTCAACGAACACCGCAGTTTCGTGCGTGCGGCGGATGCCATGGGCATCACCCAACCGGCGTTCAGCCGCAGCATCCAGGGGTTGGAACAGGAGTTCGGCTGCGTGCTGGTCGACCGTGGTCACAAGGACCTGCGCCCCACGCCGGAAGGCCAGGTAGTGCTGCAACACGCCCTGACCCTGGTGCATGGCGCGGCGTTACTGAGCAGCGAAGTCACGCGCATGACCAAGCTCGACGCTGGCGACCTACGCTTCGGCTGCGGCCCGGCCCCGGCGGTGAAACTGGTACCGGATGCGGTGGCGCGCTTTATCAGCGCCCACCCGAAAATCCGCACCAGTTTCCAGGTGGATAACTGGGAAAAACTCAGCCGTGCCCTGAGCCGTGAAGAGATTGAGTTCTTTATCGCCGACATCCGCCAATTCGAAGCCGACCCGAATTTCCAGACCCGCGCACTGACCCCCAAGCGCGGGGTATTTTTTTGCCGACCGGGGCACCCGTTGCTGGCCAAGGACAGCCTGTCGACCAACGACATGTTCGACTACCCGCTGGCGGCGCCGCTGATCTCACAGGGCATTCGCAAACTGTTGGCGAACCTGAGCGGGCGCATGGATTTTTCCCCGAGCATCCAGACCGAACATTTCCCGGCGCTGGTGAAGATCGTGCTGCAGTCCAACGCCATCGGCGTCGGCACCGAGGAGGCGTTCGCCGAAGACATCGCCCAAGGCACGTTGAAGCTGCTGCACTGGCGCAACCTGCCGCAGAACATAGAGACCATGAGCGCCCGCTGCGGGATTGTCAGCCGCACCGGTTCGCGGTTGTCGCCGGCGGCAAAAGCGATGATCGAGACGCTGATGGAGGTGGACAGGCAGGAAGGGAGTGTGGCGGTTTGAAGGGCCTCATCGGGGGCAAGCCCCCGATGGCGATAGCCCAGGCACCACCCGACTCAAAGCCCCGACGACGCCAGATTCGGCGCCACCCAGTCACTCACTTGGAACGACTTGCGAATCAGCTTCTCCTTGGAAGCCAGGTCCACCGAACCCTGCAATTTAGCCAGGAACACCGGGTCCAGGGTCGACGGGAAAATCTCGCTGAGGGTCTGGTCTTTCAAGTCATTGGTGAGAATCACCGGCGGGTAACTGGCCAGCCCGGACACCAGCGCAATGTAGGCTTGCTTGTTGTTGTCATCGGTCAACCAGTGCACCGCCTGCTGCTGGGCCTTGAGCAGCTTGGCGACGGCGTCGGGGTGCTCGTCGACAAACTGTTTGCTGCCCACCAGCACCGCCTGGATGCTGCCGGCGCCACCGAGGTCCTTGGTGGTCAGCGGTATTTCAGCCAGCCCCTTGGCTTGCAATGCCGTCAGGTTCGAACCGCCCCAGGTGGCGTCGATCTGCTTGGCGGCCAGCGCGGCATTGGCGGCGTTGTAGTCCAGGCTGATGACTTTGAGGTCCTTCTCACTCAAGCCCTGGCTGGCCAATGCACTGTCGAACGACAACTGGCTGGCCGTGCCACGGAACACCGCGACGCGCTTGCCCTTGAGGTCCTGCAAGGTCTTGATGCCAGAACCCGGCACCACGCCGAGGTACTGCTTGATGTCCCGCGCGGTGGCACTGAGCAGGCGCGTCTCCAGGCCATTGGAGCGGCCGATGATCGCCGCCAGGTCGCCCAGGTACGCCAGGTCCACCTGCCCGTTGGCGAAGGCTTCGTTGATCACAGGGCCGGCGCCCTTGAAGTAATTCCACTGGATCTTGATGCCTTGGTCGGCGAAGGCTTTTTCGAAGATCTGCTGCTCGCGCAGCACGTCCGTTATGCCCCCGCCGCTGTGCTGGCTGCCTGCGCTGAGGTCGGGCACGGCGATGCGGATTTCCTTGAGGTCGGCAGCCTGTACCAGGCCCGCCAGGGCGGTGCCTGCGACCAGGGTGATCAGACGTTTGAACGGCAGTTTCATAAGCGCAGCTCCTTGTGGGCGAGGGTCGCCTGGGGAGCAGAAAGTAGGCACAACCTGGTCAAAACTTTAAATACTATAAATTCACAATTTAATAGCTTTTAGGACTATACGAAGGGAAACGCAGGCTCCAGAGGGCTATGCATGAATAGCATCGAAAATATTCTTCGAATGCATTGGATGCGTGCCGGGGCGAGGCTTTAAATGGTTTTTCTTATCCCTCAATCATCTTGATTACGTTTTTATAAGATCGAAATCACATAACGCCCCTGGCGACAACGGAGGTCCTCCATGGCCCGAATCTCACTTTTGAGCCTCCCGCTCGCGGCTCCCGGCGCCACGCCACGTTGGCCGCTGCGCTGTGAACGGCTGTTGCCATGGTTGCTGCCGGTGACGCTGTTTGCGCTGTGGTGGCTGGCCAGCCGCAATCACTGGATGAGCGAGCAGATCCTGCCGCCACCGTCCCTGGTGTGGAGCAGCGCCGTGGAACTGGCCGGCGGCGAGCTGTGGAGCCACCTGGCGATCAGCCTGCAACGCCTGTCCTGGGGGTTGCTGGCGGGCATTGGCGCCGGGGCGCTGCTGGGGGCGATGCTGGGTTTCAGCGCGCGCGCCGAGCGCCTGGTGTTTCCGACGTTCAGCGCGTTGTCGCAGGTACCGACCCTGGCCTGGATTCCGCTGTTCATGGTGTTCTTCGGCATTGGCGAAACCCTGAAACTGGTGGTGCTGGTGAAGGCGATCGTGGTGCCCGTCACCCTGCATACCCTGGTGGGCGTGCGCGACGCCCAACCCCAGTTGCGTGAAGCCGCCCGCGTGCTGCGCCTGCCCACGCACCTGTTGATCCGGCGCCTGATCCTGCCTGCCGCGCTGCCCGCCTTTATGGCCGGCGTGCGCCTGGCCCTGGCGGCCGGCTGGACCTCGCTGCTGGCGGTGGAGTTGCTGGCCTCCAGCGAAGGCATCGGCTACCTGATGGTGTGGGCGCGCCAGCTGTTCATGCTCGATATTGTCTTCGTGTGCATCGTGGTCATCGGCGTATTCGGCGTGGTGATGGACCGTGGCATTGGCTGGCTGGACCGCAAATGGGTGCACTGGCCCCATCCTGCCACGGCGCAGATTCGTCGCGGGCCGCGCTATCAAGGCTGGCAGCGCCTGCAACCGTGGGTGCTGCCCCTGCTGTTGCTGGCGCTGTGGCAGGTCGCGACGCAACAAGGCTGGGTCGACCCGAACATTCTGGTCAGCCCATGGGTGGTGCTGCACACCACCGTCGCCGGGGTCGTGGATGGCAACCTCAGCGGTGCACTGGGCACCAGCCTGGGGCGAAGCCTGGGCGGCTTGCTGCTCGGTGGCGGCGTTGGCTTTGCCATGGGCCTGTGGCTCGGACTGTCACGGCGCAGTGAGCGGGTACTCGGGCCGACCCTGAGCGCCTTGCGCCAGATCGCGATTTTCGCCTGGGTGCCATTGCTCACTGCCTGGTTTGGCCTGGGTGAGTTGGCCAAGTGGGTGTTTATCGCCCTCGCCGCCTTCTTCCCGTTGTTTATCGCCACTCAACGCAGCGTGCTGAATCTGTCGCCACAGCTCAACGAAGCGGCGCAGGTGTTGCGCCTGAACCTGTTCCAACGGCTGCGACGCCTGGTACTGCCAGGCGCCGCAGCCGGGATTTTCGCCGGCCTGCGCCTGAGCCTGATCTACGCCTGGCTGGGCACCATCGGTGCGGAATATTTCATGCCGTCCAACGGCGGTATCGGCAGCCTGATGATCGGCGCCCAACAACTGCTGCGCATGGACCTGATCATGAGCGGCATGCTCCTGGTCGGCCTTACCGGCGCGGCCCTCAACCTGATCGGCCAGCGCATCGAAACCCGCGCCACCCGCTGGAGACACGCATGAACGCACCTATCGTCAGCTTCAACCATGTGGGCAAGACCTTCGACGTCGACGGCTTCGAGCTGGAAGCCATCCGCGAATTCAACCTGGAGATTGCCGAAGGCGAATTCGTTGCGATTGTCGGCTCCAGCGGCTGCGGCAAATCCACCCTGCTGCGTTTGCTGGTGGGGCTGGATACGCAGTTTCGCGGCGAGATCCGCGTCGACGGTAAAGCCGTGAGCGGCATAGGCGGCGAGCGCGGCATCGTGTTCCAGGAGCATCGTCTGTTCCCCTGGCTCACCGTGGCGGAAAACATCGGCCTGGGCCTGGTCAACGAGCCACTGAGCGACGCTGAGCGCAATCGGCGCATCAGCGATTTTATCGAGCTGGTCGGCCTCACCGATTTCACCCGCGCCTATCCACACCAGCTGTCCGGCGGCATGGCGCAACGGGTGGCGATTGCCCGCGGCCTGGTGGCCAGCCCGCGCATCCTGCTGCTGGACGAACCCTTCGGCGCCCTCGACGCCCTGACTCGCCAGCAGATGCAGGACGAACTCCTGGCGATCCGCGCCCGCGCCAAAATCACCACGGTATTGGTGACCCACGATGTGGAGGAAGCGATTTTCCTCGCCGACCGCGTGGTGGTGATGGAGCCTCGGCCGGGGCGGATCAAGCAGGTGGTGGACGTCGCCCCGCCACATCCACGTCAGCGCAGCAGTTTTGAATTCCATCAACTGCGTGAAGAACTGCTGCATGAATTGACCAACGATGGCCACTACCAGCCGCCGGTGCGCGAACAGATCCGCGATCTGCCATTGGCCTTTATTGCCTGCTGAAAAAAGGAGTGCCTTGATGCCGCAACGTCCCAATTTTCTCGTGATCCTGGCCGATGACATGGGCTTCTCGGACCTCGGTGCGTTTGGCGGGGAAATTTCCACGCCGCACCTGGACGCACTCGCCCTGAACGGCCTGCGCCTGACCGACTTCCACACCGCCCCGACGTGCTCGCCTACCCGCTCGATGCTGCTCACCGGCACCGACCACCATATCGCCGGTATCGGCACCATGGCCGAGGCGCTGACGCCGGAGCTGATCGGCAAGCCCGGCTACGAGGGCTACTTGAATGACAAGGTGGTGGCACTGCCGGAGCTGTTGCGCGAGGCCGGTTACCAGACATTGATGAGCGGCAAGTGGCACCTGGGCCTGACCGCCGAACTGGCGCCCCACGCCCGCGGTTTCGAGCGCTCGTTCTCGCTGTTGCCGGGGGCGGCCAACCACTACGGCTTCGAGCCGACCTATAACGACGACACCCCGGGCCTGCTCAAGTCCACCCCGGCGCTGTACATCGAAGACGACCGGTTCGTCGAGCAACTGCCCAAGGATTTCTATTCCTCCGATGCCTTCGGCGACAAGCTGCTGCACTACCTCAAGGAGCGCGACCAGGCCCGACCATTCTTCGCCTACCTGCCGTTTTCCGCCCCGCACTGGCCGTTGCAGGCGCCTGCGGACATCGTCGAAAAGTACCGTGGCCGCTACGACGCCGGCCCCGAAGTGCTGCGCCTGGAACGCCTGGAAAAACTCAAGGCATTGGGGCTGATCGACGCCGACGTCGAGCCCCATCCGTTGATCGAGCTGAACACCCAGTGGGCCGCCTTGAGCGACGAACAGCGCCAGGTGTCGGCGCGGGCCATGGAGGTGTATGCGGCGATGGTCGAGCGCATGGACTGGAACATCGGCCGAGTGGTGGATTACCTGCGCCAGCAGGGGCAGTTGGACAATACGTTCATTGTGTTCATGTCCGACAACGGCGCCGAAGGTGCGCTGCTGGAGGCGTTCCCCAAGTTCGGGCCGCAGTTGCTCACCTACCTCAACCAGCATTACGACAACAGCCTCGACAATATCGGCCGCGCCAACTCCTACGTCTGGTATGGTCCGTCATGGGCGCAGGTGGCGACGGCGCCGTCGCGATTGTTCAAGGCGTTCACCACCGAGGGCGGGATTCGCGTGCCGGCGCTGGTGCACTATCCGCAGTTGTCGCTCAAAGGTCGTATCAGCCATGGGTTCGGCACGGTGATGGACATCACGCCGACCATCCTCGACCTGGCCGGCGTGCGTCATCCGGGCAAACAATGGCGTGGCAAGCCGGTGGCGCCGCTGCGGGGCAAGTCGTGGCTGGGCTTCCTCTCCGGCGAGACCGCCCAGGTGCACGACGACGACACCGTAACCGGCTGGGAACTGTTTGGCCGCCGCGCGATTCGCCAGGGCCAGTGGAAAGCCGTGTACATCCCCGGCCCGGTGGGCCCGGCGACCTGGCAGCTGTATGACCTGGGCCAGGACCCTGGAGAAATCCACGACCTGGCCTTGAGTCATCCGGACAAGCTCGCCAGGTTGATCGGCCACTGGCAGCAGTACGTCGACGAAACGGGTGTCTTGCTCAGCGCGTCGCCGTTTCAGCCGGATTGAATGTCTGATGTTCAGGATCGATGACACAGGCCAATCTTTCCGGGACAACTGGCGCTGCAGGGACTCCTTAATTTCCTTCTCATTCAAGCACCGTCACGCTATCGAAATACATGCCAGCAGAATCAATCGCGGCACACCATCCTCAGCTCGCTGGTGACCCAGCCGCTCCAATATAGTCGGGGATACCCTGAATGCGATCGAACGGGCCTGGGGGGCCGTTGATCGTCACGATGATCTCGTACTGCATCCCAGCCTATTGAAGGCACAAGCTACTTCTGACTGCGACCGACCTGATGCCCATCTCGCCGACTGCACCTCGTTACCATCCAAGCCTGATGCAAGAACATCGGCCTTGGCGCTGCTAAATTGGTCATTCAACAATGCTCAATGGTGATTGAGTATGCACATCAGATTGTGACAGCCTTCTACCAGCCACATCGCTTTTCGACGACGTGCTAAAAGTTTCTAACTTTGGGTCGATAGCCTGTTCGACATGTCAATCAGGAATGACATATGCGCCTCAGAAACCTCAATTTAGCTCCACGAACTGCAATGTTTTTCGCTTCAATAATCATCCTTGTTTTTATGCTGGGTTTACGTCCAATCATGCAGCGCCGTAAAGAAGGGTGTAATGGTCTAATGAGTCTCCGAAGTTTCACGGAGACACAAATGATTAAGCTACCTCTCGAGTTGACGAAAGCGAAGGTGGACGGCTGGTTAATCCATTCCTGGATGATGTCCGATCAGCGTCCCTACGACGAGGGATATGCCGCTGCTGCGAGTGGCATCGACAGTGATACCACCAATACGCCGAGCACTTCTGGAAGCACAGCGAATGTTGGTTGGGGTGGGACAGCCACCAAAAGTCTGAAAACAGAACGAAAATCATCCTAACAGACGGTGACGAGCAGCAAAAAATGTCACTGGTATCGGACACTGGGCGAAGTCATTAGAAGCAGACCGGAATAGCCGGTTGTTCTAGAGGAACGAAAATGAAAAAACAGACCCGCATCACAGCCAAGCCTGATGGTGATGGACTACTCATTAAGATTGAAGCGGTGGCCACTCGTAAAGGGGCTTATTCAGGTAAAAATGATACCACCAAGCCCCCATATGACGATCTGACAGTCACTGTCTCCTCAGCCAACGTCAACACGATCCATCATTTCGAAACTCGTTTGTGTTCCGGATGGCCTAAGAACTCAGCAATCAGACGCCTTTTCCCTCTGCCACTTCAGGAAGAAGAGCGATTTGGCCAAGTTGTGCGTGAGCTAATGTTGCGTCTAATCGATGCACATATAGTCCAAATCAAGCAAATGGCCGAGATCCTTCCGGAAGCAAAGGAACGCGACCAGTTGAAAATAACGCAGTTCAGCTATACCAGTGAATAATAGACAGCCTCTTAACCATTTCACGGTTACCGCGCTGGCCTAAGGCAACAGGAAAGGGTCACATTCAGCTTTCAGGATCGAGCTAAAACACTATTGAGCATTTCTCAGAAACTATATCAACAAGTTAACATTTACGGACAAATGACTATGGGCCACTCCGTTAATCACCAAGTATTCAAGTCGGTACAGGCACTGAACGCCGAAATCATAAATTTACTTGAGACTGCAAACACACTTACTACTGCAAAAAATAATAATTTCGCTGACGATATTGGACGCCAGGCTTTTACGCTGCTGAAGGTGGCAGCGAGACTTCGTACTATTTTAACAGAACACTCTGCATGGACGTCGTTACACTGAGACCGAGCCAATCAGCCTGAAAAATTTTAGCTTTTAAATATATAGTTTCTTTGCCACTGCAGCACTAGGTCAGGATCTCAAAGCAGCGAAGCATGGGCATGATCTACTTAGTTCTAAGATGGTGCAGTTGTCCCAAAGCTCCCATTGTTGACCAGACAAAACAACAGATAGAAAACTAGCAAACACATAAAATCTGACGTGCTTGATTTCAATACTCGGAAGACAGTCGGCGAGAAATACTCAGGCCGAGGGCAAAGGCTTTTTAGTCGCACTAGTGCTCACCTGACTGCGGGATTCAGTGCCATAGTCATTTTTTCTTTATTGCAAACTCTATCAACTATTACCGGGTCGATGCTTGCTCGTAGCCTTTATTTGATGAAATTGAGTTCTATTTCGGTAAGCGTCCGCCCAACACACCTTGTGTGATTAAACGGGCGCCCACCTGTGCGGCAACAGCGCGGTAATCTCACTCGCACGCTGCGTCGGCAGGCGTGTAAGAACATCCTTCAAGTAAGCATACGGATCATGCCCGTTGAGCCGTGCCGTCTGGATCAAACTCATGATCGCCGCCGCACGTTTACCGCTGCGTAACGAGCCCGCGAACAGCCAGTTCGAGCGCCCAAGAGCCCACGGCCGGATTTGATTCTGGCACCAGTTATTATCGATGGGCACAGCACCGTCATCGAGATAGCGCGTCAGCGCTATCCAGCGTTTGAGGCTGTAATCCAGCGCCTTGGCGATGGCCGAACCCTCAGGCACAAGCTATCTTTGGGCGATCATCCAGGTATGAAGTGCGTCGGCGATTGGCGCTGCTTTTTCCTGCCGTATTCGCTGCCGATCACCCGGCTCCAGCTCTCGGACTTCTCGCTCAACTTCGTACAAGGCCGCGATGTAGTGCAGCGCTTTTTCGGCGACCTGGCTCTTGTTGGTCGCGTGCAAGTCGAAGAGCTTCCGGCGGGCATGGGCCATGCAGCCGATCTCCGTAACGCCCAGTTCAAAGCCTGCCTTGTAGCCGTCAAAGTCATCGCAGACCAGCTTGCCGTTCCAACTGCCCAAGAAGGCTCGGGCATGTTCGCCAGCGCGGCTCGGGCTGAAGTCGTAAACGACCGTCGTCAGGTTGGAGAACTGACTGGTGGCATAGGCCCAGACGTAAGCGCGATGAGTTTTCTTCGCGCCAGGCGTCAGCATTTGTACCGGCGTTTCGTCAGCGTGGACGACGCCATGCGTCAGCACGGCTTCGCGCAACGCATCAACCAGCGGCTGTAATTGCACGCCGCAGTTGCCCACCCACTGCGCCAAGGTCGAACGGGCGATGGGCAGCCCGGCGCGGCCGAAGATTTTCTCTTGGCGATACAGCGGCAGATGGTCGGCGAACTTGGCCACCATGATGTGGGCCAGCAGGCCGGCGGTCGGGATGCCCTTGTCGATGACCTGCGCCGGAGCCGGTGCCTGGATCAGGGTTTCGCACTGATCGCAGACCCACTTGCCACGGATGTGACGCTCCACGGTGAACACGCCCGGCGTGTAGTCGAGCTTCTCGCTGACATCCTCGCCGATGCGCTTGAGGGCGCAACCGCACTGGCAGTGGCTGCTGTCTGGTTCGTGATGGATCAGCGTGCGAGGAAACTGCGGTGGCAGCGGTGCGCGCTTGGGTTGCTGGCGCACTTTGGCTTCGACAGGTGCCGGTTGCAGCGCCTCAAGTTCGGCTTCGATAGCGGCGATATCCGTATCGATCAAGCCGTCGAGCAGGCTGGCTTGATTCGGGCTCAACTGCTCGCTGCGCTTGGCAAACTTGAAGCGTTTGAGCAGTGCGATCTCGTGGGCCAGTTTCTCGTTGACCGACTTGTGATGAGTGATTTGCTTGTCCATCGTCTCGACGCGCTGGATCAACTGCGCCGCCAAGGCGCGCAGTTCTTCAGGGTTTAATTGATCGAGATTCGGATGCGAAGTCATGCCACCGATTTTGCCAGAGAGGGCTAGTGGCGGCGATAGACGGATGGGCCAATTGCGCTGGCAAGCGCGCCATGGCAGACAAGTTAGAGCACCGTGATGGCTCCTCCGGAACCGACGCGTTGCCAAGGTAAACCGAGCACCAAGGCTTGAAGTTGCTCTGCATCCAACTCGACTTCAGAGCCGTGCCGCACGCCCGGCCAAAAGAAGCGCCCTTGATTCAAGCGCCGTGCTGCAAGCCAAATCCCCAAGCCATCATGCACCAGCACTTTCATGCGATTGGCACGACGGTTGGCAAACAGATAAGCACAGTGCGGCTTCGCCGCACCGAACACCGCCACGACCCGCGCCAGCGCAGTTTCAGTGCCGGCGCGCATGTCCATGGGCTCGGTGGCGAGCCAGATGGAGTCGATGCGGATCATCGCAGCAGGCCTCGCAGGAAAGCAGAACACCCCGCTGCATTTTCTGCCGGCTCACCACAACTACGCCTTTTGAATGCGGCACTTCGATTCGGATCGTGGCAGGAAGGGCCTGATGCATCGGCACCGGCGGCGATGTCTTGACCGGGATGAAGGCGGTTTGAAGTGTCAGGTTTTTCTGCGCATGCACGCGTATCCATTTATGGATGATCTGACCCCGATTGCACAATATCAAGCACTGACACCAACAATTTTTCGGCGCGTCGGCTTTTGGCGGCCAGAGTGCCGTACAACAAGGTGAAAATCAGCGCAGCAACCATCGCCGCCAGCATGCGCAGGGTAGTGCGCATCGCATACTCCGGCAGGTTGGCCGGGTCCAGAGAGATGACGTCACTTTCCAATGTGGTGATGGGGGCCCAGGTTTCCCGAGCGGTAATAGAGAACAATAGTAGAAAGCCGATCACCAGCGGCAGGGCGACTAAGTTCCAGCGGTTAGGCAGCAACCGCAGCGTGGAGGCCGGCAAAAATTCACGGAACACTCTATTCATAGGCTGTCATTCCCACAGCATACAACTTCAGATAGGTACGATGAGGGTGAGGAGCAACCCACCAAAGCGGGGGCGCTTTCTCCATGAGCCAGGCAGCGGATCTGGCGGAGACAATCCAACTCTACTATCTGAATATTACAAGTGCATAAATATTGCTGTCAGTTCGCTATACGAAAGGTGGTGGTAAGGGTGTTGGCGCCCTATGTCGTCGCTCGCCTATTATTGAAACCGCAGAACCAGTGCTGCCCCAAATAGTTCGAGATTCGAACCGTCACTCAGGTCGCAGAAAAAACTACCCGCCTTTAAAGAAGTGGCCCATCCCCTGCGGTTACGCGCATATCCATCCCCTATGCATAGACCGAGAGGCACTGCAAGCTTGAAGAAGAACGGGAGAAAATGATGATCAGCACGCTGGATTGTGCCGCATTTGATCGAAATTCAAGCAGGTCACTGAAAAATCAACTACTCCCAGTGCTCCGCCCCCCCCCCCCCCGGACTAAAAATAGTCCGGACTACACTGCTAATTGTGGGCAGTGGTCGCTGCTTTTGGGGACTCGTCGTTATAGGAAAATAGATATCGCAAAAATTGCATGGAATAAGACAATTGAACCATCGCCTCGCAGCTTTTCAGGAGCGTATCGAAGCCGGTCTTGATCCGGCGTGCCCCTTCAGCTAGCAATAACATATTTTCGATAATGTCACATTACCGGTACTTGGGGTCAGCACAACAATTTTAGCAACCCTAGCTAGGTTTTTGGCAAATGAAACTATAACAACCTGTTTTACTAACTATGATCATCGCTTGAGCTTGCGCTTGTTGCGGTATTGGTCGATCACCACTGCCACTACGATGATCAAGCCCTTGATGATGTCCTGGATATACGCGTCCACCCCGACAAAGGTGAACCCGCTGGCCATCACCCCCAGGATCAGCGCGCCGATCACGGTGCCGGTGATGCGCCCTACCCCGCCCGCCAGGCTGGTGCCGCCGATCACCGCGGCGGCAATCGCATCCAACTCGTAGGACATGCCCATGCCGGCCTGGCCGGTGGCGGCACGCGCCGAAGCCACCACGCCCGCCAGGCCTGCGAGCAAACCGGCGATGCTGTAGACGATGATCAGGTGGCGCTTGACGTTGATGCCCGAGGTGCGCGCTGCCTGCATGTTGCCGCCGATGGCGTAGGTGTACTTGCCGTACTTGGTGTAGCGCAGGGCGATATGGAAGATCACCGCCACCACCAGGAAGATGATCACCGGCATCGCGCCATGGCCGATGGCCGTGTAGGAGTCCGAGAGCATGCTCACCGGCTGGCCTTCGGTGTAGTAACGCGCCAGGCCACGGGCCGACACCATCATGCCCAGGGTGGCAATGAACGGCGGGATGCCCGTGACAGCGATGATGCTGCCATTGATCGCCCCCGCCAGCAGCCCCACGCCAAGGCCCATCGCCACCGGGATCCACACCGGCAGGTCGGTCAGGCTCGGAAACACCGCCCGGGAAAAGTCAGAGGTTTGCGCCAGGCTGGCAGCGATCATCGCCGACAGCGCGAGTACCGAGCCCGAGGACAAGTCGATGCCGGTGGTGATAATGACCTGGGTCACACCAATGGCCAGCAGGCCAATGATCGACACTTGCAGGATCATCAGCACCAGGCGCTGGGAGTTCATCAGGAAGCTCTGGTCACGCACGATCCAGCCGAACAGCTCAAACACCAGGCCGATGCCGATCAGCACCAGGAAGATACTCAGCTCGGTGGGCAAGCGACGCCGTTGCTTGGCCGGGGCCGTGGCAGGCTTGTTGTCTGTTATTGCGTTCATAGCCAATCACCTTCTTATTCTGTGGTCAGTGGACTGCCGTCATTCCGGAAGCCAACTGCATGACTTTTTCCTGGGTCGTTTCACTGCGGTCCAGGGTGCCCATCAGTTCGCCTTCGTGCATCACCATCACCCGGTCGCTCATGCCCAGCACTTCGGGCAGCTCCGAGGAAATCATGATCACCGCCATGCCTTCGCTGGCAAGGAAGGAAATCAAGCGGTAGATCTCAGCCTTGGCGCCAACGTCGATGCCGCGGGTCGGCTCATCCAGGATCAGCAGGCGTGGGTTGGTCATCAGCCAGCGCGCGAGCAAGGCCTTTTGCTGGTTCCCGCCGGACAAGGTGTCGATGCACTGCTCAAGAGACGGGGTTTTCACCCGCAATTTCTTGCACATGTCTTCGCACAGCGCGCGCAGGGCTTTTTGCTGGATAAAACCATTGCCCGAATAGTGCGGCAGCACGGCCATCTCCATGTTTTCCAGCACCGACAGGCACGGGAACAGGCCACTGAGCTTGCGGTCCTCGGTCAACAGCGCAAAGCCCTTCTCGATGGCCATGTGCGGGTCCGTGATGCGCACCGGTTCGCCATCGAGGGTGATCTGCCCGCCGCTGCTTGGGGTGATGCCGAAAAGGGTTTCCGCCACATTGGTGCGGCCCGAGCCCATCAAGCCGGCGATGCCGAGGATTTCCCCGGCGTGCAGGTCGAACGACACGTCCTTGAACATACCGTCCAGGCGCAGGTCACGCACCGACAGCAGCAAATCGCCGATCGGCGTTTCGCGCACCGGGAACAGCTGGCTCAGCTCACGCCCCACCATCATCGAAATCAGGCTGTCGCTGTTCATGCTGTCGGCACGCTGCAGGCCGATGTACTGGCCGTCGCGAAACACCGCCACTTCATCGGCGATGGCAAACACTTCGTTCATTTTATGAGTGATGTAGACGATGCCTTTGCCCTGGGACTTGAGGTCGGCAATGATCGAAAACAGGTGGGCCACTTCTTTCTCGGTAATCGCCGACGTCGGTTCATCCATGATCAGGATGTCGGAATCGTAGGACACGGCCTTGGCAATCTCGACCATCTGCCGTTCGGCGATGCTCAGGTTGCCCACCTGTTCCTCGGGGTCCAGGTTGATGCGCAGGCGCGCCAGCAACTCGGCGGTGCAGCGGTGCATTTCGCGGTGGTTGACCATGTGCAAGCCGTTGAGCTGCTCGCGGCCGATCCAGATGTTCTCGGCGATGCTCATGTGCGGCATCAGGTTGAGTTCCTGGTGAATCATCGCAATGCCGGCCTTTTGGGCGTCCAGCGGCGTGTCAAAGCGGATCGGATTGCCGCGCAGACGAATCTGGCCGGCGTCGGGCTGGTAGATACCGGCGATGATTTTCATCAGGGTGGACTTGCCGGCACCGTTCTCGCCCATCAGCGCCAGGACCGAGCCTGGGCGTACGCGCAATTGCACGTCCGCCAAGGCAACGACGCCGGGAAAGCCTTTGCTGACGTTGACGATTTCCAACAGGTAGGGTTCTTCCAGCTCAGGGGACAGCGTACCGGGAGGCTGGGAAGACGTCGCTTGAGCGAGCATAGGGAGGTTCTCCTTCTGCAGGGCGGCCGTGACCGCCCTGCCGGCTTATTGTTTTTTGTGTCGGGGCTATTTGAAGTTTTTGACGTTGTCCGGGGTGATCAATTGGTACGGGATGATCACGTTCTGCTCGACCGGCTCGTTCTTCGCCATCTTGCGCGCCGCTTCCACCGAACCGACCGCTTGCCCTTTGGCGTCCTGGAACGCCGAGGCGGCCATGTCACCCCGGGTGATCGCATTCAAACCATCCGGCGTGCCATCAACTCCCGCGATCAATACGCTGCCCGGCTTGGTACCTGCGGACTTGAGGGCCATGGATGCACCGATCGCCATTTCATCGTTGTTGGCGAGCACGGCGTTGAACTCGCGGCCCTGGGTCAGCCAGTCGTTGACCAGGGTCATGCCGCGGTCACGCAGCCAGGTACCGGTCTGTTCCTGCTCGATCTTGATGTCGGGGTATTTAGCCAGAACCTCTTTCACGCCTTTGGTCCGATTGGTGGTGGCATTGTTGGCCAGGTCACCCAGCAAAATCACGATTTTGCCCTTGCCACCCATCTTTTCGGCGATGTACTGCATTTGCATCCTGCCCGCTTCGAGGTCATCGGAAGTCACCGCTACCACGCCCTTGGGCAAGTCTTTCTGGTCGGGACGACGGTTGACGAACACCAGCGGGATGCCGGCCTTGCTGGCGGCGTTGATGATGTTTTTGGTCGACGCGGTATCAACCGGGTTGACGATGATCGCATCGACCTTCTGGCTGATAAAGTTCTCGACCTGGCTCAGTTGCTTGACCACGTCGGCGCGCGCGTCTTCGAACTGCAATTGCACGCCGTCACCCTTGGGATAGGACTTGGCCTGCTTGTCCATGTCTTCACGCAGGTAGGTCAGGAAGGTGTCATCGAAGGCGGACATGCTCACGCCCACTTTAAGGTCGGCGGCGCACGCGACACCGCTGCCCAGCATCAACGACAGGGCCAGCGCGGTAAAACGGATCGGGGTCTTCATGAACGGTCTGTCTCCACTTTCTTGTTGGTTTTTTGGACGTAGCGTTTATCAGATATGAGCTCAGAGAGAAGATGACGGCAGCCGAACCACCGGTGCTCCCGGAATGCAGCACACCAGCGCGCCTTGGTTTTCGACGCACAGCACGTTGAGGAAGGAGAAATAGAACGGCCGGGCGCGGGGCAGACCGCGTGGCGTGTGGGCAGGGCGTAAAACGCGCAGTACAGCGTTGAAGATTTTCATCTGACGGTACCTGGTTGTTTTTGATCTTGTTTTTGTTGAGTCGCCCGAATCGCGTCCGAACGTACTTTCTGCAACCTGGAAAAGACTTTATTGGAAAAAAATTTCCATATCAACATCTTTTAGAATTTTGTTCTATTTTTTTTGGAAATCTCCTACAGCGCCGCCATGTCGATGACCTGCCGGCGCTCCGCGCTGAGACGCGCGGCGTCCAGTACACGGGTGGTTTCCAGCGCATCACGGGCATCCACCGGTAACGGCCCCTGCCCTTGCACAGCCGCTTGCAACTGGCGATAGAACTGCGTCCAGCAACCTTTCTCCGACGGTACCCGTTCGCGCTCCGGGCCTTGTTCGAACCAGCCCCAGCGCCGATGTTCCTCGGCGCCCCAGTGCTCGCCTTCGGTTTTTGGTGATTTGCCGGCCATCAGCGCTTCTTCCTGACCGTCCAGGCCGTCAACGGTGTAACAGCCCAAACTGCCACTCACGCGGAACCGCGGCGCCTGGCAGTTTTGCAGGGCGTTGCCCCACAGGTGGGAAATCACGCCGTTGGCGTGGGTCAGGGAGACGAAGAAACCGTGGTCGACGCTGGGGTGTTCAGCGGTGTAATGCAATTGCGCAAACACCTGCTCCACCGGGCCGAACAGTTGCAGCGCCTGGTCCACCAAGTGGCTGCCCAGGTCGCGCAGCCAACCGCCGCCGCTGGCATTGCCCACCGCATGTGGGCTGTAGCGCTCCACGCGGGATTCGAAGCGGCTGATCTGGCCAAGAGCGCCGGCGTCGATGAGTTTTCGCAGGGTCAGGTAATCGGAGTCCCAGCGCCGGTTCTGGTAAACGCTGAGCAACACGCCCTGGCGTTCGGCGGCGGTAATCAGCGCCTGGGCCTGCTCGGCGTTGGCGGCGAAGGGCTTGTCGCTGACTACGTCAACGCAGTGTTCAATGGCTTCCAGCACCAGGGCCGGGCGGCCCTTGAGCGTGGTGGAAACCACCAGGACATCCACGCCAGCTTTGACGATCTGGCCAATGCTGTCATAAGCCTTCAGGCCTGGGTGATCGGTGGCCAACTGTTGGCGCCGCTCGGGCGAGCGGGTCACTACACCGACAAAGATTGCACCGGGCAGCGTTGCAATCAACGGTGCGTGAAAGAAGCGGCCGCCGTGACCGTAGCCCACGAGTCCAATACGCATCATGGGGTCAGCTCCTTTATCGACACAGTTCACGGGTTACCCGCTCCAGCATCATCCGGTTGGATTCATCCGGGCGGTCTTCCCAGGCGAACACCGAGACGGTGGCGATACCATCGAACTCGATCTCGCGCAGCGTGCCAAAAAACGCGTCCCAGTTCACTTCGCCCTGGCCGATGTCCAGGTGCTGATGCACGGTCGCCGTCACGCCTGGCGGATTGACGATGTAACGCAAGTTAGACGACGCGCGGTGATTGTAGGTATCGGCAATGATCAAGTGGCTCAGCTTGGAGCCGGCATACTTGAGCATCGAGGCGATATCGCCTTTTCCGTCGTCGTAAAAGAAGGTGTGTGGTGCGGCGTATAGATAGTTGATCCAATCGCGATCAAGGCCACGAATGATGTCCACCGACTCATTGTTGCGTTCGCAAAAATCGTACGGATGCGCCTGGATATCCAGCTTGACGCCTTCGCGCTCGAACTCCGGTATCAGCTCGTCCATGGAACGCATGAACTGGTTTTCGCAGACCAGGGGGTTGTCCGACTGCCCGGTGAATTCGGTGTTGACCAGCTCACAATCCATTTCCACGGCGATCTGGATCGCACGTTTCCAGTTACGCACCGCAGCCACGCGCAAGCCTTCGTCGGCGGCGGCCCAATGGTACATGGGCAACAGCGAGGACAGTTGCACGCCTGCATCACTCAAAGCTTTGCGAAACTCCTTGATGCGCCCGCGATCGACGCGGGCGGCTTTGTAGAACGGCAAGAAGTCTTCACGGGGCGACAGCTCGATATACTGGTAGCCAAGCTCGGCAGCTTTGTCGACCATCTGGCCAAGGGGCAGATGGCGGTACATGTAGGGGTCTAGTGCGATGCGCATGTTCAGGTACTCCTATTTCTGAAACAGGAACCCGATCCGAAGTGGGAGCTGGTTAGCCTCCTCCCACATTGACCGAATGCCGTCAGTGAAATATTACTCAGCCGTATAAGTGCGGGCGTGGCGGCAGGCCGACTTTGACGATCTGCTCACTGCCCTGCGCTTCAATACACGCATCCGCCGCCACCGCCGCCGCAAACCCATCCCATGCCGA
>NZ_JAQQPT010000027.1:0-96802 GCF_036688725.1 Pseudomonas lactucae | reverse complement strand
AGAACCGGAGAGAACCGGAGAGAACCGGAGAGAACCGGAGAGAACCGGAGAGAACCGGAGAGAACCGGAGAGAACCGTTTTTAGACTTTCGCTTTTAAGGTATATACGTCCTAAGGACGTATATACCTTAAAAGTAAATAAGTCAAGCAGAGACCCGCAAGACTGGGCAAATTCGAACAGACTACTTTCTATGCATAAAATAAATCCTAAGGATTTATTTTATGCATAAATTACAATGTTGTCAACGCTTTTCCCACTAAACCCTCGTTGCAGCACTCATGCTCACAAGCGGGTCGATTACGCCCGATACGTTGGCGCATGCTGCGCTCGGGCTACGGCTGGAGAACCCAGTAATCGCACGAATTAGAAGGATTCGGGTTAAAAGCTAGCGCTTAGGGATAAGCAGAATTTCGCAGCAAGAGAGTTGCGAGGATATCAGGCTCGATTTCGTACAAGAATTGATGCCGGGCTGAGGGAGGTTCGACTGACCGTGATCACAAATATGTTGATCAACCCGCGCAAAACTGGTGAGGTTGAATGCAAGCATGCCGGCAATTGAATGCGATCACGCAAAGGGAAAGCAGGCCCTCAACCCTCAGCAAGTGGGCGGGCGGAATGTGACAGTCTTAGCGCGCTAGGTAGACGCAAAGACGTATTCGGTGACAGGTAAAAGCATAACGAAGAAGCAGGGTCGGCGGCGTCTTTTATGGTAATCACCACAATATCATCACGCAGCCTACCGCATCAAAAAGCTGCACAGTAGCTTGGTGCCTCCCGCTGCGAGACTAGTTAGCAACTCCAATACCCATTCGAGCAACAGCATAACTTCCGGAGTTTTGACCACAAACACGTAGCCAGTGATTGCCGTCAGCACAAAAGAAAGCACTGTGAGCGACCAAGCCATTTTCAGATTGAGATTGCAGTCGGATTTCAAACTGTTGAAGATCGTGGCCACTTCAGCGAAAAGCTTCGGCAACTCCTGGCGGAAACGCTTTTCCTTCTGCGCGATTTCATACCTGATCGCCTTGATGGCAATCATCTGGCTTTTGATGAGCCAAACGATGATCGTGAGGAAAAACAATGACGACGCCATGATGGTGCAGTTGATAGTGAGATGAGTGTCGTCTGTCGCGTCTTTTAGCTGGGTTGTGGCTAGAATTGTGGACACCGGTATCGCCAACAGCTTTCCCTGGATACCAATCAGGAGTCCGTTTAGCTTGACGCTGAATTCTCGTTTCTGCTCATTGAGCTTGTCGAGATCGTTATTAAAAGAAAAATTGGAGATGAATAACTCATAGTTGTTCTGTGCATTTTCTAGCATTTCATCGCAATGACTCAACAGATGCGCCAACCGGTTGGACTCTTCGCAGGACTTCAAGCTGGAGATCAACGCATTACGAATGAGCCGCCTCTTTTCGGTGCCGTGCAACGTGTCGGACAGCATTTCTTCCAGCTTCTGCAGGCCATTGGCGACGATATCAGCGGTACGCAGCACGGTTGCCGCGCTGACGCCGTAGGTCAAATATATCTTCTGGTCGTACGTCATTAGCGTGAAGCGACTGCCTGTTACTTCTAATATGGCATTACTCTCAAGCTGCTTGATGAAACGGGATGCCAGGATCACGGGGGAACGCGTGTCCGTCGGCTGGACGCTCCAGGTTTTGTATCCCGAGTCGAGCAGTGCGAAATGTTCAGGCAGACAGTGGAGATTGAACACGGCAAGCAGGTCTTCCTCATCTTTGGCTAGGCAGTACTGCGACCCGCGAGGTGGGGAGATGGCGATTTCGACGCTCTGCTCTCCAGCGGCGCCGAGCGTGATCAGCCGTCCATCCTGGCGCACCTCGATCTCAATTGTGTCACTCTCATTCAATCTATTCAGTATCGCGCGTTGAGGTGCTTGCAGGCGCAATGTAGCAGTGAGCCGATGATCAGACCATTGCAAGGGACACATACGGTTTAACCGCAAGACGTCCTCTATTTCATCGATGGGTGTCTGGGACGACATCATCAGGCTTTCGGAATGTTAGGTTTGATGCTGTCAGGCACTTTGGTAATGACTAGGTGCCCCTCGGCATTCAGATAAATGGTCTTATTCTCTAGGGCCGCCTGCTCGAACGAGAGCGTATATTCCTTGTTTGGCCCCGAGACCCTGTACTTGAGCAGTGACTTCAGGTGTTTCGCTACAGGCTCGAACTCCGCAGGAATCTCTATTTTGCTTTGGGTTACAAAATCGATGAAGTTATCGGGATCGCCTGGTTCCAGTTGATTGGCTACCTCACGCAGGGTAATGCTTTCGCCCTTGGCGATTTTGCCATCGGCCCACTCCTGGATGGCGCGACGGCTGTTCAAGGCCTCGTCCTCGGTCTTGAACGCCTCACAATAGTTTTTTATCAATGTCACGAGTTGCTGTGTGTGTTTCGATGGGTCTAAATAGGCTTCCTCATCGATCCCCAGCAGAGACTTAAAATAGCCCACAACGGTATCTTTTCGATTCTTGCCCTTTAAAAACGAAACATGGGGTGCCTCAAGGTCCTTGTCAGCCTCCTGCCAACGGCGGATGTCAATATTCGCCGCGAAGTGCAGTTTATCGATATCAAGGGTGTCGATTTCTTCGAGATTGAGGTTCTCATCGATACCAATGCCCTTGGCATTCTTGATGAGAACGATCATGAGATTAGGCTCCCCATCCATCAGATAATCGATGATGGTCAAGAACCCACCAGTGGCAAGCGGCGCCTTCTCGAGCTCGATTTTGAGTTGAGCGAGGGTGTCCCTCGAGAACTGATAAAATCCAAGCTCCTTCGCGAAGTAGCGCTTGGTTTTCATATCGAACCAACTGTCGGCCAGGATACGGGCGTATGCCATGTTGCCCTCACCCTGATAACTCGTCAGGATCGTGCTCACAAGGGTGTCGGCCTTGGGTTCCGGAAGCTCAATCTGTCGCTCACGTGGAACCAATACAACGCTCTTGTCACGCTGGTTGGTCACGACCTTGTGAAACACAAACCCTTGTAGCTGAAATTCCATGATGATCCCTATCGGAAGCAGCGGGCATCCCCGAGTTGCGGGGATTCTAGCTCATGCTGGCATGAAGCCACACTTCCTCATACTACGATTCCATGATCAACGCATCCTGCAACCCTAACACCGAAACAAAAGCTGTATGCATAAACAGTATTCGGTTTTTACGCTGTTCGCAAGTGTCCGGCGTCGCGCATGTAGCTTTATGCCCCTACGTCGCAAGCTGCGACAATGTCACTAGCCGGTAAATCGGTTACACGTTACGGGACGGTCACATGACCAAGCCCTCCAAGACAGAACGCAGTGCAGAGCTAGGGTAATGACTTAAATATCGTACCGCCCGGTATGGCCGGTAGAGCCTATTCACGGCAAAGAGCTTTGACCCGATAACAGTCACCTTACCAGCATGAGCCGTTCGTTACAGAACATATCGATGTAACACCTATTGGCTATATAACACTTATATTCGCTATCGAAGCAAAATCGTGTAACGCCGAATAAATCCTTTAAATACATATACTTATTGTAATTCGTAACACGCGCAACACCAGTAACATGGTTTGGTGATGAGGCAAGCCCCCTAGCCCCTCAAGGATCTTTCCTCCAGCGAGAAAATGCGGTCGTGTCAGTACTTTAAAAACTTGTCGGGGCCCCTGGAAGATTACTTCAGTTACGGGGTAGGAAACCCGCGTGATCGTGTCAGCGGAAAGGTGCCCAGCTTAGTGAACAGGTGAACCGGGTGAACTGCTGTTCACCAGTGCATTTGCCCTATGAATCGGAAAGCCGCTGGGGACCCTGGGCATTTCGGATAGACACGGGGCATAGAACCCGCGTGTTCGTGTTAGCGGATGGATTTTAAAGTAGGTTGACAGGTTGACGTGGTTGACACCCATCACCATGGTTGACGCCATGCAGGTGTTCACTATCAGCAACAGATACAGCCACCTTTACCGAAGCTGTAACGATGGCCCTTTTTCTTCAAGATCCTTTCAATTTCAACGATTGAAATTTCAGTAACTTCCGGCACCTCCCACTAACTCGATCCCGCGGGTTTCATGCCCCGTGCGCCTCGAATGTCGCCAGGGTCCCCGGAGCGCGCCATAACCCTGACTTTCAACCAAGCTCAGAGTGATGGCACAATGCTTACAAAATATCAGCAGAGAATATTATGAAACTGCCCATGACCTGTTTTCAATGCTTTAATGAACTTAACACCCCCCAATACCCACTTTGGGTTGAATACCAGGACAGCCATCTATATGAGTTCGAATGCCCTAATGGACATAAGTCTTCTACTATATTACAGCAGCAAAAGCTGGAGGTTTTGTTCAACATCGGAATGCACGCCATCACTGACGGATACTACAGGGAGGCAGTCGCGTCATTCGCTTCGAGTTTAGAAAGATTTTATGAATTCTTCATAAAAGTAAAGTTGCTGCACGAAAAGATCGATTCAAGCGCAGTCGACAAATCTTGGAAAAGTGTGGCTCAACAGTCTGAAAGACAGCTTGGCGCCTTCATTCTTTTTTATACACAAACCTTCAACGAAGAGCCTTTGCTGCTGAGCCAAAGCAATACAAAGTTTAGGAACGACGTAATACACAAGGGCCTTATTCCTAAAAGGCAAGATGCAATAGACTTTGGACAAGCCGTATTAAACGTGATCAATCCAATCGCGGAGAAAATGAATACCAAATTCAAAGATGCAATCCTTGAATTCACGTTTCTACTTCTCAATAGCTACAGTGGCTCAAGAAGCGCCGAATGGAACCCGTCGACTATCAGCTCGCCGTCTCTACTAAATGTAACCACACGAGGCCCTGACTACGCACCGCAAACCGTTGTTGAAGGTTTAGAGCATCTAATAAAGATGAAGAATTTTGGCACCTTCCGGTAAGCGCTCGCGCATTAATCGAACGTTGATCACATTCAATCGCTGACTTTTTGGAGAGTTCACATGAGCCCACTTGACCTACTCAGCGTTGTCATCGGCGCTATAAGTTTGTTGATTACCGTCATTGGTGTGCCCGGTTTCGTTTTGGCATGGGTACAGGCATCTGATGAAGCAAAAGAAAAATTCCGAAGCGTCTGGGCTTGGATACGGCGCAAGGTCTACAGAGGCTGGGTATATTTCTCCTGCTTTTTGCTTGTCGCGACTGGCATCTGGAAAATGTTGGAGTTCGTCATCAGCAGCGAGCCGATGACTCGACTCGATGTTTTTCTACTCCTGATGAATTTTATGAGCCTGGGAGTCTTTACCGTAGCCTCGCTAGCCGTAATCATCATGTTTCAGCTTGAGGACAAGAAACAGGCCCAGAAGCTAGTAACGCCTTAGCCCTTAAAAGCAAAAAGCCGGCGCAATGGCCAGGTTCAGTGTGGTTGTGTGTCCCACTGCTTGCATGATTTCCTCTCATCAAGAGGCGGAGCTAGCGAAACTCGCTTGGTAGGCTCGAGCGCACAGCGCCTGCCGCAACGCCTGGATGCTGACTTTAGCGTTACACGCACGGGCAGCGTTACATCCGATGTACTCGATGCCGCTCAACTGTGTAACAGGCGTGAAAGCCAATGAAACCGGGCGCTTGGTGAAGGGCGTTACACTCGTAACACCGGTTACACCAGTTTTTGAGGGGCCGGGTGCGTGCTCTCATGCTAGCTATCCAAATTGGCCCTACACCACACTGATGGCATCTAGTGAAGCGCGATGGTCGGCGTGATTTTTCATCACGCAGATGGTGAGGACAGCTGATATGCAATGCCACTGGCTCGAGGTAGATTGACTACCTGACAACACGGCGGGAGAACATCATGGAAGACACCCCTTTGCTTGCGTCATTACTGAAGCGCATGAATGAAAACCAACTGGCCCTGGGGGCAGCTATCGAGGAGCTGTCAAACTGGATTGAGCACAGAGGATCTACAGAAGTGGCACAGAACATTCGAGGGGCACTGGACACCCTGGATGTAAATGCAGGATTCATCACCCTTGCGCTCGCCTCACTGGCAGCTGAAGGTCGAACGAAGAAGTAAATACTCGGCTGGATGACAACACATTAGCAACCATTTGGTGTTGCTTCACCCTACGGGGATACCTCGAAAAGTAGCCAGAAGGAAGCGCCGTGTATGCCCACGTGTATGCCTAACCGAAACGCCACAAAACACACCCAATGAATACAGGCCTATTACTACTCAGTTCAAACGACGCCGGGGCACCATATAGCAGTCTCGCGCTGTCTCAGACAGTCCACGAAACACCCCAAGAAGCCCGCCCTGTGCGGGCTTTCTTGTTTCTGCAGCTCCCCACTACCTCCCCTCCACAAATCCCACCCAACGATAGCCTGGCATCCAAACAAACCACTAACGTACGATACCCCCTCACCCTCCGGAGCCCCCACGGATGAGCACCCCCACCCCCCAACCCTTCGCTCTCTGGCTACGCTCCTACTCCGGTCAGGTCGAGCTTCACCAGCATGACTTCCATCAAATAGTGCTCTCCCAATCCGGGTCGATGGAGATTGAAGTCGACGGGCGAGGTGGCAAGGTTGATGCGGGCCAGGGCGTGGTGATTTCGGCGGGCTCCCGGCATACCTTTCTGGCCGACACCCATAACAGTTTCCTGGTGGTGGATGTGCCCACCGGCCGTGGCGAAGCGCATAAAAGCACTGCCGCGGAATTTGACCTGCTCAATGACAAGCGCTTTTTTGCGGTCAGGCCGGATATACGGCATTTGCTCGATTACGCCAGCAGCAACGGGGCACGGTTGATCGGTTCACTAGCGATGGCCGAGTCATGGAGTCGGTTGCTGTTGGACTCTTTGCTACAGCCCGACGTGGCGCCGAATGACCTTGGGCAGCTTATCCTCGCGAAGGCGTTGGCCTATATTGAGCAGCACCTGGGCAACGCTCTGACAGTGCGTGATATTGCGCGCTATGCGGGCACCAGCGAACGGCGATTATATGTGTTGTTTGGGCAGCATCTGCATACAACCCCGTTCGCGCATATCGCGAATTTGCGCTTGAATCTGGCCGTTGACCTGCTGCGCCAGACGTCTTTGTCGATCATTGATATTGCGCATCGCGCCGGGTACGCCGACCAGAGTGCGTTAACCCATGCCCTGAAGAAAGCACGCGACCTGACGCCGGCCGCTGTGCGTAAACAAGCGCGACACCACTGAAAAAAATAGCAGCCCTGAACAATTTTTTGGCGGGTCTGATCAATACTCGCTCGCCTGAGCTTTCTATTGTTCCCGCTTGAGGTTTATCCGCAGACGGGGTTTGCATGAGCACTTCCAACCCATCCATCACTCTTGCCAAGGGCACCGCCGGTGCGACGCTGATTGGGGTGATTGCCGTGTTTTTGTGGGCGTCCCTGGCGCTTCTGACCACCTTGACGGCCGGGATTCCGGCCTTTCAGTTGTTGGCGTCGAGCTTCGCGGTCGCGTTCGTGGCCAGCGTGTGCATGCTGGGGCTGCGTGGCGCTGCCGGGTTCAGCAGTTGGCGCCAGCCCTGGCCGGTGTGGGCAACGGGCTTTGCCGGTATCTTCGTCTATCACGCGTTGTATTTCTTTGCCCTGAAAGCCGCACCTGCGGCTGAAGCCAGCCTGATTGCTTTTTTGTGGCCGCTGCTGATCGTGCTGCTGTCGAGCTTTGCCACCGGCGAATCGTTGCGCAAGCGCCAGTTGCTGGGCGCTTTGCTCGGCTTAGCGGGGACGGCCTTCATCATGCAGTTGCGGGCTCGGAATGACAGTGCGTCGATGCCGGTGATGGGTTACGCCGCTGCCTTTGCCTGCGCCTGGGTCTGGGCGATCTATTCGGTGTTCAATCGGCGCTTCAGCCATGTTCCAAGCAGCATCATCGGGGGGATTTGCGGGCTGGTGGCGGTAGCCGGAGGGCTCTGCCACCTGGCTTTCGAAACCACGGTGCGGCCTGACCCAGGCCAGTGGGGAGCAATCATCGGCCTGGGGCTGGGCCCGGTCGGCCTGGCTTTTTTCGCTTGGGACCACGCGACCAAGCACGGCAACCTGTCGATGCTTGGCGCGCTGTCTTACCTGGCGCCGCTGTTCTCCACGCTGCTGCTGATTGCCATGGGGCAAAGCGATGCCAGGCCGATCCTGATGATTCCCGCGGTGTTGATCATTAGCGGTGCGGTTATCGCCACTTCACGCTCACGCGCGACCTCAGGGTGATTTCGACGGGCAAGGAGGCAGACAATGGATCCTGCCTCACTTGCGCCCCTCAGACCCGAGCCGGCGACACAATGATCTTCACATTGTGTTCCTTGTTTT
This sequence comes from Pseudomonas lactucae, assembly GCF_036688725.1. Taxonomy (NCBI): domain Bacteria; kingdom Pseudomonadati; phylum Pseudomonadota; class Gammaproteobacteria; order Pseudomonadales; family Pseudomonadaceae; genus Pseudomonas; species Pseudomonas lactucae. Next base: position 88,501 of record NZ_JAQQPT010000027.1, on the reverse strand, counting down.
TGACCAGTTCCTCGAAGCCCTGGCCGACGATCTGCTCCAACTGAATACGCCCCGTCACCAGCGGCGTGATATCCAGCCGGCCATCGGCAATAAACGCGATCACGTCGGCGAACTCGCCGTTATAGGCCAGCGCCCCCAGCACCTGTTTTTCCGTCGCCACCAGTTCGAAAAAGTTGAATTCGCTGGGCTCTTCGAAGATCCCCACCAGCACGCATTTGCCGGCCTTGCGGATCAGGTCGATGGCGAGTTTGGCCGTGTGCTTGTTGCCGATGCATTCAAAACTGACATCGGCACCGAGCCCGCCCGTAAGGCGGCGGACTTCGGCCAGGGCGTCGCATTGGTTGGGATCGAGCACGTGGGTCGCGCCCACTTCATGGGCCTTGGTTTTGCGCGCGCCGGACATTTCCAGGGCGATCACCTGCGCCGCGCCCGCCGCCTTGGCGCACATGATGGTGCACAGGCCAATGGTGCCGGCGCCGACCACCACGACGTTTTGCCCGAGCAGGCTGCCGGCTTTTTTCACCGCGTGCATGCCCACCGCCAACGGCTCGATGAGTGCCCCGGCTTCGGCCGGGAAGTTCGCCGGCAATTTGTACAGCAGGTTGGCCGGCACGTTGACGAGCTCGGCGAAGGCGCCATTGTTCATCAGGCCGGTGAAGGCCAGGTTCTCGCAGATGTTGTACAGCCCGTGGGTGCAGTAGTAGCAGGTGCCGCAATGCTGGCAGGCATCGGCCGCCACCGGTTCGCCGACGCTGAAGCCTTGCACGCCGGCACCAAGTTCGACGATCTCGCCACAGAACTCATGACCGAGAATGCACTGGCCCTTGATGCCGGTCAGCGGGTGCGGGGCGTCGACCGGGATGAACACCGGGCCGGCCACGTATTCATGCAAGTCGGAGCCGCAGATGCCGCACCATTGCACGCGGATCTGCACCCACCCGGCAGGCGGCGAAACGGGCAGGGGAACGTCTTCGACGCGGATATCGTGACGGCCGTGCCAGACAGCGGCACGCATGCTGCGTTGCGGGGTGTTCGAAAGGCTCATCGCGAAGTCTCCTTGAAACGGTGGGTACCGGCGCATCGGGCGGGTTGCCAGAGCCAGAGCAAGGCCGGTGCCAGGTCCGCAAAAAACCCTGGACAGGCGTTTTTTAGAGCACTCCGATGGGTATCCGGGGATGGCCGTTATCGCCGTCCAATGAGACGCGCCATGTCAGCGCGCACGAGGCCGCGACGAGACGCTGAGACGTTGCGTCTCGCGGTCTAAATCAGCCCACCGCGCCTGTATGACGTTTTGTCCTTCCATCTGTATCTAACGCGCGCCCTCCGACCGCCCTACCATCAGGCGCATCCAACCCGCGCAACGAAGTACCTACAGGAGTTAACCCATGCCCGAACTGTCGAACCTGCTGGCGTATGGGCTGATTTCGCTCGGGATGGTGCTCACGCCCGGCCCGAACATGATCTACCTGATCTCGCGATCGATCTGCCAGGGGCCGCTGGCCGGGCTGATTTCGCTGGGCGGTGTGGCGTTGGGTTTTGTCGTTTACATGCTGTGTGCGGCGCTGGGTATCACCGCGCTGCTGATGGCGGTGCCGTATGCGTATGACGCGCTCAGGCTCGGCGGCGCGCTCTACCTGTTGTACCTGGCCTGGCAAGCGCTCAAGCCGGGTGGGCGCTCGGCGTTTCATGTGCGTGAGCTGCCGCGCGACGGGCCACGGAAGTTGTTCACGATGGGCTTTGTGACCAACCTGTTGAACCCGAAAGTGGCGGTGATGTACCTGTCGTTGCTGCCCCAGTTCATCACCCCCACCGGCCACGGCAGTGTGCTGATGCAGTCCATCGTGCTGGGTTGTACCCAGATCATGATCAGCGTGAGCGTCAACGCGGTGATCGCGATCATGGCGGGTTCCATCGCGGCGTTCCTGGCGGGCAAGCCGGTATGGCAGTTGGTCCAGCGCTGGCTGATGGGCACGGTGCTGGCCGGCCTGGCGGTGCGCATGGCCATCGATGCGCGGCGTTGAGACGGGCTGTTGTAGTGAGGAGTTTGAGCTTTATGTCGATTTCTATGCTGCCAGGGCCTCGCGCAGCACCTGCTCCAGCAGGATGAAAAACCCGTGGATGTGCGCCTGTTTCAACGCCTGGGGCCGGGTGACGAGGTAGACGTCCAGCGACGGCAGTTCAATCTCCGGGAAAATTTCGCTCAGGCCCTCTGCCAGGAGACGCGGCAGCACCGCGACGCCCATGCCGCGCCTCACTGATTCAAGCTGCACGTTGAACGAACTCACGCGGATCGCGGCATGGTCCAGCCCCGCCGCCTTCGCCGCGCGCATGGGCGGCAACAGGTCCAGCGGCGGCAGCAAGGCGATACCGGCCGCCGTGGCGGGGGTGAGCGCTGGGCATCGCTGCAGGTAAGCAGCCTGCGCGAACACGCCGTAGTCGAGTGTGCCCAGCGCTCGATAGATCAGCGAAGGTTCGCCCAGATGCGCGGTGCGCACGGCGATGTCGGCCACGCCGCGCACGATCTTGTGAAAGTCGGTGGTGACCAGTAATTCCACGGCGCAGCCAGGATGCAGGGCGGTAAAACGATTGGCCGCTTCCAGTATCGAGGCCGAAAAGCCTTCGCCGGCACTGACCCGTACCGTGCCGCTCAGCGCGGCCTGCGTCCCGTCCCCTTCCACCATCGACTGGCGGCGCAGGCCGGCCTCGGCCGCCAGCGCGACGTCCACCAACGATTGCCCGCGCGAGGTCAGCCAGCAGCCCTCGACCCCGCGCTCCACCAGCGGCTCCCCCAGGGCGGCTTCCAATTGGGTCAAGCGCCGGGAAACGGTGGACGCCGCCACCCCCAGCAACTGACCCGCTTGCAGAAAACTGCCACGCCGCGACACGGCCAACAGCAGACGAAGATCATCCCAATTTGCTTGCGACGCCATACCCGTGCTCATCCCTGGTCTGCAAATATGCAAAGCCATTATGCAACAGTCGCCGTTTTTCACGCGTGGTCTCAGCGGTATATCTAGCGGCCTTCTGAATACTTGGTATGGCCTGTATGAACACAAATCCCCACCGTCTGCGCAGTACCTTCGTGACCGGCGCCACCGGCTTGCTGGGCAACAACCTGGTCCGCGAGTTGGTTGCACGCGGCTACGCGGTCAAGGCCCTGGTGCGCTCGCAAACCAAGGCTGAACAGCAGTTCAGCGACCTGCCGGGCGTGGAATGGGTAGTGGGCGACATGGCCGATGTCGGCGCCTTTGCGTCGGCGCTGCAGGGCTGCGACACGGTGTTTCACTGCGCGGCGTTCTTTCGCGACAACTACAAGGGCGGCAGCCACTGGGACGCGCTCGAAAAGATCAACGTGACCGGCACACGAGCGCTGCTCCAGCACGCCTACGACGCAGGGGTCAGACGGTTTGTGCACACCTCTTCGATTGCCGTGCTCGACGGCGCACCCGGTACGCCTATCGATGAAACGTGCCTGCGCGCCGAAGCCGATGCGGATGACTACTACCGCAGCAAAATCCTCGCTGAGCGTGAAGTGATGAGGTTTCTGCAAACCCATCCCCGGATGGATGCGTGCATGGTACTGCCCGGCTGGATGTGGGGGCCGGGCGACCGTGGGCCGACGTCCTCGGGGCAATTGGTCAAGGACGTGATCAACGGCAAGCTGCCGGGGCTGATCCCCGGCACCTTTTCGCTGGTCGACGCCCGCGATGTGGCCTGGGCCCACATTGCCGCCGCCCAGTACGGGCGACGCGGCGAACGTTATCTCGCGGCCGGCCGCAACTTGACCATGCGCCAGTTAGTCCCGCTGCTGGGACGTATCGCCGATGTGAAAACACCGTCCCGACAACTGCCACTGCCCGTGCTCTACCTGTTGGCCGCCGTGCAAGAGACCTACGCCTACCTCACCGGTAAACCCATTTTGCTGAGCATGGCGACCCTGCGGCTGTTGATACGCGAGGAGCACCGTACCTCGTTCAACCACCGCAAGAGTGAAAAGGAGCTTGGCCTGAGCTTTCGCGCGCTGGAACAGACCGTCACCGACACGGTGGCTTGGCACCAGCAATACGGCGGGGTGTAAAAAAGCCCCAGGTCGACAGGCCTGGGGCTTTTTTGTGGGCAGAATATACGTCTGCCGCTGAACGCCTATATCATGCGTGAGCCCGTATTTTTGAAGCTCAATAAGCAAGCGACGTGACTGCACGTCGTGCGACGACCGCCGGTAAAGGTCGAAGGAATTGCCATGAACATCGAATCAATCACCATTAAAGGATTCAAAAGCCTCACAAGTCTGACGCTTGAGGGGCTGACACCCTTTACCGCCCTGGCTGGCTCCAACGGCGCCGGGAAAAGTAATATTACCGATGCCCTGGCGTTCTTCGGTGCCGTTGTAAAGCGCGGAGCGGCTACCGCCATTCGCGATTTCGGTGGTTTCCAACAAATCCACTGTTTCAAATACCGCAAAGAAAAAAGAACTTCACTGTCCTTTGAAATAAAAATAGAGATCGATAGTGAACAATTTGAATACGCGCTCAAGCTTATTGATATCGACAAAACCCCTCAGGTCATTGAAAGCCTGAAGGTCAATGGAGAGCTGTGCATTGACCGGCGCCAAAACGGCGAAACACGACTGACGCTTTCTGGCTACTCTCCACTCACACCGCTTCTGCAATACCCTCAAGACATGACGGCACTGATGTTGTTCAGCAACTCACCGCTCTATAAGTTCCTTACAAACATACGGGTGTTTCGCATTGATCCAATGGCTGCAAAAGAGCCGGACAGCTCGACCGCCGATGCCACAATGTTGGACAGCCATGGTCGAAACGTCGCAACCATGCTCTCCGTACTCGAAAAGGACGACGATTTCAGAACCCAAGTCCTCGAGTGGATTGAGCTGATTGTGCCCGGACTGGAAAATGTCTCGACTGAAAAACAACGTCTCGACAGTGCTACGGTCATCACATTCAAAGAAGAAGGCACCCGAACTCACTTTCCTGCGCGCTTGATTTCCGACGGTACTATTTATGCCCTGTGCATCATGACCGCCGTGTTGAGCCGCACGGCTCAGGCGGGTCTGACCATTATTGAAGAACCTGAACGCGGTATTCATCCGAAAGCCATCGGCGAACTCGTTACGCTCATGCGTGACAACGCGACGGTTGAGCATCCCGTTTTCATTACTACGCACAGTGAGTCCGTGGTGCGTAACTTGAATCCGGAGGAGCTTTGGCTTGTGAATAAAATCGAAGGCCGTACAGGCGTCAAATGCGCTGCGGAATCCGGCGTGGATAAAACCCAGATCCCTCTGGACACCGCATGGCTGACGAATCTGCTTAATGGGGGACTTCCGTGGTGAAAGTTGGTTTTATCGTGGAAGGCGATTGTGAAAGGATCGTGGTCGAGTCCGCAAACTTCACTAAATTCCTGAGTGACTGCGGACAGGAGCTGGTAACCCCTGTGATTGACGCGAAAGGAGGTGGGAACCTTCTTCCACACAATATTGATGCGTTCATTCAGGTGTTAGAGATGAAGGCGGTGAGCAAAATCTACGTTCTCACCGATCTGGAGGAAGAGGTCTCGGCTGATGTCGTTCGTGACCGTATAAGCAACGCCAAAGTCAAAACCATATTCATCGCAGTAAAAGCCCTCGAGGCATGGTTCCTCGCTGACAGCCAGGCAATGAGCAACTGGCTGAAGCAGCAGTATCATGAGCCCTATCCTGAAGCGACCCTCCACAAACCCTATGATCGCCTTAAAGAAATTGCCAAAGTCACAGGCGTCTCAGGACCCGGCAATAAACCAGCGTTCGCCAAAAAAATGATCAAGCACTTCGATTTCAGTATCGTTCGCGCAGCGCAGCATCCGCAGTGCCCCAGTGCACGCGAGTTGGTTGATTACTTTCAAGGAAAGTGAACCCACCACCTGCATCTCCTTTTCCAGGAGCGCTGTCAGTTGATCGACGCCAGCGCTCTCTCCAGGCAGCCAAAACTCACATACCGGACAGGTATGGCAACCCGGAGATACAAACGAGCGCCCGAATTTGCACAACCTGCCACGCGAGCCGAATCACTGTTTGTGAAGGGCCTCCAACCTCGCCGGCAAATCTTCGTCGGGAAAACGCTCGTGCAACGCCAGCAACTGTTCGTCCGCCGCTTTGGTTTGCCCCGCCTCACGCAACCGGATAATTTCCCGCAGCCCCTCCTCCAACGAAGGCAGTGCAACCGGTGCGCGCTTGCTCATTTTTGCCATGGACTGATCTGCCAGCGCGCCGGCAATTTCAGCCTGAACCGGCGCACGTTCGGCCTGGGGCGCGGTGGCGATTCGGGCCATTGGCGCGGGTGCCGGCGCCGGTGCGGAAAGCGCTGGAGGTGCGGGCCGTGCGGCTTCTTCGTGCAAGGCGGAGAACGTCGCGGTGGAGATTTCCGGTTGCGGCACCGGCGAGCGCATGACCACGCCGATCATCAGTGCCAGGCCGGCCACGGTGGCGAATGCCATTTGCCAGCGCGGGCGTTGGCAGGCGTGCAGCCAGCGTTGCCACAGGTTCGGTTGCGGTGCCGTGGCTTCGCGGCGGGCGGCGTTGAGGATGAAGGCGTCGAGCGAAGCAGGCGGCTCGCCCGTGCTGTGTTGACGGAAATGCTCGATCAGCTCGTCGTCAGGGGTGTGTCGGGAGTCAGTCATACAGGTACCTCCTCGGCCAGCAGGCGACGCAATTTCTGCTGGGCGTAGCGCAAGCGGCTTTTTACAGTTTCCAGCGGGGTTTGGGTGAGCGCCGCAATCTGCGGAACTTCGAGGTCGCCATGCAGGCGCAGCAGGAACACTTCACGCTGGTCTTCGGGCAAGTCTTGCAGGGCCGCGTCAAGGCGCGCCTGGTCGCGGCTCAGGCTCAGCTGTTGCTCAGGGCCGGCGCTGTCGTCGGCCTGGGCGTGCAGTTGCTCATCGTAGCTGTCGTGCAGCGGGTTGTGGATGCCGTGCTTGCGCCAGTGGTCGATCAAGCGGTTGCGGGCAATCTGGAACAACCAGGTGCGAAAACTCGCCCGGCCTTGTGGCTGAGTGCTGCTGCGGATCAGGCTGAGCCAGGTCTCCTGGTAGATTTCCTCGGCCAGCTCGGCCTTGTTGCACAGCGACACGAGGAAACGGTACAGGCCCTGGCGATGGCGCGCGTACAAGGCTTCGAACGCCGCGGCGTCGCCGGTGCGGTAGCGGGCCAGCAGGGACTCGTCGCTGGGTGGGTTGTCGGGTACGGCCATCTAATGGGTGAACTCCTTTCTGTCAGCCGCAGCTGATCTAACGGTGGGAGGGAGCTTGCTCCCGTTGGGCCGCGAAGCGGCCCCTCTCTTTGTTTACACAGAATGGGACTGCTGCGCAGTCCAACGGGAGCAAGCTCCCTCGCCACAGGTCACTTTTTACCCCTTCAAAGCCTTAACTGACTGGCATTAGGGCAAGCCCCCTCCCACATTGGATCATTGTCGTATGTGGGGTCAGTGTTTCAGGCTTTGGGCCAATTCCACCAGTTGCACGAATTCGTTGCGCAGGCCAAAGGGATCATCACCCCGCGCCGAGCGGGCCAGTGCGGCGGTGTCTTTCAAACTCATGCTGCCAGTGTAGCGGCCATCGCCCTTGAGCTGTTGGGCGAAGGCGGCCACGGCGGCCGAGAAACGCAGATCGTCGCTGGCATTGGCGGACACATTGCCAACCGGCCGCTCGATCAAGCGGCTGTCACCGCCCGCCGCAGGCTTGTAGCGCACCCGCACCATCGCCAGCTCATCGGATTTTCCTTCAGCGGCAGGCGCGACGGCGTAGCGCAGCGGCTCCAGCCAGCCCTTCTGTCCTTTCGGCACGATTTCGTACAGCGCGGTGACGGTATGGCCAGCGCCGATTTCACCGGCATCCACTTTGTCGTTGTTGAAATCCTCACGCTTCAACGCGCGGTTTTCATAACCCAGCAGGCGATATTCGCTGACCTGGGCCGGGTTGAATTCCACCTGCAATTTTACATCCCGCGCCACCACGGCCAGGGTCGAACTGAGCTGGTCCACCAGCACTTTGCGGGCTTCACGCAGGGTGTCGATATAGGCGTAGTTACCGTCGCCGGCGTCGGCCAGTTGTTCCATCAGGTGTTCGTTGTAGTTATCCACACCGAAGCCGAGGGTGGTCAGCGAGACGCCGCTTTTACGCTGCTCGGCGGCCATCTGCTTGAGGCCGTCGAAGTCGCTGATGCCCACGTTGAAGTCGCCGTCGGTGGCCAGCAGGATGCGGTTGATGCCCTTGTCGATAAAGCCTTCGCGGGCCATCTGGTAGGCCAGTTGAATACCGGACGCGCCCGCGGTGGAGCCGCCGGCGGTGAGTTGATCGATGGCGTTGCGGATTTTGGCTTTATCGCGGCCCGAGGTGGGCGGCAGCACCACGCGTGATTCACCGGCGTACACCACCAACGACACGCGGTCCTGCTCGCGCAGTTGATCGACCAGCAATTTCAGCGTGCTTTGCACCAGCGGCAAGCCTTCGCGGCGGTCCATGGAGCCGGACACATCTACCAGAAACACCAGGTTGGCCGGCGCCAGCTCCGCCACGGCACGGTCGGACGCCTTGATGCCGATGCGCAGCAGTTGCGTGCGCGGGTTCCACGGCGTGGCGGCGACTTCGGTGGTCACGCCGAACGGCGAGCCATCGGTGGGCAGGGCATAGTGATAGGGGAAGTAGTTGACCATTTCCTCCAATCGCACGGCGCCTTCGGGCGGCAGGCTGCCTTGATTGAGGAAACGTCGTACGTTGGCGTAGCTGCCGGTGTCGACATCCACGCTGAAGGTGGAGACCGGTGTTTCGGCGACGCGATGCACCGGGTTGTCGGGCAGGTTGGCGTATTGCTCACGGGGTTCGCTGCGGTAGTCCAGCGTTGCGGACTCCTGCTTCGCCAGGCGTGCGGTCATCGGCGCGGGCATCGGCATGGGTTTGCTCCGCGCGCCCGGTACGGGATAGGGCTCAAGCACGGAGAGCGGGCCCGTATCGACCGGGGCGACCACATCCGGCGCGGGCGACACCCCGCAGCCGGCCAACGCCAACAACAGGGTAATGCTGAAGCCTTGGGTAGCAGGACGCAGGAAGAGCAGAGGGCGGGACATGGACTGAACCTCGTGAATGAATGATCCGTTCACAAGGTCAGACGCAAGGTGCGGGATATTCGGGTTAACCCGAATTCAGATAACACCACAGATCAATGGTGGGAGGGGCTGTGGTGTTTTCGGAACCGGGATCAGTCCGTGCCGTACTTGGGGTTGCGCGGGCCGTACAGGATCCCCGTGCGCTGCCCCGCCGACAGCAACCGAGCACTGGTGATACCGGCAATCGGGTGCGCCGCATCGGTGGAGCTGTTGATCACCTGCTTGACCGCTGCGGTGATCAGCATGCCCACCAGGCCGCCGCTGTTGTTGTTGCCCTCTTCGCTGGACGCCCGTGCCGAGCCGGTCCACAACGTGGTGCCGGTGCGCAGGTCGACCAGTTTGGCCGAGGCGGTCACGGCGGTGTCGCTGGAGATCAGCATGTACTTGGTGCCGTACTCGCTGACGGTGATGTACAACGCCGCGTCCGCACCGAAGATGTCATGCAGCTTGGTCGGCGGCAGGCCCTGGATGTCGTTGGCGGTGGTGAGGCCGTTCTGGCGGAAGGTTTCGTCCACCAGGGCGATCGGCATCACGTAGTAACCGGCTTCGGCCAACGGGTAGGTCACTTGCGAGACCAGGCTGTACGAGGCCTGTACTTCCGGCGATTCGTTGATCGGCGGCAGCACCAGGATCGACTTCGGTCGCGCCTGTTTGTACGCCGTGTAATCAATGGTCTTGGGTGCCGCGCAACCGCCGAGCAAAGCCAGGGCCAGCAGGGCGCCAGTGAGTTTCAACAGGCTCATTTGGTGGCCACTCCGGTCTTGGCGTTTTTCAGCAGAAAGTCCATGTACGCGGCGGACTCAGGGAACAGGGCCTTCTCGGTGCGAAATTCCTGCACCATCTGATCGTCCTTGCCCATGCTCAGGTACAGCATGCCCAGGTGGGCGTGGTAGCCCGGCGGCGCCTTGCGGCCACTGGCGTTGATCTTTTGCAGATCACGCTCCAGCGCCTCGACCTGCGCTTCCTTGGGCTCGCCCTTGAAGTACTCGTAAACCTGCGGCTGGTAGCTTTCCCATTGATACAGGGGTGGGGGCGCCGTCTGGCACCCGGCGACCGCCGCGATTGCTGTCAGCATCAGCGCTAACTTCACTGCCTTGCTCATCCGTGTACTGCTCCTTTAAGGGTTGCTGATCAGTTGCGCGGGTTCCAGGCACCGGCGTTGATACCATCGACCAGACGGTTGATCGCTTCGCGCATGGCCAGGTCCAACACCTTGCCATTGAGGGTGGAGTCGTAGCTGGCGGTGCCGCCGAAGCCGACCACTTCACGGTTGGACAGCGCGTACTCACCGGCGCCCTGGGTGGAATACACCACTTCGGAGGTGCTGATGTTGACGATGTTCAACGCCACTTTGGCGTAGGCCACCTGGGTCTTGCCACGGCCGAGAATGCCGAACAGCTGGCGGTCGCCGGTTTCCTTGCGACCGAACTCGGTCACGTCGCCGGTCACTACGTAGTCCGCGCCCTTGAGCTTCTGCGCGGTGCCTTTGATCGCGGCTTCCTGGGACATTTCGCCCATGTTGTCGCGGTCCAGCACGCTGAAGCGGTTGGTCTGCTGCAGGTGGGTGATGAGGATGGTCTTGGCCTGGCCGCCGAGGCGGTCGACGCCGTCGGAGAAGATGCCGCGCATGTAGCTGGAGCGGTTGTCGAACTTGCCCACGGCAATCGGCACGCGCACGCCGGAGTAAGCGACGTTGGCGCTGGCGACTTGCTCCACCGGCATCGCGCGATTGCTCTCGGTAGCGCAACCGGCCACGGTCAGCAGCGCTGCGGCGGTGAGGCCCGACAGCAGGATTTTGGAGAGTATTTTCACAGGGTGCTCCTAAGTGGGAAATCGGGTGCAGCCGAAAACGCTAGCGGGACGGAATATCGCGCAGGTCATCGACAATGAAACGGCTCAATAAACCGGTGTAGAACGTCTCGACGCTGGAGTTGCCCGTATTGGTCAGCACCCCGGCCATGGTTTTCATGTTCTGCCAGTCGCCCACGTATCCGCGCGGCATCAGCCCCTCGCGCACCTGGGAAAAATGCAGTACCTCGGCACCGGCCTTCTTGACCTTCACCTGGTAGTTGAAGTCGACACTGGCGAGGATGGTGTTGTCATCAACGATGGTGGTGATGAAGCCGCCCTTGGAGTCTTGAATGCGACGGGTGTAGACCACGTTCACATCCAACAGGTAATCGGCTTTGTCTTTGCTGGTGGCGTAGCGCTTGGCCTTGAGCAGGCGGTCGACCAGATCGACGCCCAGTTGCTGGCGAACCTTGTCATCGGGCAAGAAGCGTTCGTTTTTGCCGACTACTTCGACGTCAAAGGTGTCGAGCCAGTAAGTGGCGGTCTTGGGAATGGTCACAGGCGCCGGAGAAATGTAGTAATCCGGCTTGGAGGCGCAGCCCGCCAGTAGGCAGACGGCGAGGAATACGGCAAATGCGCGCATGTCTGAATTCGTCCCTGAAAAGTATCGTGCTTTAAACAATCGCGGCATTTTACGGGGTTGAGAGCGGTTCTCAAGGTGTTTCGTCGGTTGGTGTGCGGTGGTGCACGTTACTGAATGCGTCTAGCCACTGACCTGGCTTGCACTTTGTAAAGGCTGAATCTCCTCCCTGTAGTGAGCGGGCTTGTCCCGCGCTGGGTTGCGAAGCGGCCCCAGAAAGGTCACCACCGAGTATCAGGATTAACCGAGGTGCAAGTTTTAGGGCTGCTTCGCAACCCAGCGCGGGACAAGCCCGCTCACCACAACAGCCCATTCGCCATGGGTTTTCGTTTACCGGGAGTTGTATACCACTGTACCTGTGACAAGGGAGCTTGCTGTTCAAGCCTTGACCACAATCGTCTTGGCCAACATATCGCCCAGGCGACGACGCAGCCCGAACAGCACCAAAAAACCATCCAGCGGACTGAACAACAGCTTGCATGCGTTGCGCAAAAACGACTGGGGAATCGTGCAGATCGTGGGATACGGAAAACCCACAACCGTTATACGACACAAGCGTTTACCAAGGCTTTGACCCTTGGGCAAAGCGTCGCAAAACAAAAAGTACCCGAAAGCCAGCAGCGTTAACCCGGAGTGAACGACCTGCAGAAGCATCGGCCCCAGGACATCGTAGAAACGCATGCCGAGCCAAACCAGGACATATTTCAACAGTAAGATGAACACAACCACGGCCATATCGATGCTGAAGGCAAGGAGCCGATTGACGCGGCTGGCCCGGTTGTAAGTGTCCGCTGTGGTGGCTGGTGAACTCATCGCGATAAACCTCTGAGGTAAAAGGTGGCCAAGTACCGCCCGGCGTGAGAGCCGCGCGGTAACCTGGCCAATCGGCGCAAGCCCGGATTACTCGATCAGGTCCGGGCGAGTAAACCTTGCAGCGCAGGCGCCGCTAAGGTGCGGCTTAGAACGCGTAGCGCGCTTTGAGCATTACGCCATCGGCGTCGAAACCACTGCGAGCCTGGCGGGTGTAGCTGGCGCCGACGGTGAAGTCCGACACGTTGTAGTTCACGCCCACGCTGGCCTCGTAGCTGTCACGCGCCACCGATGCACCGGTCACGGTAAACGCCGAACCGCCCGCTACGAAGCTGGAGGTTTGCGCCACGCGGTCACCCATCAGGTCGTGATAGGCCATCAGCGTCGCTTCCGGCTGCAAGCGGCCGGCGCCCATCGGCAGGTTGCCGGCCAGACGCACGCCCGCGCCCAACTCGCCCACTTCATAGCGCTGCGAACGCGTGCTCAGGGCGGCCGAAGAACCTTTCTCGTCGTAGCCATCCATGCGCACATTGGAATAACGCGCGGCCACACGCGGCTCGATCACCACGGCTTGGGACGGCTTGAAGCTGTAACCACCGATCACGCTGGCCGACAACACGTTACTGTCGTAGCTGCCTTTGGCCGTGGTGCCAGCGATGTGGCGCTTGCTGTCGTTTTCGTTGTGGCCATAGCTGAGGCTGCCGTCGACGAACCAGTTTTGCAGGGCCCAGTTACCGTACAGCGACAGCGCGTGCCCTTCGACGTCGGTCTTGTTGCCCAGGTCGGAATGGAGGTTGGAATTGAGGTAGCTGTAGGCCACGCCCAAGGTGGTGGTGTCGTTCAAACGACCGTCCACACCCACCGCCATGCCGCTGCTGTTGGCCGAGTAACCGTTGTTGCCGCCACGACCGTCCTGGTCCATGTTGCTGCTCAGGCCCTGCACCCACACGCCGCCAACCTGATGGCTTTCACGCTGGTCGGTGAGGCGATTGAAGATCGCGCCGTTAACCACGGACTGCCCCGACAATGCCACATCGAGGGCGCCACGGTTGACGTCCGGCTTGAGCTGGTCGCCGACCTGCGCCAGTTGCTGCGCGGTGCCGGCGTTGGCCAGGGCCTGGAAGACTTGATCGTCCTGGCTGAGGGTGCTCAACACGCCGTTCTTGAAGCGGTTGACGGCCAAGGCAGAGGCCGCGCCGGCGCCCACGCCTGCCAGGTCCTGCTGAACCTGTTGGTCATTTTTAACCGCTACCACGGCCTTGACCGTTTGCGCATCGGCCGAGTAGCTGAGCACGTCCAGCAGCGATGAAGCGCTGGTCACGGACAACCCGTTGTTCTGCACGCTGGTGGCTTGCAACAGGGTGTACTGGGTGCCGTCGTTGGTGCTGGCGAAATCGCCCGGGTTGGCGCTGACAGTCAGCTTCGACGCTTGGGCGAAGTTGGCGGTGCCGTTGACGGTCAGGTACGGCGTGGTCGGCACGACGCTGTCGGACAGGTGCATATCGATGCCGGCGCCGCTGGCAACGTTGAGGTTGCCGGTGATGGCGGTGCCAGGCGCCGACAGGTTCAGCGAGCCCGCGTTGACCGACACCGGTGCGATGATGCGGCTGCCGGCGAAGTTGGCCTGGCCTGCGACGTTGACCGCATTGAGGTTGAGCAGGTCGCCGGTGATTTGGCCGCCGGTCCAGTTCAGGGTGGCGAGGTTATTGGCGTCGATGGCCGTGCCGGAATTGCTGCGGATTTCGCCGGCTTGCTGGTTGATTTCAAAGGGGGCGACCGGACGCGTCGGGTCGATATAAATCGCCGTCGAATCAGCGCTGATCGTGCCTCGGTTGACGACACCGCGCTCACCGCTCGGCGCGTTGGAAGTAAAGTTGACGCCGCGCAGGTCAAGGGCTACGGCGCTCGTGCCCTTGGCCTCGATGGTGCCGGTGTTGAGCAGGTAGTCGATGTTACCGCTGTAAAACTGTACCGCTTTGGCTTGGTTGCCGACCACAGACAGCAAGCCGCTGTTTTCAATCTTCAGGTCGTTGGTTTTGGTTTCGATCACAAACCCCAGCGCTTCTTCACCGGTGACACGAATGGTACCGGAGTTGAGAATCTTGCCGCCGACGGTCACCGGCATGTTGTTGTGCGTGTCCAGAATCAGCCCGTAACCGTAGTAGGAGGTGATATCGACCACACCGGAGTTGATCACATCGCCAGCGACACTCGTACCGTTGAGGTAGATACCCTCTGCATCGCTATCCGACCCGGTACCCGGCGTGTCAACGGTGATGATGGTTCCAGAGTTGATTACGCTGCCGCCGACGTTCGCCGCGCCGACTTCAAACCCCTCGGCCCAGGTCTGGTTGGTCAGCCTGATCGTGCCTGCTTGAACCACATCGCCGGTAATCGTCCCACCGCGGCTGAAGCCGTCCGAATCCAACGCGCCATCCACCACAAAACCTCGTGTGTTCAGGCCACTGCCATCAATGGTGTAGTCGGCGCGATTGGTCAGCGAACCCTGGATATTGGTATCGGCAACACTGGCACCGTCGATGTAGCGTTGAGTGGCCACAATATTGCGTGAACCCACCAAGGTCACCGGCTCGTTGAAGACCTGGTTTCTCCACACGTTCTGGCCAGTGCTCACATCAAATTCCACCGCACCCGCGTGGGCGGCGCCAGCGCTGACCATCAGCGCCAACAAGGTTTTCTGGAACGGCTTACGCTTCATTTCAAACTCCATGAACTACAGTCAAAACCGCCAAAAAGCCCGGCGGCGCTAGGTGTACTGAGCGAAGGATCAGGCGATCCAAATACTCACCCGCGTGCGCTTGCCGATTAGGCAGGCACGACGAATCGCACCGCGAGAGGCAGTGGCGAACAAAGGGGGGATAGGGAATAAAAGCTCACATCAATCCTTAATGTCTTCGAAAACGCTGCAGTCCATGCAGCCGACCGCGTGCGGGTAGGCGCGGTAAAGACCTCTGAATGTACGAAAAGGTTCAGGATTGTGTAGGAAAGTTGTGCAGTCGGTCACAGGGTGACGAGGTAAAAGAAGCTGGCCGGCCATGAACCGCAGCGATGCCCACCCGGCAACTCATACTCGAAAGCCTCATGGAAAAGTCGTCCCAATGCGCGCGCGCTCGTTCGAGAACCAGATGCCGGTGACCTTGCCCACCACGTCCTCCACCGCGACCTGGCCCATGAAGCGGCTGTCGTTGCTGTTGTTGCGATTGTCGCCCAGTAAAAAGACATGACCCGGCTCGACCTTGATCGGCGCCATTGCCTGCGATTGCGGCCCTTGCACCCGGTCGGCCGGTGCGTGAAACAGCCCGAGGTTTTCACCGTTATGGATCAGCTCACCGTTCACGATGGCTAACGTATCCCCTGCCACACCCGCCACCCGTTTGACCGCTTCGGTGCCATTCCAGCGATACACCACCATATCCCCGACCTGCGGCGCGCCGGCTTGCAGGTCGGCGACGATGTAGTCGCCAATGGACAGCGTCGGCACCATCGAGCCCGACGGAATGTAATAGTTCTTGAAGCCCAGCAACGGCACCCGAAAGACATCCAGCATCAGCACCAGGATCAGCACCCCGCCGACGTACAGAGCATGAACACGTTTACGCGGCACATTGGGCGCGCCGCTGTAGCGACGCGCCAATACGGCGGACACGATGGCGGAGGTCAGCTTGACCGTGATGACGAACGCGAAGAAGGCATACAGCCCAAGGGGCGTAGTGACCCACCCCAGGGCGCCCATCAGCGCGACCCCGCCGAGCAACAACGCGGCGATCCGCATGCCCCACTGCAGGCGGCCCACATACACCAGGCCCCAGCCGGGGATGAGGCAAGCCATCAGGAAGGCCTGGAGGGAGAGTTTTGCGGGTTTCATGGAAGGTCCTTTTTATCCGGCGAATGCCTACTTCAGCTCTTGCACCAGATAACGCCCGGAAATCTGCGTGATCCCGGTGAGCGCCCGACGCAAGGCCTCGGGGTCTGTGCGGTAGGTGAGCGGCGTGTAGCCGTAGACATTCTGACCATTGAACGGCGTGACCGCCTCGCTGGTGCGCCAGATCATTTCATCGCCGCGGTTCATCTGCGCCACCACGTTGAGGGTGGGGTAAATCACACTGCTGAAGCCCTGAGTCAGGCGAAAGCCCCACTCGGCCACGGTCAGTTGGATCTGCGCATCGGCGGGCTCATCGTCACCGACCACCTTGAGCGTTGAAGCCTTGCCCAGCGCATCGATAAAGCCCTGTTTGAGCAACACGCCTACGTCGATTTTTTCCGCCTCCATCACCGTCAAAATCGCCACGGGCGTCGGCATCTCGGCCAACTGCCCAACCTTCATGCCAGCCGCGAACCCCGCGCCGCTCAACGCCGCGGTGCCGACCTTGGAGGCGCCGCTGGCCATGCCGACACCCGCGCCAAGCCCTGCCCCCAGGGCCGCGCTCCAGGCTTGTTCACGGCCGAAGTACACCATGTTCTTTTCCCACTTCACGGGCAGGACTTTGACGGTCTTGATCTGCGCGCGGTTTTCGGGCGTCAGGGGGTGGCTGACGCAACCGCCGAGGATGAGGGTGGTGAGGAGGATGAAGAAGAGGTTTTTCACATCAGTCCTTTAATGTTTGCAGTTGAACAGCAACTGCCGGCAGAGCCTCGGCCCGGCCGGCACCCAAGGGGTTAGCTCATTTGCTTTCTTTGGCAATGGTACCCAGAGAAGCATCCTTGACCAGATAACGGCCTTCCAGATCGCTCAGCACTTTGAGGCTGTTGCGCGCCACGGCGAAACCCATTTCGACTTCCTGCTTGAGGTAAACCACCTGACCGGCCTTGACGTCGATTGGCATGTCCGCCCAGTTTTCAGCCTTGGAGCTGATCACGTGCTTGCCCGGCGTCACGAAAAAATAGATGTACTGGTTACCGCGGTTGTAACCCATCTCCGAGTTGGCTTCCTTGTCATCCAGGAACACGTTGAACCGTACCAGCATCCCAACGTTGCTAGGACGAACGACGTAAACCAGGCCCTTATCGGCCACGGCAGCCTTGGGCAACGAATAGCTCGCCACGTCAGCCTGCATTTTCTCCACCGACGGCGTCGAAGAACAGCCAAACAGCGTGGCCAGGGACAGAACAACAGCGGCTTTGCAGAACAACTTGATCATGTATTTCTTCCTTGTGGGTAGCGGTGCAGCGGTTTGAAAACACCGGCGAAGGCCGGGGTATTTTGGTTACGCGTTTGGGCATCGCCAGTGTTTCGGCAAGGGATGGCAGAACATGAGGCATTGTGCCACCACTCTGATACCTTGCGCGGTTTTGGGTGCGGGGCTTATAGTCCGGCCGTCGTCCAACAGGGCGATCGGATTTGGCGATCCGCTAACGAGTGCAAAAGCGATCTGCGTTTTTTGCAGGCCCCTTTGCACCCGCAGAGTCGCGTTATGGCGGCTGTGCGCGGGAGACCTTCGGGTCTGCCGGTTACTCGTTTCCGGTTCGCCAACCTGCGTACAGCTGCCACCTCATTCGTTTGGCGACGATCAGGTGATGGCTTTCATACCATCAAAACGAGATTTCAAATGAACCGATACATGCCCCTAACCGGCCACGATTGCACCATCCCCGCCCTGCTCATCGACACCCAGGCGCCCCTCGACGTCCTTCACGACGCCGCCGTGCACCGTATTCAGGTCGTCACCCAATTGCTGGAAAATCTAGCTTTCCGAGAACAGCTCAGCAGCGATGCCGTAGTGCTTTCAGACTTCGCCCATTTGCTGGCCATTCCGCTGCGCGATGGGTGTGATTTGCTGGATGTTATCAGTCGTAGGCTTAATGCTGATCCGTCCTGAGTGAAAATCGGGCGGCCGTAGCGTCGCCCGCTTTGTGCGTGAGCAGTACAACCAAATAAATCAACTAAATAAATCCGTCCCATTTATCCTTTTTCTACTGCCCCCTTTTCTATTCGAAGAGAAACTTATTTTCCGCCCAATTTAAAATCATCTAACTGCTTATTCATTTTTTCTAAAAAATTACTGGCAAAAGCATTATCAACCTTCAATAAAAGCCTCAAAACGTCGTAAACTTTCCACCTATGAAGATCAGGCGACTCAATCACAAAGATGAGGTGCTCACGTAGCTCTGGAATATACTCATAAAATTTTTTATCCTCCACCAACCAAAAAAACCCGGAAATCTCAAAAGGTCGACTATTTGATAAATGAATTATTTTCTTAATTGGCTCAAAAATCTCCCCCCTTGCTTCCTCACCATGTCCTCTATCAGAGGAGCGCGTGAAATATCCAACCAGCGCAGCCAATGCCAACTTGAATGTTTCGTCGTAACCGTACAACCTATGAACTTCGAGCTCTCCAATTTCATCCGCACGGCATAAAGCATTGGACAAATAAGATAATCCCTCTCTATACCCCCAGCTAGTCAACAACCTCGCTGCGGCAAATCTAATACTCTCCTCAGAGTGTCCCAATAGCTCCATGACACCTTGTACCCTACTACGCGGGATATCCTCGGCATCTATATCCGTAGCATCAACCGCATAATCTGCATTTGGAGGGACAGAATAGAGCAAATCCTCTATGTCTTTTTTCATTCGTGTCACCTATTTCTTTACAGGCTTAATATATTGAGAAGGAACGCAGCCTTTTATTAAGCACTCTCCATCTTTGGTGGCATTTTCAAGATCCTGTTGAGCAGCCTTCAAGCGCCTTGCATTTTCGTCACTGGCATTCACGGCAAATTTTCTTTCCGCCTGATCTACCTTCTGCTGCAACGCTGATTTAACGCTCGCATTGTCTAAAAATTCAACATTTGCTAATTTACCAGCATCTATATCTTTTTGCATTTGTCCCACATCAATAGCAATTTGATGCGCCCCGTAATTCTTTATTTCTCCAGCAACAACTGGATCTGTTGTAGAGATATAAGGAGAATCCTTAGAGTTGCCACCTCGAATATGGGACTGAATGGACCCTTCACCATTCAGGTTCGACTACAAAAGGGACAGATTTATTTAATGCACCTTTAAACTCTAGTTTAAATAAATCCACCCCCTTTTCTGATAAATATTTAGCCGTCAATATTTAATCTAACCTGGGCACCGTCCGGCAGTTCTTTAATTTGACTGGCTATATCTGCTCTGAATCTCATTCCCTCTACTGCATCAGCCAAGTACAAATTATCCAGCACAAATTCCCCCCCCAGTACAAACGGCACCTTAGGTAACAAACGCTTCCCGGGAGGGAGCTGACCGTTCTGCTTTTGCCATTGATGCGCTAACGGATAACCCGTAAGTACTTCATAATCACTGAGGAGAATTTGCGCCCAGTGTTCAATATTATCAGCCAAGTATTCTAACGAGCCTGTTTCGGGGTCAAAGGTATAGATCTTACTGTCTTTAATGCAGAACTGCCCACCAAAAACATCTTCAGCAAAAAAAAGGCAATCATCAGCCAGGCCCTTGTAGCTACTGCGCCACAGAGCACTCTCGTTCCAATCACAAATGCCAATTTCGCTCTGACTAGAGTGCGTAGGAAATACATGCAAAGCACTTTCTAAAGCATAAAAACCATTACGCTGGCACAGCATTCCCAAAATTTCATCAGCTAAAGTGCCTGCCAATCTACACGATTGCCCTAACATTTCCGGCTCATGCTCGCTCAAAGATGAACTTGCGTTCGATAGCAATTTATCCAAACTAGCCATATTCTAATCCACCACGTCTATTCGAACCTTCGTTCCGTTTGGCAACCCTCTACATTGAGCACCAATACAAGCACCGGCCCCACGATTGTCGCTAGGGTTGATATGTCTTACAGAGGCCCCTTGACCACCTTCTTGGAACATTGCAGGTGGATACTCATCACGGTCAAGACCTGGTTTGGTTTCAATACCGCGCAAAGAATCACGCCTATTTGATGCCGTATTCACGCGATCTATGGTCAGAGTGCCAGGTTTACCTGCGTCAATAGCGTCTTCGATGTGTTGTGCTGACTCAGGAAAGCGGCCTTTGCTGACTGTTACAACCTTTTCAACGTCACTCCCAGCGGCACCTGTCGCTTTTGCAGCCCCTAACTCCGCACCTTCAACAATTCGCCCAGCAGTCTTGCTCGCACCTCCCAACCCGCCGCCGAACACCATGCCAACCATTTCGGCATGATCACCCTTCATGGTCTGCTGGACGGCGAGGCGCGTGTCGTCCTGATTTGTATCTTGGAAATCACGAACGATAGACTGTTCTGCCTTGGTTAGCCCGCCGCTCTGATCATATTTATCCAGCGCTGCATTGCCCGCCTCCACGTCCAGACGCTGCGCATTACAACTCGTAGGGTCATCACACTTCAACAGCGTGATGCCAGTTTTTTTATCACTGATTTCTGCGTACTTAGCAGCCACATCGTTACGGCAGGAGGAAGGGCTGGCTGCCCCACGGCATCCTTTCAAATCCTTAACCAAATCATCAACTTCGTGGTGATTCAGATAGTTATATGCCGTGGCATTTTTCGCAATTTCAGCTCCTTTCTGTACGTCACCGTCAGTTGCCGCAGCAGCCGCTATCCCCACTAATTGCGAAGCAGCTAACAACAGTGCTGGATCGCCATTTACCACTTTCGCTAATGAGGTTACCAATGCTTCGTTAGCTCCCGCAGCGAGAGCGCCCGTAGCGAAACTGCCCCCGCCAGCTTCACTTAAAAGCCCACCGACCAGAGCGTGCAGAGCGATTTTTTGAGGCCCCGAGTCTGACCATTCTTGGCCTTTCGAGTAATCGCCTACCGCGTTAAAGGCGACTGCTTGCAATGTGCTCTGCAACTGCGAGCGCATGGAACTGCCGAGATTGTCTCCAAAACTACCTCCTTGAATAGCAGTGCTCAAACTAGCTTGGGCAACGCCCTGCGCTCCCGAATAGGCGGCAAACTTACCAATGCCAGAGGCGGAACTGAGGTCAAAGCCCTTTGTGATGTGATTGACGTTGTCGCCCGTTACACCGAACGCCGGATCAAGCACTCCAGCGGTAAAACCTGCCGCTAGTGCCCCAGTCGCGTACCCCTTCAGGGCTTTACTTGACGTAATGTCTTGAAAAGTCGCACCGATATTCCCGCCGTTATTGATGAAGCTGACGGTGCTCCCACTGGCAACTGAAGTTAACGCAGCGGTCGCCATGACGTTGCCCCAACCAGCTGCCGCAGTCCCTACAGCCGTACCGGCCGAAACCATTGCAGAACTGCCTGCTGCGGCCATTGCCGTACCAGACCCAGCACCGGCACCCGCGGCAGCGCCTACCGCGCCGCTTGCGGCCCCAGCCGTCAAAACTGTCACGATGATGATGATCGCCAGCATGGCTCCTTGGCCTAAGCTGGAATGGCTGTACTTGAACGAATCATGCAATTCCTGCACCTGCCGCCAATCCACATCCCCACGCTTCTCAGCTTCTTTCAACCAAGCCAACTGCGGATCCGCCTTGACCATCACATCAATCGTCTGGCTAACCGTATTCTGATCGATCTGTTTGATATCAATCTTCAGCCCGTTGACGGCCTTGATTGCCAATGCCCCCTGCGCCACCAGTTCACTCTGGCGCAGCGTCTCGTCGGTATTACCCTTGCCCTTGGCGCTGGTCCACGCCAAGTCACTCTTGCTCTTCTCGTGGCTTTCTTGATGCAGGTCTTTGACCGCCTCGAACGTCACCGCGCCGCCACTGGTGATCGCCAGGTCCTTGCCGCTGTTTAGCTTGGCTCGCTGATACAACTGATCGCCGCCGCTGATAAGCGACAGATCACCACCAGTCTTGATCTCGGTACCCACATTCGTGACGCGGGTGACTTCATCGCGCTTGGTCTTCTTCGCGCCCCAGCCGCCCTTCTCCTTCATGTCGTAAAGGGTATGCGTGCTGTTCTGCGCCGCCAGCAAATTCAACTTATCCCCGCTATACAGATAAGCCTCATTCCCCGCACTGATCCTGCTCGCCACGATCGTGGTGTCACGCCCGGCCTGGCTGGTGAAATTCCCACCCGCCGTCAGCACGCTCGCCACTTGCGTGGTCTGTTCATCTGCGGTCTTGATGCGTTTCTTGCCGTGTTTTTCCTTGCCCTCGACGTTGTGCACATCGCTGACCGACGCCACGTTGAAGTCACGCCCGGCGTCGACGTTGAAGTCTTTGCCGGCGGTGGCATTGCTACCGATGATGTTGATGTCCTGCCCGGCCTTCATGTTCAGGTTGCCGCCGGCGGTGACGGTGGCGGCGCGGTTTTTGACGTCGGTGGTGATGCTGGATTTTTCGCCGCGATCACGGGTTTCGTGCTTGACGCTGGTGTCGCTGGCGGCGATGAGGTTGAGGTCGCGCCCGGCAGTTAAGTTGGCGTCGTTGCCGGCGGTGAGGGTGCCGCGGCTGGTCATGTCACGCCCGGCGTCCATCGCGAGGTTTTCGCGCGCGACGATGGTGCCGGCGCTGGTGTCGGTGAGGGTGCGCATGCCCGCGCCGTCGCGCACCTGGATGGCGGTGTTGTCGTTGGTGATGTCGCCTCTGAGGGCCGCAAGGCTGACTTGCTTGCCGCGAATTTCGCCGGCCATGGCGTTGCGGATGCTGTCCTGGGCCAGCAGGCTCAGGTTGTTGCCGGCCTCGGCCAGGCCACCGTTGTAGATGCTGGCGTTGCTGACGGCGGAAAGGTTGTTGCTGGCGCGCAGGGTGCCGACGTTGATCAGGTCGCCGCCGGTGAACAGGTTGAGGTCGCGGCCCTGGATCAGGCTGTTGCCGCGCACGTTGCGCGACTCGGCCTGGGCCAGGTAGAGCACGGGCACGAGGACGGTCTGGCCGTCGACCACGCGGTTTTCCATCCACACGATGTCGTGGGTCAGGGCGCCGACTTGCTGACTGGTGAGGGTTACGCCGAGGCTCAGGCGCAGGGCGTCCTTGCTGGCGAGGGCGTTGTCCATCAGGTAGCGGAACTGGTCGGCGTCGCTGGTCAGGCCGCCGGCGAGGAAGCGTTGGCCGGTTTGGGCGAGCACGGCGTCGCGGATCAGGCGGGTTTCGTATTGGCCATCGCCGAGGCGGCGCCAGGCGTTATCGCTGGTGAAGCCGAGTTTGCCGAGCATGTAGTCGGAGCTGAAGAAGCCCGTGAGGGAGGCGAACTCGGGGTTGGTCTCGATCAGGTAGTGGCTGGTCGGGTCAGGATTTTTAACGAACAGGCCATACTCGCCCTTGGGCAACTGGAAGTTGGGCGCGGTGGTGGGGTCGACCGGGGCGAAGGCGGTGCCGGTGTAGTCCACGGGCACGAAGCCGCCGCCAGGTGCAACGCCGGCCACAGGCAATACGCTGCCGGGCGCCTGGGCGCTCGGGTCGTTGGCGTGTTTGCTCAGATTGATGTTGATGCCACCGACGGGGATGCCGGTCTGGTCATCGCCAAGGGTGCCGGTCAACTGGGCCAGGGTGTTGTTATGCAGCGTGCCGTTTTGCAGAGTACGGGTGACGTTGAGGTTGACGGTGCCACCGGCTTGCATCGTGGCGTTGTAGCCGGGACCGCCGTTGTCGGTCCAGGTGGTGACGTCGCTTGAGTGGGCGAAAGGCCAGATATTGGGTGAGCGGTTTTTCAGTTCTTCGAAGCGCGCCTTATCGAAATGACCAGCCGCCGTGGCCGCATTGAAAGCGGGAACGTCGACATATTGCATGCGTTCAAACAAATCATCAGAAACGTGACCTGGCGTGGCGACGACAAGCTTACGCTGCCCTGTGCGCGTCGCGGCACCCTGGTTCAGCAGGTCACCGGCGGTGATACTCAGGTCGCCATTGGCAGCCATCAGGCTGTAGCGGTTCTGTACATTGTCGCCTTGCAGCAGCATGTTTTTGCCCGCTACCAGGCGCGCCGCTACCGAATCCTTGGTCGCCGCCTCAAGGTACGTCTCGTAGATGGTGATGTCGCCTTTCTCCCAGTTGTCTTTCTCACCGCAGTGCTGGTGACAGATCCAACTCAAGCTGCCGGTGGTCAGCGTCTGTCCGAGTTCGAATTCATCCTTGGCGTTTTCGATAAAGCCTGCATTGATACCGATCGAGCCTTCGCTTTCCACGGTGCCGGAGCGGTTGCTGAACAGCACAGCACGCCCGCCATCGCGTGCGGCGAAGCTCAAGTTGCCCTTGCTGTAGACATCGCCATACAAGTTGCTGAAACCATTGCCGCGCAAGGTCATGTCGCCGCCGCTGAACAGCAGCGAATCGGCGGCGTTGGTGATGCCATTCACGGCGGTGAGGTTCACCGCGCCCTGGGCGCCCAAGGTGCCACGGTTATTGATCTGCGCCGCCGCGATATCCAGCTGCTGACGCGCGGTGAGGAAACCGAGGCTGTCGAGGGTGCCGGTCAGGCTCAGACGGGTGTTGGTACCCGCCAGGCGGCCGCCGTTCTGGCTGAGGTTATTGGCTGTCACGGTGAGTGTTTGCAGGGCCGATACGCGGCCGCTGTTGGTCATGTCGCCGGTGGTGATGCTCAGGTCACCGTCACTGAGCAGTTCGCCGCCGTTGTCCAGGCTGGCCACGTCGAGGATCAAGCCCTTGCCGCTGGCCATGCGGTCGCCGACCTTGAGGCTCAGGCCCTGGGCGCTTTTGTAGGTGAGGACTTCGTTGAGTTGCACACGGCCCAGGCCATCGACTTTGCCGAAGGCCCAGTCGGCGGTGCCCATGCCGTTGATGGTGCCCTGGCTGCCGGTGAGGCTGGCGGTATTGATGCGGAACAGGCCAGTGCCGGCGTGCTGCAACAGACCGGCCTGGTTGTTCAGGCTGGCGGCGTCGAGGCTGAAACCTTGACTGCCGAATTCGAGGATGCCGTTCTGGTTATTGACGGCGCCGCTGAGGTTGAGGCTGCTGGTGACACCGTTCAAGGCGCGCAGTTGACCACTCGCGCTGTTGTCGAGGTTGCCGCCGCTGACGGTCAGGCCCTGGTTGGCCTCGATCAGGCCGCCACGGTTGGTCAGGGTGTCGCGTGAGGTGAGGCTGAGCAGGTTGCCGCTGATCTGGCCGCCCGCGCTGTTGTCGAGGGTGGCGCCGCTGACGGTGACTTGTTCTTTGCCGAACAGTTTGCCGCCACGGTTGGCCAGGGTTTCGACAGTCAGTTGCAGATTGCCGATCAGGCTTGCCATCAGGCCGTCGCTGCCGTTGTCGACCTTGTCGGCGGTGACGGTCAGGGTATCGCCTTGCACGGTGCCGCCCTGGTTATCGAGGCTGCCGGTGGTCAACTGGGTGAGGGCGCCGCCGCTGAGGATCAGGCCCTTGCGGTTGCTCAGGTCCTGGCCGCTGTAGCTCAAGCCCCCGGTGCCGGCCAGCAGTTGGCCGCCGTCGTTGTTGTTCAGGTGCTGGGCGGCGATATCCAGGCGTATGCCGCGCAGGGTGCCGCCGGTGTTGTTGAGGGTGGTGAGGGCCTTGACCAGGACGCTTCGCTCGCCGGCATCGACCACGCCGCCAACGTTGGTCAGCAGGTCGCTGACGTTGAGGGTGACGTCGCCGCCATCGCTGACCAATGCGCCCTTGGCGCTGTTGTTGAAGTTCTGCGCCGTCACGTCGACCGTTTGGCCAAGCAGGACGCCGGCGCTGTTGTCGAGGCGCTCACCGCGCAGTTGCAGCAGGCCTTCGCTCTGGATGCGGCCTTGGGCATTGAGCAACTGGCCCGGGCCCTTGAGCAGCAGGCTCACGCCCTGGACGCCGCCGGCCAACAGGCCGGCATTACGGTTGTCGAGACCGGAAGCGCGCACGTCGAGCTGGTCGCCCACTACGCGCCCGGCGCGGTTGTCGATATCGCCACCAGCGACGTCGAGCAACAGTTGCTTGCCGACGATCACGCCGCTCTGGTTATCCAGGCTCGCGGCATGCAGTTCGATATTGCCCTGCCCGGCCTGCAAACGGCCCTGTGCGTTATTGAGCTGTTGCGCGGTCACGAGGGTGAGCTTGCCGGTGTCGGCGCTCAGCACACCGCCTGCGTTGCTGCTGAGGCTGCCGGCGTTGAGGTTCAGGTCGGTGCTGGCCTGGGCAAACCCTTGGCTGTTGTTGAAGGCGTTGGTGACATTGAGGGTGAGCGCGCCGGCGTCGGCCTGGATCAGGCCCTTGAGGCTGTTATCCAGCGAGGCGGCGTTCACCGTGGTAGCGCCGGCGACCACTACGCCGTTCTGGTTGTTGAGACTGCCCGCGTTCACGGTCAGGGTGTTGGCGATGATTTGCCCGCCGCTGTTGTTCAGGTCGGCACTGGTGAGCACCAGGCTGCCGCCGGCCATTTCGATGCGGCCTTGGCGGTTATCCAGCGAGGCGCTGTTGAGGCTTGCGGCCTGGCCGTCACCAAAACGAATCAGGCCGCCGAGGTTGACGATGGCCGGCGAATTGATCGCCAGGCTCTGTTCGCCGAACAGGCGTGCGGTAGCGCCCTGGTTGGTCAGTTTGGCGCTGCTGACGTCGACGGTTTTGGCCTGGATGATCGCACCCTGGTTGGTCAGCGCTTGCGCGGCGGTGATCGCCAGTGCGCGGCTGGCCAGCAGGTTGCCGCTGGTGGTGACGGTTTGCGCGTTCACCACCAGGTCACCGGTGGTGTTGCGGGTGTTGTCGGGGGCGACGCCGGCTTCGATGATGCCGGAGTTGTTGACCGTGGCCGCATTGATGTCGATGCGTTGGCCGGCGGCCACACTCTTCTGGTTGACCAGCGCCTGGGCACTGGTGATCTGGACGTTGCCGGCGGCGTAGACCTTGTCCGTGAGGTCGACGTTCTGCGCGGTGGCCCGGATGTTGCCGGCGGTGGCCGCCGTCTGCGCCATGCTCAGGCGCCCATTGGCGTCCAGCTGGATATCGCCGCCACTGGCCGCGAGCGTGCCGTCGAGCTTCACGCCCACACCGGCTTCGGTGCCGACCAGTTTGATCGCGCCGGCATACATGCCGCCCAGGGCGCTGGAGTCGATGGCCAGCTCAGGTTTGGCACTGCCGTCGTCGGCGCGTGCGGTGGCGCTCAGGGTTTGTGCATCCACGTCATTGCGACCGGCAATCACGGTGAGCTGGCGTGCGTTGATCTGCGCGTTGATCTTGGCCGAGCGGGTGATGATTTCGAAACGGTCGACGTCGCTGGCGTTGAGGCCCTGACCGTCGATGGTCACGGCGCCGCCATCGACCTGGTAGCTCTTGAGTTGGCCGGCCGCGTCGAGCACCGGTTTGCCGGTGGTGAGGGTGACGTTGGGGGTGTTGATAAAGCCGCAACCGCTGCAGGTGATGCCGTAAGGGTTGGCAACGATGACCTTGGCCGACTGCCCCGCCACTTCGGTGTAACCGCGTAACTGGCTGGGGTTGGCGCCGGTGACTTCGTTGAGGATGACGTTCGCGGCGCCGCCCTTGAGGTTCGGGTTGCCGACGATGTAGCCGCCAAGCTGGGTGTTGGTCACGGCGCCGTTGGCGTTGTTGAGGATCACGCCGTTGGGGCCGACGTTGTAGTCCGAGAACTGGTTATGGGACACGCCCGCGCCGTTGGGCGTGGCGATGTTCACCACGGGTACGCCATTGCCCGCCGCGCCCACGGTGGTGCCCGGCGCGCTGACCACGATGCCTTCGGCCTGGGCCAGCAGCGGCTGCCAGAACAGCGCGTTGACCAGAATCAACGCCAGGCCGCGCTTGGGCAGGCCGAGGAACGAATCCCGACGCTTCAACACAGCGGAAGGTTGGCGGACCAGGAAGGCAAATTGGCGAACATCCATTTTCAGATTCTCGTTACGGCGCAGCGTTGAATTACAGGAAGAAATCCATGCGGAAGTAGATCGGCGCTTCGCGCTCGGTCAACACGCTGGGTCTTTCTAACGAATGGGCAAAGGTCACGCTGGTGCTGACATGTTTGCCCCGGGCGAACAGTTCCAGGGAGTTGCTGGACACTCGGCCATGGACGTTGTCGTTGTAGCGATCGTTGCTGATCACACCCTGGTCGTAGCCGACGCTGGCGCCGTATTCGGCGAACGCAGGGCGCATCCAGTCGAGGGTCACCGGGCGCGCCCAGCGCACTTCGTTGCGCCAGTAGCCGCCGCTGTCGCCGGTCAGTTGCTGGTCCTTGAACCCACGCACCGAGGCCGAGCCACCCAGGCTCATGCGCTGTGGGCTGAACAGGACGTCTTCACTGCGTTGGCCGGTCGCCAGGCTGCTGAAGCTGAACGACTCGCCCCACAGGCTGAATGGCTGCAGGTAGCTGACCGTGGCGGTGTACTTGCGGTAGCGCGAATTGGGCTGCCGACGACCCAGCGAGTCACGCTCGTCCTGGGATTGGGCATCGAGCAAGCCGATGCCGTTTTGCATGCCCAGGTCAAGGTTGACGAAGGCATTGCCGATGCGTCGCCCGTGGTTGATGCCCAGTTGCAGTTCGCTGAGGCGGTTGCTGCTGGGCTCGGTGCGTACGTCGAGCACGTAGTTGTTGGTGCGCAGGTGCGACAGGCCGACGTTGACCGAGGTCTTGCTGACGTCGTCGCGGTGGATGACCCGCTCGGCGCGCAGCTGGTGGTTCTCGTTGTCGCCATTGAGCTTGAATTTGGAGCTGTCGGTCTGGCCGTACGTGCGGTAATCGCTTTCGTTGTAGGTGTAGCTGAAGTTCCACCAGCCCCACGGCACGTTGTAATACAGCATGCTGTTTTGCGAGGTTTTCTGGTGGTCGCTGACAGCGTCGTGGCCGCCGCGCAGCATCAGTTGGTCGCCCAGCCCCAGCGGGCTGTCCCATTCCAGGCCCGCGCCCCACTGCTGTTCGCCGGTGCTTTTCTGGCCGTCGTTGTTGCGCGACAGGCTGGCGCGCCAGGGTTTTTGCGGCACGTTCTTGACCACGACTTCACTGCCGCCGATCTGGGTGCCGGGCATCAGTTCCATTTGCGCCTGCTTGGAGGGCAGGCGGTTGAGCTGGTCCACCAGTTGCTCGATTTCGCGCAGGTTGAGCGCCTCGCCGATCTTGCCGGGAAAGGCCATGGCCAGTTCGCGGTCGGTCACGCTGCTGCCCTCGGCGCTTTTCAACGCTTCGAGCTTGCCTTCGACCACCAGCACCTGCAGGTGACCGCTGGACAGGTCCTGTTGCGGCAGGTAGGCGCGGCTGGTGACGCGGCCCTTGGCGATGTAGTGGTCGGTGATGACCTTGAGCAGTTCATTGAGCTGCGCCACGCCCAGGCACTGGCCGACATAGGGTTTGAGCAGGCGCGCGCGGTCGGTGGCGGACAGGCTGTCGGCGCCCTTGAGTTCGATGTCCTGGATGGGGAAGCAGCGGGTGTCTGCCGGCGTGGCCGGGGCCTCGGGCTTGGCCGCTTTGCCGGGCAGATCCTTAAGTTCCTGCAGGCGCCGCTGCTGCTCTTCGAGCAGGCGGTTCTGGCGGTCGCGGATCAGGTCCTGATCCCCGGGCGTGGGGGCAGCCATGGCACTGTTTGCGCCCATGTAAGCGAGCAGCAACGTGCAGAGCAAATACCGAGTCCGTGGCAATAAAAAAGACATATTCGGTCCGTCGAAAATCAAGGGCCGCGAAACTAACATTGAACTTGCGCCAACCCAAGAAGCCGGGTTAGTTGCACAGCCGTACCTGTTATTCTCGCAACCTGTTGATTAATAACAACAAATAATTATCAAAAAGACGGACAGCCTGATACTCGAAGTATTATTCCGACAGGCGGCAACTCTTTTGATAGCGATTCGTCGGAGAACTTGGAATAGCCATTATTTAGCCATCAAGTTGCTTCCGAGATAGGTTAGTACCGGGAAAGACAGAAAAGTTCGCGGCGCTTTTGTGAATTGGGTCCCACTTGTCGACATTCATCTTGAAGGGTGAGTGGAGAACCAAAATGTGCGAGGGGGCTTGCTCCCGATAGTGGTGGGTCAGTAGATATCTACGTGACTGATTCACCGCTATCGGGAGCAAGTCGAATCGTCGCACCGCCCCTCCCACATTGGATTGGGTTTACAACCTTAGCTGACGTCTTTTTTATCAGGCACCAGGCTCAACCCTGGCTTTTCCACATCACGGGAGACATGGGCTTTGACTTGCGACACGCCGCCGTCTTCGTCGTTATGGATTACCAACACCCCCGGCCGGCGCAGTTGCTCCAGGTCGCCTTCAGCCAGCCTGAAACTCTCGTTCAGGTTCTGGTCGCTGAGGGCCTTGGCCTCGGCGCGCCGTTGGGCGAATTTGCGCCCCTTGCGTTGCTGGTAGCGCGCCCAGGTCACCAGGATCACCGCGTTGAACAGCGCAATCCACAAGTAGATCTGCAACGTGTTGAGCGCCGCGAAGATCGGCGCCTCGATGCGCGGGCCACCGTGGGTCTCCAGCATCGAGGTGATCCCACGCGCCAGCAGCCAGATCAATCCGGCCCAGGCCATCAGGGTCAACAGCACATCGATGATCCACATCAGCGTACTTTGGCGAGTTCTGACCAGTTTCATGATCACGCCTCCTCTTCAACGGGTTTGATACCGCGATCCGGGCTGACCCAGCGCGCGCGCTTCTGATGCTGGTTGAACAACACCTTCGGAAAGCTGACCAGGGTGGTAAACAGGCTCACCAGCCAGAACACCATGGGGTACCACACGGTCCAGAACAGGGTTTTCCACAGGTCTTTTTCGTAGCGACGGTCGATCATGATGCTCACTGCAAACTGCACCAGACACACCATGGCCAGCACCAACCCGGTAAAGGCCGGGGGCATCAGGGAGTCCACGGCAATCGCCGGCGGCAGCACCACGAATTTGCCCACGCCCCAGAAGATCACCGACAGCATGAAGGTGAAGGCCCAACCGGTGGACAGGCAGTATTCGAACAACAGCGGCCACAGGTAGCGGTGACGCCATTGCCAGATGCCGCGGATGTTCTTGAACAGCACTTCGGCGCCGCCCTGGGCCCAGCGCAGGCGCTGCTTCCACAGGCCGCCGACGGTTTCGGGCATCAGGATCCAGCACAGCGCGCGCGGCTCGTAGAAGATGCTCCAGTGGTCCAGCTGCAGCTTCCAACTGACATCGATGTCCTCGGTGATCATGTCGGTGCTCCAGTAATCGATGCGGTCCAGCGCCTTTTTACGGAACGCCACGACCACTCCCGACACGGTGAAGATCCGTCCGAACACGCGCTGGGTTCGCTTGATCAAGCCGATGATCGAGGAGAACTCGCCCACCTGCACGCGGCCGATCAGGGTCGAACGTGTGCGGATGCGTGGGTTGCCGGTCACGGCGCCCAGGCGTGGGTTGTCGAGCATCGGCGCGACCAGGTAGGCCGCCGCGTTCTTGTCGAGCAACGCATCGCCGTCGATGCACACCAGGTATTCACTGCGCGCGGCCACGGCGCCCATGCGCAGGGCCACGGCCTTGCCCTGGTTCTGCGCCAGGTGCAGCACGCGCAGGCGGGGGTGCTCCAGCGCCAGGGCATCGAGTGCCGCGGCGGTGTTGTCCTTGGAGCCGTCGTTGACCGCGATCACTTCGATGTTCGGGTACACCTGGCCCAAGGCGGCCGCGATGGTGTCGGCCACATTATCCCCTTCGTTGTAGCAAGGGATGATGATCGAGATCAGCGGGTTGCCGGCCAGCGTCGGCGCCGGGGTGTCTTCCGCCCAGGGCCAGTGGCGCTCCCAGTGCAGCCAGAAGTACAGGCCGCCGGCGATCCACAACGCCGACATGAACAGCGGATAGAAAAACACGAAGTCCATCAGGAACTGCCCGGTGACCAGGAAGATCAGGCCCAGGGGCACACCCAATACCAATGCCAACACGAATAAAGCCAGGATTCTGTCAAACATGGTCAAGGGTTCCATTGGTTGGAAAGGGCCGGACGCACAGTCTTTAGGTCCGGAGAGTTTTCCAGGAAGTTGTCCGGGTAATAGCCGAAGCTGGTGACGCCCTGGCGCTTGAGTACGCCCATCCATTCGGCCAATTGTTCAGCGCTGATGTCAGGCGCGGCTTTGGTGCGCCAATCCTTGGCTTGCAGTTCAAACACTGTGCGTTCGAGCGCGCCCCGTGCCTTGACCGTGGCCACCAGTTTTTCCAGCCAGGCATTGGAGGTTTTTACCTCCTGGCCTTCCATCAACGGCATGGCCATCGGCGCGGTCCAGTCGTAGGCCTGGAGGAAGTCATCGAGGTTCTGCGCGAACCAGGTTTCGCTCTGCGGATTGAGCATCGGCTCGGCAAAGATATTGCGTGCGGTCAGCACCTGCGGGCCGCGGATGGCGCGGACCTTGGCGGTCAACTCGTGGGTGAAGTCGATCAGGTAGCGGCTCTTGAAACGCGTCCAGCGTTGCATCACCGCCGGGTCCGCGCGCAGCGCCGCAATGGTGTCGGGCAAGCCATTGGCGGCATAGGTTTTCAGCGCGGCGGGGCTGGCGTCTTCGAAATCGTTGAACACCGCATCATCGTGGTAAAGGATGCCGTCGATGGGCCCTACGCGTGCCAGGTCTTCATAGATCTCGCCGATGATCTGTCGCACCTTGGGATCAAACGGCGACAGGCGCTGGTACTGGTCGGGGTCCAGGCCGATGGCGCCGGTCTTGGGGTCCCACCGCGTCACGCGGGCCAGCTTGGGGTCGAGGGCAAAGCTGAGCACCGGCATCCAGGCGTATACGCTGGCATGGGCGCGGGTGCGCAGTTGCCAGGCGACGCGGTTGAACAGGTCGGCCCGCATCGGCAGGTGGCGGTTGGGGAAATACAGGGAATGCACCAGGCCGTCGCCCTTGGGGTCGGCAAAGGCTTGCAGGAACACCGTACCGGCGCCCATGTCCACCACCCGCTGCACCAACTGGTCGAGGTTGCGCGCCTGTTGAGCCGCGTCGGGGTCATAGACGTTATCCAGGTCGACATGCAACACCCGCAACGGCGCTTTGGCCTGCACGGCGACAATGCTGTTGGCGAAGTGCTCGCCATCCGGGTCGGAGGCGACCAGAAAGCGCGGGCTGCTCATCAGGTTGCCGAGGTCGTCGAGGCCGTCTTCAAGGGTCAGGGCCATTTCGTAACCCTGCGCTCCGACCACCGCCAGCGAGGTGCCGTCGGCCGCGCCGTACGGCCACACCCATACCCGAGGCGCCTTGCCGGTGACAGCCCGGATTTTGTCGGAGATCGCGACCACGTCAGTGCGCATGCGCGCCTGGAACTGCGCTTCGCTTTCGTAGCGCTGGGTTGCCGGATCAAACCGCCGGGTCGTCGCCGCCGGCTCCAGGTTGCCCTGGGGGTTGGCCAGGATGCCTTTGTGATTGGCATCGGTGTGCGCGGCGATTTCCACCAGGCCCGACTGCGACACTTCGCGTATCTGCTGCCAGGTCAGGAAGTCACCGCGTGGACGTGGTGTACCGGCAAAATCCACGGGTTGGTTGAGCGGCGTATCGATCCAACTGCCCACCGGCGCGAGCAGGGCCGGCCAGCGGTAGGCGCGCAGGATCGGCATCACACGGGTGTAGAAGCTCGAATAGCCGTCGTCGAAGCTGAGCATGACGGCTTTGGGCGGCAGCGCGGGGCCGCCACGGCGCGCGGCCAGGATCTGGTCAACGCTGACGGCCTGGTAGCCGTTCTCGCGCAGCCAGGCCAGCTGTTCGATCAAACGTTCGGTGCGCACCGCCACCACGGCCTGGTCGGGGTCGCGGTCCGACACGTCGTGGTAGGCAATGCCCAGGAAATGGTTCTTCGGCCACACCTGTTCGTTGGCCGGTGTCGGCCGCTCGGCGGGTGGAGTGAAAGGGGCGGGTTGCTGGGCGCAGGCACTGGCCAGCAATACACCCAGAACCAACAAGCAACGGCTGAGGAAGGTCATGGTCAGGCTCTTTTAGAAACGGTAAGTGAGGTCGACGAGCAGGCGCAGATCGCGTTCGCGATCGCCGTCGTAAGGTCGGCTGATCAGGCTCAGGTTCGCGCCGACGTCCAGCACGTCGTTCCAGCGAAAGCGTTGGCCGTAGCCCACCAGAGCCATGCCGCCCGTGGAGTAATCCTTTTGACTGTAGGTACCCGCGCCGAGCTGGAACTGTTGGCTCCACTGGGTCTCGTAGCGGTGGTAGAGCACATGATTGACGGTGACAGTGGGCAACACGGTCAGGTCCGACTTGGGGTTGAAGTACACCGTGTCTTCCTTGCTGTTGCGGCTGGCACCGACTTCAAGGCCCAGGTCGACTTGTACCTTCGGCGAGCTGTAAATGCCTTGACGGCCGGTGAGCAACGCTTCGAACCGGTCGTTGCCGTCGCTGAAGTGGGATGGGCTGAGGGTCAGCTTCCACTCGCGGCTTTCGTTGGCGCGCCAGCGGATGAAACCACTGCCGCCGTTGGCGGTGATGTCGGCATTCAATGCGCGCAACGGCGTGGTGCTGAGCAGGTAGCCGAGGCTGCCGCCGTATTGCCAGTTGTCGTTGATGTCGCGGGCAATCGACACGCTGGCGCCTTGTTTGGAACCATGGCCATAGGAATGGTTGGACACTTCGGCTTCCAGGGTCATGTCGCGTGTGCGCCGTTCCACACCCACGCGCTGCCAGCGGTGCTGGCCGGTGCCTTCGGAGAAGTCGGCGGTGGCATAACCGGCACCGGCGAACAGGCGCCAGTCTTCATCGATGGGCGGCGTGTAGATCACGCTTTCGATGCCCCAGTCACGGCTGCCGGCAACCGCACCGGCATCGTTGTCACTGCCGCCGCCGTAGCTTTTACCGGTATAGGCCTCGACGCGCAGTTCGGCCATGTCGTGCACATCGCGCAGACGCTTGAGACGCTGCACCTGGCGGCTGTCCGGGTTGCGGGCGACCACATCGTCGGTCAGTACATCCATTTGCCGCCACTCTTGCAGGTCCATGGCGGTGTACGCCTGGCTGATCTCCAGAGCGATGTCGCGCGGCACCTGGGATTCGGTTTCTTTCAGCACGCCCTCGGCGCGCCGTGGCAGGTCGCGGGCGCGGTACATGTCGGCCTGGGCCAGGCGCAGGCTGACGTTACCCGGGGCCTTGGCCACCAGCGCTTCCAGGCTGGCTTCGCTGCCCGGCAGGTCGCCGCCGGAAACGCCGGCCTGGGCCGACAGTTGTTGCGCGTCCATCCACGCATCGTTGGGGTTGCCGATAGGCAGGCCCTTGAGTTCGACGCGAGGGTTCTGGCTGTTGGCGAGGCCCTTGGCGACCTCATTGGCCTCCTCGCCTTTATCGCTTTCCTGCAAGGCGTAGAACAGCGCGGTGGTGTCTTCGACCCGATCATCCGGTTCGGCGTCGGCGGCGCTCAGGGCCTGGCGATACAACGGCTCGGCTTTTTCCGGCTGGCGTTGGTCGAGGTACGAGGCGGCCACCCAGCGCACGGCGTAAGTCGGCAATTGCACGCCTTCACCCTTTAGAACTTCGTACTCGCGGATCACGTCGGCGGTACGCGCGCGGGCCTTGAGCGCGCCCAGGCGGTCGATGCGCCAGCGCACCACGTCATCCTGGGCGGTGGCGTCGGGGGTCCAGCGGGCGAGCAGCGTGTCGTAGTCCTGGAGCGCTCGATCAGCGATAACGTAGCGTTCCTGTTCGCTGCGCGTGGCGAATTCGGCCATGCGCACACGTTCAGCGGCGAGGTCACCTTCCAGGCGGCGCTGGGTGACCGGGTCGAGCAGGCCGGGCTGCTTGGCCGACAGGCGCAATGCCGCTTCCGGCAGACGGGCCTTTTGCAGGGCGATGATGTATTCGCGAGCGACCTCGGGCTTGTCGCCGGCGCGGATAAACGCCTGGTCGAATTCAAACAGCGCATCGTAGTTCAAACCGGCGCGGGTCAGTGCGTAGCCCAGGGCCATGCGCCGGTTGGGGTCGTCCGGCTTGGCGGCCACCAGCGCGCGAGTACGTTGCACCGCCTCGGTGGCCTTGCCGCCGTCGGCCTGGGTCAGGGCCAGGCCCAGCTGCAGGTCGGTGTTGTTCGGTTCGCGCAGCAGTGCCTGGCGATACACCGCTTCGGCCTCGGCCCACTGCTTCTGGTTGCGATAGGTACGCGCCACGGTGGCGAGCGCCTGGGTGCTGAGGTTGCGATTTTTACCCTGGGCCTCGTACACCTTCAGCACTTCAGCGTCCTGGCCGGCCCAACCGGCGATCACCAGGTGATCGCTGATCTGGCCTGGCGTCTGGCGTTCGGCCGACAGCTGGCGCAATTGGGTAAGCGCGGGCGTGAAGTTGCCGTTGCGCGCCTGAATGATCAGGGCGTCGTAGGCCGGGTCGGCCATGGCGAAGGTGGGTATCAGCAGTTGGCTGCATAAAGCGGCCCCGACGAGCAGTCGCAACCGGCCTGATGCACTGAGTGGTAGGTTTCGCAACATATCGTGAGCTTCCTTACACACGGAAAGCTGTAACGATAGGTGATCCTGAGCGAAGCGCTCAGGGTGCCGGCGTCTAATGACCCGGCCTAGCTTTCCTGTGCGAACTATCTCTCAGGAAAGTAAGAAGAAATTCAAATCAGAACAATTGTTCAGAATTGGCTGACAGCTTTTTTGCGCTACGCAAAAACAAATGTGGGAGGGGCGGCTTGCCCCCTCCCACATTTTGACTGCAGTTCAAGCAGCCTCACTCAGAGGCCGGATGTTGAGGCGTTACTGCCCGCCGCTCATCGCACCGACTTTGCCCATGACAAAGCCAATGAACTGCTCAACGGTCATCTTCTGGCCGTTGAAGATCACTTCATTGTTGGCGTAGTGCAGCTTGGACACCACATCGCTGCCCACCAGGGTCGCCAGCTGAGTGCCAACCGCCATGCCGCTGACCATTTCGGCCGCCATCTGGGACTGCTGCTCGATGGCTTTAGGGTCGGTCACGCCACCCAACTGCGCCTGCAGGGCGGATACGTCGGCGATCATCGGCTTGGACAGGCTCAGGTTGGCGTCGAGCAGCGACACCATTTGCTTGCCCAGTTCAACCGGCGGCAGCTCCATGGAGGCCGGCTTGGCCAAGTCCACCAGCAGGTTGAATTTGCTTTCGCCGTGGGTGGTTTTCAGCGACAGGTTTTCCAGGGCCAGGTGCGGCTTGGCGGCCAGTACCTGGTTGACGTTGGCTTCGGCCAGGGCTTGCTCGGCGTCGGTCAGTTGCAGCTCCGGTGCCGGTTCGCCCGCGGCGGCGGCGGCTTGCACCGGCTGCATCTTGTCCTGGTACAGCTTGGTCAGCACCAGCATCGCCGGAATGTCGATGTTCTTCATGCTCAAGGCCATGGCGGCCGAACCCACAGGTTTGCCCTGGTAACCGATCTCGTCGATTTTGTAGTCGACGCGGCCGGCCAGGTTGTTGTCCTTGGTTTCGCTGGAGTCTTTCTGTTCGAAGCCTTTGAAGCTCAGCACGGCTTTCTGCGGGCCGAAGGTGAACTTGCTGTCGCTCAGCTCAATGGTGTTCTGCCCGGTGTAAAAACCGAAGGTGGATTTTTCCAGGTTGCTGGCGATGGTCAGGCCCGCCAATTCGGCTTCGAAGGCTTCGCCATTGGCATCCACGGCGGCGACCTTGAGGCTGTTCATGAAGCCATCGGCCTTGACCTTCTGGCCTTCGGCGGTGCCGTCGAAGTTCATGTTGGCGCCGGAGAAGCTTACCGACGACTTGTCATCCTTGAACTCCAGCGGCAGCAACTCGATGTTGCCGCTGACCGAACGGGTATAGCCGATGTTGGCCACGCCCTTGAGCGGCGACACGTCCTTGGCGGCGGCGAACCACTTCTCGGTGGTGGGGTTCTTTTCCAGCGCATAGTGACTGGTAGCCATGACCGGCAGCCATTTGAGCGTGACCAGGCGCGAGACCGGCAGCGGGCCGTGCTCGATATGGTCGACGAAAAGCAATTCGGGGTTGGGGTTTTCCGCGCCGAACACCGAGCCCTGGCCCTTCAGGCGGTAGTGAGCGGTGCTGCTGAACACGCCACGGTCCAGGGAAACCAGTTCCAGGCTCAGCGTGCCATCGACCCCGGCCATGGAAGTCTGCAGTTCCTTGTTGGCGTTCTGGATCGCGGTTTGCAGCACCGGCTCCAGTTGTTTACCGGTGTACCAGGCGCCGCCTGCACTGACGACGCCAACGGCGACCACAAAACCCAAAAGAACGACTGCTGGCTTATTCATGAAGTGACCTGATCAAATCCTGTGAGGAGTGGGCTGTCTTCCTTGAACCCCGGATGAGGTTGGCTCAAGCCCGCCGAAAAGCGGGGGAAGATTAGCACTGGCGGCCACAAACGGCCCAGCCTTTCAGAGGGATCAGTTCACGACTAGTTCACGAATACTCCAGTTCGATTTCATCCAACTGGTGATCGAAACTCTTCAAACGCGCCGTCCAGGTGTACACCAGCACCTCGAATTCGCGGTGTATCACCGCGTTGCCAGGGGTGTCGGCCTTGGGGTCGCAAAAATCCAGCTGGTAGCGCTCGCGGGCCATCTGCGTGGCGACGTCGGACAATTCCCGCGCATTATTCAGCCAATGCCGACCGTCGGCGACCTGCTTGTCGAGCACGACGCACTGCTTTTTCAGGACTTCGAGGCTTTTTTCCAGCGGCGTGCCCGTGAGGTCGCCCATGACTTCCTGGAAGGTGCGCCCCGGCTGCCAGTAGCTGCCCCAGAAATAGCGATCGAACACGGTTTCGACTCGGCGCAGCGCAACCTTGGTGTCCCAGATCGCCACGCGGGTCTTGCCTTGTTCGAGGAGTTTTTTCTTGACCCGTTGATTCTGGTAGGAGGCCCAGGCGACGACGCCGATGGACAAGGTGCCGATCACCAGACAGGCACTGTCGAGAAACACCATGGCCTTGTCGAGTTGATGGGCAAGCATGACGCCATAGAAATACGCGGCCGATAACAGCACCAGTGCGAAGAGCACGCACCAGAAAGCGGGAGCATAAGGGTTTTTCATTATTGGAATCCCCATGAGCAAACGCGAGCAGTGTCAGGCAGGCCATCACCGGGCCCACCTGTCAAAGCATAGCCATTGGCTCAGGGTTTGCTGGCTGCAGAACCGTGCGTTCGTCCGCTTTCCCAACCGCCGCCCAGAGCCAGGAACAAATCGATCTGGCTCATGGCAACCTGGGTGTTCGCCGCCGCCAATTGCGCGCGCATCGCCGTGTAGGTGCGGGTGGCCTGCAGGTCGGCGAGGAACGACTCGCGGCCGGCCTGGAAGAACCGGTGGGTCTGGTCCGCGGCTTGCCGCGCCGATTGCTCGGCGTCGGCCAGCGCATCACGGCGCTGCAACATGGCGGTGTATTGCGCAAGGCCGGTCTGGGTTTCGCGGATGGCATTGAGCACCACGCCGTCAAAATGCGCCAGGGCGCCCTGAGTCGCGGCTTCGGCTTCGTGAATACGCGCACGCGCGCCGTTGGTCGGCACAGTCCAGCTGATCATCGGGCCGAAGCCCCAGCGGTTGGTGGCCGGCTGGCCGAGGTTGTCGAGCAGGCCGACGGTGCCCACGGTGGCACCGATGGCGATGTCGGGGTACAGCGCGCCGGTGGCCACGCCGATACGTGCGGTGGCGGCGGCCAGTTGGCGTTCGGCCTGGCGCACGTCGGGGCGGCGCTTGAGCAGCGCGGCACCGTCGCCCACCGGCAGCAATTGGGCGATGTGTGGCAGCTCGGCGCAACTGCCGGTGCCCGCCGGCAGTTGGTCCAGCGGCTTGGCCAGCAGCATCGACAGGCGGAACAGCCCGGCCTGGCGCGCCGCTTCGTAGCGCGGCATGTCGGCGCGCAGGGATTTGTACTGGGTTTGCGAACGGGTGACCTGGGTTTCATCGCCTCGGCCGGCGTCGCGCAGGCGTTGGGTCAGGCGGGTGCTCTGGGCTTGCAGGTCCAGGGATTGGTTGGCAATCGCCAGCTCTTCGTTGGCGGCGCATACCTGGGTGTAGGAGCGCACCACATCGGCGACCAGGGTAATACGCGCGATATCGGCGGCGGCCTGGGCCGCGTCGGCGCTGGCCTGGGCGCTTTCGATGCCGCGTTGCAGGGTGCCGAACAGGTCAAATTGGTACGAGGTGGTGATGCCCAGGCTACCGATGTTATCCACCGGGACTTTGTCCGCCAGCAAAAACGCTTCGCCGGACTCCTGCAGGCGCTGTGCTTCAGCCTTGGCCCCGGCGCTCCAGCCGCCGGCGGACTCGGCTTGTTGCGTCTGGAAACGCGCCCGCTGCAAATTGGCGGCGGCCACGCGCAGGTCGGTGTTGGAGGCCATGGCCTGGCGCACCAGTTCATCCAGGCGCGGGTCTTGGTAGAGCTTCCACCAATCGGCGGGGACCGGCGCCGACACCTCATTTTTACCGTCCAACGGCAGTGGCCCTTGCAGGTCGGCACGGTTGACCGCGGCGGTGTCCGGCACCTGGTAATCCGGCCCTACCGCTTGGCAGGCCGACAGCAGCAAACCCAGCGCAGCGGTGGCCAACAGCTGCTTCATGGCTGGGCTCCGTCACGGGGTTTGTCGCCAATGATCGACACGGTGGCCGTACGCCCGGCGATCATGCGAAAGTCCGCCGGCACCTCGTCGAAGGCGATGCGCACCGGAATTCGCTGGGCCAGGCGCACCCAGCTGAACGCCGGGTTGACGTTGGGCAACAGGTTGGAGCCGCTGCTGCGGTCACGGTCTTCGATACCGGCGACGATGCTTTGCACATGACCGTGCAGGCGCGCGTTGTCGCCGATCACGCGGATATCCACGCCCATGCCGACGCGGATGCCGTCGAGTTTGGTCTCCTCGAAGTAGCCGTCGATGTGGAACGAGTTGCTGTCCACCACCGACAGCACCGGGTGCCCGGCGGTGACGAACTCCTGGGTACGCGGCGCGCGGTCATTGACGTAACCGTCCACGGGGCTGCGGATCACCGAGCGGTCGAGGTTGAGTTGGGCCGAGTCCACCGTCACCTGCGCTTCGGCCAACGCCGATTGAGCGCGGGCCACGCGGGACTGGCTTTCTTCCAGTTGCTCGCTCGGCACCAGGTTGCCCAGGCCACGGTTACGCTTGTACTCGCGCTGGGCCTGGGCCAGGGTTTCCTGGCGGTCGGCCACGGCGGCCTGGGCCTGGCGCAGGGCCAACTTGAAGCGGTCCTGGTCGACGGCAAACAGCACCTGGCCCTTGCTTACCAATTGGTTGTCATGCACGTCCACGCGCTGGATCAACCCGGACACGTCCGGGGCGATCTGCACGATGTCGGCACGGATGTGCCCGTCGCGGGTCCAGGGGGCAAACATGTAGTACATGACCATGCGCCACACCACGACGACCGCGAAGCTCACGATCAACAGCGTCAGGACCACACGGCCGATGGTCAAAAAAGGTTTTTTCATGTCATCAGATATCGACTGAGTGAGTCCACCGCGCCCAGCAACAGCGCGTAGAGCCCCACATTGAACAATGCCCGGTGCCAGACCAGGCGATAGAAGTGCATGCGCGTCAACAGCCCGTGCACCACCAGAAACAACCCATACGTAATGCCCATCAGCACCAGCAACGTGGGCAGGAACACCCCACTGATATCCAGATCACCGATCATAAAGGCGCTCCATCGGGCAGCGGCGCTTGCATCTGTGTGCCGTCAATAAATTCGACACCAGGCAACAGCGCCAGGCGCAGGCCCGCCAACGCATGCAGCAGGTGCAGGCGGGTGTCGTCTTCGTCTTGCAGGCCCTGGCCGTTGAGCGCGCGGCGCGTGCGGTCGAGGGTCATCAGCAGACCGCTGGGCGCGGGCAAGCGTTCACCCGCCTTGAGGCACGCCTTGAAGTAAGCGCCGACGCCCTCCACCACTTGGTTGAGCAACACCCGTGGCACGCCGAGGATGCGCGGCGAGTAGGCCAGCAAGTCGAGCAGGTTCAGTGCCACGCGCAAATCGCGCAGGGCAATGCCGGTGTCTTGCCCGGTGAGGGCCAGGCGCGGCAGGTGCTGCATCAAACGGTCGAGCATTTGCACGGCCATGTGCCGATGTTCGGCCAGGGTCGCGGGTTCGGTGAGACCGACAATGTCGCGCCAGCTGAAGCGGGTCAGACGCTTGGCCGCCAGTTCCGCGCCGAAAGGCCGCGCGACCAGGGTCCACACAAAGGCAAACAGCAAACCCACCGGGCCGGCCAGGTTGACGTTGGCGAAGTTCAGAAAGTCGGCATCATAGGCACCCTGGATGCTGATGAAAGACGAGGTGTTCACCAGCGTCAGCAACATGCCCAGGTAAAATCGCGGCTGCACGGTGAGGGTGCCGATGCAGATAAACGGCACCGCGAACGCCAGCACCAGCATCGGGAAATCGTGCAGGTTGGGCAGCACCAGGAACAGGTACAGGCTGGCGAACAGCACCGACATGGCGGTCCAGAAAAAGAACCGATAGATCTGCGGCGCCGGGTCGTCCATCGAGGCGAAGAAGCTGCACGCCACCGCCGCCAGGATCACGGCGCTGCCGCCGTCGGTCCAGCCCAGCAGAATCCAGAGTACCGAGGCGACGATGATCGCGCTGACGGTGGAAAACGCCGAGTAGAACATCAGGCCACGGTCGAGGAACGGCGTGAGCCGGCCCAGGCGCCAGTGGCGGTACACGGCGCGCCAGGTGTCCTGGCTTTCGCACTGAATGGCGGCTTGCAGGCTG
This sequence comes from Pseudomonas lactucae, assembly GCF_036688725.1. NCBI lineage: Bacteria > Pseudomonadati > Pseudomonadota > Gammaproteobacteria > Pseudomonadales > Pseudomonadaceae > Pseudomonas > Pseudomonas lactucae. The sequence goes on along the minus strand of NZ_JAQQPT010000027.1, from coordinate 45,631 downwards.
CGGCAGTCTTGCCACAGGTCGATCCACTCGCCCAGGCGGTACAGCGCATTGGAGAACAACAAGGTGTGGCGGTCGTCCAGCGCATCGACTTGGGGTTGTTGGGCGTCGACCTGATCACGCAGGGCGCGCCAGCGGTCCAGGGGCGCGCTTTGCTGGGTGTCTTCCAACCATTGGCGGGTGGCGTCCAGGAGCGGCGTGAGGCGCTCGATAAACTGCGGCGCGCGGTGTTCGATGGCGTACAGCGCATCGTCGAGGGCATCCACCACCGGCAGCAGATGGATCATGCGCCCACGCAGTTCCTTGGTGTTACGCACCGTCTGCGGCCGCGCGCCTTCGTGCGGCAACTGGCCGATCATCAATTCGAGGGTGTTGAAGGTGGCGACCATGCCGCTGCGTAAAGCGCTGACTTCTTCAGGCTCCACGTTGCGCGTCAGAAAACGTTGGCTGTAGACCTGCGCATCGGCAAACCACTTGGCCACCGAGCCATCGAACACCGGCATCAGGCGCCGTGGCCAGAACATCGCGCCCACCACGGCGGCGACCGCGATGCCGAGGAAGATTTCTTCGGTGCGCGCTTCGGCCACGTCCCACACCGCCAGGGGGTTATCCACCACCGGCAGGGCGATCAGCGGCAAGGTGTAGCCGGCCAGCATCAACGCGTAGTTGTTGGCGGTGCGCAGGTGCATGGACAGAAACAGCAACGTGCCCGTCCACAACGCAATCACCACCACCAGAATGTACGGCGACTGCACGAACAGCGGCACAAAAAATACCGCTGCCGCCGCGCCCATCAAGGTGCCGATGGCGCGGTACAACGCCTTGGAGCTGGTCGGTCCTACAAACGGGCTGGAAACGATGTACACCGTGGCCATCGCCCAATACGGACGCGGCATTTGCATGAGCATGGCGATGTACAACGCAATCATCGACGCTGCGAAGGTCCGCACCCCATAGAACCAATCGCGGGCCGGCGGAAAACCACTGAAGAATCCGCTCACAGCGTCGCCGCCTCAAAAGCCCGCAGCACACGCAGCGCGGCTTCCATATCGGCGGGCGCAATGTCCGCCAGCACTTCACGGCGCAGGCGCACCAGTTGCGCTTCCACCGCCTGCACCAGCTCACGGCCACGCGCGGTGAGGCTCAAGGCCTTGGCGCGGCGGTCGTGGATATCTTCGGTGCGGCACACATAGCCGTCGGTGCACAACCGGTCGAGCAGGCGCACCAGCGACGGGCTTTCCATGCCGGACGCCTGGGCCACTTTCACCTGGTGCACACCGTCGCCCAGGCGCCCGATCATCAACAGCGGCACGGCGCAGGCTTCGGAAATACCGTAGCTCACCAGCGTGCTCTGGCAGATCTTGCGCCAGTGACGGGCGCCCACCACCATGCTGCTGCTGAGGTTCATCTGGAGTTGTTCGAGGGATTGAGGCATTGGATAGCTTGCATACAGTTAGTTTGCTAACTATCAATATGATGGAGGGTGGTTGTGTCGTCAAGTTTTGAAACAATTTCTCGATGGATGGAGCGATTCAGCGGCAACAGCGCAGGACCCATGTGGGAGGGGGCAAGCCCCCGATTGCGGTGGGCCAGTCATTGATGCATGCGCTGACACTCCCTCATCGGGGCATAGGTATCTACACAATTTTTAAAAGCTGAAAGTCCTCCCTGTGGTGAGCGGGCTTGCCCCGCTCACCACGACAGCCGGTTGACCCTAGATTATTCGCTCAGCGGAAGTTGTGTAGATACCTATGCTCATCGGGGGCAAGCCCCCTCCCACATTTGGATCGATGTTGGCTTCAGGATTGCTCTGCGGCCTGGCCATCCAGGCGACGCTGGATTTCTCCCATCATGTCGAGGCCATCGCGCAGGGAAACCAGTGCGGCTGTGACCAGGTGATGGAGGTTTTGGCTGTCAGATTTGGCGGTCAGGGTTTCCAACAGCTCAGTGCCGATACGGACGCGACTGCGCGCCGTTTCGTGGAGCAAATGCGAGGGGGCAAAGGTGTTGAAGGCCAGTACGGGAACGCTGGTTGGGTTGGTTTGAAACGGTTTGTATTGGTCCATCGATAAAACCTCACAGATAAGGATTTGAACCACCCGCTCTCGTCGCCAAACAAGATAAGGGTGGCAGCTGTACGCAGGTTGGCGAACCGGTTATCTGTGAAACCCGGCAGATCCGAAGATCTCCCGCGCACAGCCGCCATAAAACCTATTGCATTCATCCAACAGAGAACGCACGAGGTATGAACGCTGAAACGCGTCACAGAAACTCGGATCGCCAAATCCGATCGCCGATGTGCGGCGACGGGGCGAACTATAGGGGGGATGGTGGAGGCTGTGCAACAGACTTCATGGGTTGTCAGGCCCCTTGACCGGTCAGGATTTTTTGCACCATCGCCATACGCTCCAGACCTTGACTGCCTCAGAAACAATCACTAACACAGCCATTAACACCAAGTTGTAGTTAGGAACAAACTTAGCACCTACCAGCAACAGCGAAACAGAAGGCACAATAAAAGCCAATCGCAAGGGTGTTTGAAGGTAAGTAACACACCTCACCTGTTCACGTCCAAGAAAGAACAGTAAGCACGAGATTACGATGGAAACTTGCAGCAGCATGGCAAAGCCGAACATGTATAACTGCACAACACTATGATCACGCAGCACCCATAAAGCACTTTCAAGATCGCTTAAATAAGGAATCCTTCCCTCTATTGCGCTGGCCACTGCATACCGAATCAGATAAAGGGCATCCATGGCTCCCCAAAACCAAAAAACATGCTTGCGCGTCATTCTCCCGCTTCCTTGTATTCATAGGCCACATCCGATTTTACAGGCTGCCAATGCCACGACTTACCACCCACCTGCCAGTTATCATCGCCCTCCAGATAACGTTGTTTTATATGCCGCAGCTCTCCATATCGACGCTCAACTGATCGGTGGGAAAGTTGATCATCTCGACTATCAAGTCTTACCCACCGTTGAGTCATAACTCTAGTGGTGTTCGCGAGATCTTTTCCGTCCGAGAGAAATACCCGTCCCTCATCAGCTGCTGAAACTAACCGATTAGCGGCGAGGATCGCGGTATTTTTAACGCCATCGTAATCGATGCTTACCTTCTCCCATTTGCCAGGCCCAACATACAGTCGGCGCCCCATTAGATGTCCATACTTGATGCGACATTCGCGACTTAAGGGGAGAAAGGGATAGTCCATCACAAACAACCACTCACCGGCTCCCAGTTTATCCAAAACCCGCCGCTGGTCTTTTTCAGCGGGGCAGCAAACGGGAGAAAGACCGCACTCACTGAGCAATTCACTCAACCCGGGCAGCACATACGGGGCGCGAAAAAACTCTCGTACTTTTATTTCCGCAAAATAGGGACTCTCGATCTTTGTGAGTTCATAACTTTCAATCTCGTCGCGTGGGACCAGGCGTTTCATATTGTGTCCAGACCAGGGAGTTAGCGCTTGTTAATAGCGACTCCCTCACACCTGCCACTATCGTCCACTTCCGTTTAGTCGATAGGAAATTTCCCAATTTCGCGCAGAGCATGCCCCACCTCCTGCTCAATAAACTCAAACACCTCCTCCGACACGCTGTACTGAAACTGCTTGCGCCGGTGCTTGGAAACCTTGCCCTCGTGATCCAGGCACATCATCACCAACCTCGATAAATCACTGCCGCGCACGTCAAAGCGTTGATTCACGGCCTTGATCACCCGGTCATAACGGTCGAGAAATTCGGTTTCCTCGCGCAGTTCCACTTCCAGCGCGCGGCGGGCCATTTGCAGGGTGAATTCGACGCAGCAGGTGGCGTCCCAGTAGCGGTAGATCGAGGGGTGGCCGATGAAGTCGAAGGCCATTTGATCGCCGTCCAACCATGTGACGTTCCAGAACTCGCGCGTGGGTTGTGAAAACCCTTTGAGCGCCTCCAGATAGGCCTGCTCTTCGTGCTTCATCGCGACGGACACCGGCAGCAGCAGGCCGTTTTCCAGTGCGCCGTAGTGGCAGAGCGTTTGATGGATCAGGAAGCGCGACAGGCGCCCGTTGCCGTCCATGAACGGGTGCAGGAACACAAAGCCAAACGCGGTAACGGCCGCCGCTACCAGCGGGTCGACGCCGCGCACCGGTTGATTGGAAAAGGCCATCAGCTCTTCCATCAATTCTTGGCACAGCGCAGGAGCCGGCGGCACATAGCTCACGCCCGCAGCGCCGCGCAGGCCGTTATGCAGGTGGTTTTGTTCGTGGCGAAAAGCAACGGCTTTGTCGAAAGGGTTGGAAACGGTGCTGTTTTGCAGCTCAACCAAATAGTCTTCAGTGAGCAGGCGACCTTCGTGCGCCTGGCGCAACAGTTGGACGAAGCGGCGGGATTTTTCTTCGCTCGGTTGTTCTTTTTCGATGGCGAACGAGTCGCGGGTTTCGTGCAAGTAAGCCCACTGGATGGCGCGGTCCATCATTTCGGGTGGGAGGGTGGCCATGAAGGATTTGGCGCGGTCCAGCACATTGAGCGCCAACAATGCAGCCAGCTCAGGCGTTCGCTCCACAGTGGCGCAGTAATGCAGCGAACCCAAACCGTTGAAATCCACACGCCAGCGGCTATTGCGGATGCTGGGGCCGGTGACGTAGCGCTCGGGATCGAACAATGCAACGACGCGGCCCCGAACAGGCATTGAATAGTCCAGCACCCGCCCCGTTAACCCCTCCCATAAAAAACAGGCTTTGCGGATAAACGCGCCGTTTGGCGACTCCATTAATCCCGCCAAAAATGGCTCAGGCCCAAGCCGTTCAAAAACCTGAGCGAGAACAGCCAAATTCACGCCCTCATGCTTGAGAGCAAACAGCACATGGTCAAATAATGCATCGGGTGCGGGCGCCACGGTGGCCGGGACAGCCAGACAAGTGCCGATTAGAGTGATTCTGGTCACGGGTTTAATCATTGCCACACGCGGGAGCGCAACAACCTTTAGATCCAGTACGTCACATAGATGGGCATATCCGACTGTTGCCAAGGTGAATCTCCCCAGAAAAAAATCACTCAGGCGATTAAAGCCCAGATTTTTTTACTGCTCACCATTTTTTTTTACAAAACCTTAACTTTCAAAAGATTTTTTTACACCCCTCGCCCATCGCGCAACATCAGATTCAACTCATCCACCACCACCGCCCAATCCGCATCGTCCAAAATCTCCTCACGCAAAAAAGTCCGCTGGCTGTCGGTCCAAAAAAACGCGTCGGCCAATTTCAGATCCGGTTTAAGCGGAGAATGACTGGTCAGGAATTGATCAATACTCTTCGGATCATCCGGCAAACCCAACTGTTTGAACAACGACGGCAAGCTGTGCACTGGCGATTCCATGGCGAGCTCCTAAGAAGTTGATTCTCCAGAGTCTAACCCAGGTGCCAGCCAGGCCAGCAACCGCTCGACGCACTGCTGCGCCGACAACACGCCGGTATCCAATACCAACGCGGCAGCCGCCGGCGGTTCATAGGATGAACCCACGCCGGTAAACCCCGGCAATTCGCCCCGCCGCGCTCGCGCGTAGTGGCCTTTGGGATCGCGCCCTTCGCACACCGCCAAGGAGGCGCTGCACCACACTTCCCGATAATCCGCGCCCAAGCGTTCGGCAAACACCGCCCGCAATTGGGTCAGCGGTGCGATCATGGCCAGGATCACGATCTGCCCGTTCTCCACCAGCAGCGCCGCCAGTTCGCTGGCACGGCGGATGTTTTCCTGGCGGTCGCTGTCGGCAAAGCCCAAGTCTTTATTGAGGCCGCGGCGCAAGGCGTCGCCGTCGAGCACGATGCTTTGCCGGCCTTGTTCGAACAGCGCGGCCTGCAGCCCCTGGGCCAGGGTCGATTTGCCGGAGGCGGGCAAGCCGGTGAGCAGGATCGCCATGCCGCGATGCCCATGACGCGCCTCGCGCTGACGGCGCGTGATGCTTGCCGTCGGCGCCACCAGGTTACGGGGCAACGGCACGCGGTACCGGTGCGGCGATGTTGCCGGCAGCCCACGCCGATTCGCGGCTGGCCAGCGCGGTGGCGATGCTCTGCACGCGGTCGGAGTCCAGTTGCTCGGGCAGCGGGTCGAGCCCGGCGCTGGCGAAGATCTGGCCGTAGGCGTTGCGCAGGTCGGCGTAGGCCAGGTCACGGCGCAGGTCGGCTTGCAGGGTATTGAGTTCACCCTGGATCAGGTCCAGTTCACCCAAGCCGGCGGCTTGGTGGCGGTTGCGCAGTTGGGTGAGGATTTGCCCGTCGATGCTGGCCAGTTGTTCGTTGGTCTTGAACTGGCGCACCGCGTCCTGATAGTTGGCGTTGGCCACGTAGACTTGCGCCAGCACGGCAATCGACATGGCCTGGCGCCGTGCGGTGGCGACTTCTTCGCCGGCCTTGGCCACGTCGATGGCGGCCGGTGCGGAGATGACGTTGAACAGGTTCCAGGTGATCTTGGCGCCGTAGTCGGCCCAGCGGTTGTCCACCAGGAACGAGTTGCTGTCGTAGTGCCCACCGGCGGAAAACTCCAGGCCCGGTAGCAGGCGCAGCATGGCTTTGCGGGTTTCGGCGGCGCTGATGCGGGTCTGGTAGTCCTGCTCGCGCAGTTCGGGCCGGTTGGCCAAGGCTTCCTGTTCCAGGCTGGCCAGGTTGATCTTCAGTTGCGGCACGGTGTAATCGTCCGGCGTGGCCAGTTTCAGGTCGGTGCCCATGGGCAGGTTGATCAGGGTGGCCAGCTCGGTCTTGGCCAGGGACAGCGCGCGACGCTGCTCCTGCAATTGGCGCGTGGCCTCGATCAGCGAGCGCTGGTAGCCGAGGGCCTGCACGGGGTCGCCGATGCGCTGCTCGCTCATGCTCTGGCTGTTGACCTGAGCCTGATCAACGCGCGCCATCAGGCTGTCGATCTGGCTCAGCAAACGTTCGGCGGCCACCGCCCGCCAATAAGCCGAGCGCACGTCCTGGACGATAGTGTTGATCACCTTGCGTCGACGTTCCTGGATGATCAGGCGCTGGTCGCCCTGCTGCTTGGCGCTGATGTAGCTGACACCGAAGTCGAGCACGTTCCACACCATGGTCAGGTCCGCCACGCGACGGTCGCGGTCCTGGGAGGTGGACGGTTCGAGGGACTGCGTACCGGTGCGCACGCTCTGGCTGCTGGAGGCGTTGGTGTTATTGCGCCCGGCGTAGCCGGCGGACAGTGCCATGCGCGGCAGCATGTCGAAGCTGGACAGGTCCGACTGGCGCTTGGCCAAGGCTTCTTCCATCACCTTCAAGCGCCCTTCGAGGTTGTATTTCACCGCGCGGGCCATGGCCTCATGCAGCGTCAGCGGGCCGCTCAGAGGCTCCTGATTGGTGTACATGCCGTGCAAATCGCTGCGGGCTCGCTGCTCACTGACACTGCGTTCAATCGGCTCACTGGTGACTGCGCAACCGCTGATCGCCAGCGCCAGCAGGCTGGCGCCGCATAACTTATGACCTGTCTTCATCCCTGTAATACCCCTGTTCCTGCGCAAAATGGGAGTGTGTTCAAGCCTGCATTTCGCTGATGCCGACCTGTTGCAGCGCGGCCGCCAGGTCCATCACCTGGCGATGCTCCGTGTCTTTGATCTGTTGCAGTTGCTGGCCCAGAGTTGGAGCGCCAAACGCGCCACGCAAGCCCTGCGCCGCATCGCCACTGCCCTTGATCGACTTGTTGTCGAACGCCTTGACGCCACTGTCGTCGCCGCTGTTCTCGCGGTTGAACAGCCCCGAGAGGGTGCTTGAACCAAACACCCCGCCATCGCCGCCACCAAAACCGAGGAAGCCCTGGCCACTGCCATCCCCGCTGCCGTCGGTGCTGAACACTTGAGCGATAAAGCTGGGCGACGAAGCGCCGTTATTGATGAAAATGCTGCCGAGGGGCGGCAAGCCCGCGCCCATCTCACGTTGCTCGAACAACGGCGGGAAGCCGATCGGCGAACCCAGGTCGCCCCCCGGCCGGCCGAAGATGATCGGCTGCAACGGCTGGTTCGGTGCGTCCACAGGCGCAGTCGGCGCGGTGACGCGAAACAAGGGGTCGCCCGTCAGCGCGATGGTGTTGATCGCAAAATTGTTGGAGTTGGCAAAACCGCTGCCGGCGTTGCCCGCCAGGTCCGTCACCAGGCTGGAGTCCAGCGTGATGAAGTTGCTCGGGTCGTTGATATTGGCCGTCGGTGTCAGGGTCGCGGTCCAGGTCTTGCCGCCATCGTTGGTGGCCAGGTTGGACAAGGTGCCATTGGCCACGCTGAGGTCATCGAGCTCGAAGCCTGTGACCCTCTCGCTGAAGATGAAGGTCACGGTGGTGGTTTGCCCGACCGTCAGGTTGGGGTTGGCCACACTGATGGTGCCGGTGGGCCGCTCACCATCAATGGCAAAATTGTTGGAAATCACGATGCTGTTGCCGGCGTTACCGGCGGCATCATTCACCAGGCCGGCGTCCAGCACGATCAGGTTGGTGGCATCGCTGATAGCCGCCGTAGGCGTCAGGGTGGCGGTCCAGGTTATACCGCCGTCGCTGCTGGCCAGGTTGGACAACACACCATTGGCCACGCTCAGGTCCGACAGGTCGAAACCGCTGACCGCTTCACTGAAGCCGATGGTCACTGTGGCGGTCTGGCCGATGCCCAGGTTGTTGTCCGCCACGGAGATCGTCGCGGTGGGACGCTGGGTGTCGATCGTGTAGTTGTTCGAATCGGTGGTGCCCACGCCTGCGTTGCCCGAGACGTTGATGACGCCGGTATTGTCCAGGGTGATCAGGTTACTGGTGTCGGAGATATTCGCACTTGGCGTGAACGCGGCTGTCCAGGTGACGCCGCCGTCGGTGGACGACAGGTTACTCAGGGTGCCGTTGCTGACACTCAGGTCGCTGCTATCAAAACCGCTCACCGCCTCGTTGAAGGTCACAGTGACCAACGACGTCTCGCCAATGCTCAGCGCCGTATCGGCGACCACGATCGTGGCCGTCGGCACCTGTGTATCAATGCTGTAGTTGGCCGAGTTGCTGGTACCGGTTCCGCTGTTGCCCGCCGCGTCATTCACGCTGGTGTTGTCCAGAGTGATCAGGTTGGTCGTGTCGCGCACGCCAAGGGTCGGGGTGAAGACGGCGGTCCAGGTCAGGCCGCCGTCGCTGCTGTTCACCGCGCTCAGGGTGCCGTTGGCAATGCTGAGGTCATCGTTGCTGAAACCGGTGACGGCCTCGCTGAAGGTGATGGTCACCAGCGAGGTTTCGCCGACACTGAGGCTGGAGTCGGCCAGCACAATTGTTGCGGTTGGACGCTGGGTGTCCAGCGCGTAGTTGTTGGAATCGGTGCTGCCGACATTGGCGTTGCCAGCCAGGTCGACGATGCCGCCACTGTTGAGCGTGATGAGGTTGCTGCTGTCCGTGATGCCATCGGTCGGCGTGAACGTGGCGGTCCAGGTGATGCCGCCGTCGCTGCTGCTCAGCCCCGAGAGCACGCCGTTGGCCACCGTCAGGTCAGCGCTGGTGAACGCCGTCACGGCCTCGTTGAAGGTGATGGTTACCAGCGAGGTCTCGCCGGCGGCAATGGCGGTGTCAGCCACGACGATGCTCGCGGTGGGGCGCACCGTGTCGACCGCGTAGTTGTTGGAGTCGGTGGTGCCCACGCCTGCGTTGCCCGAAACGTTGACGACACCGGTGTTGTCCAGGGTGATCAGGTTACTGGTGTCGGCAATGCTCGCACTTGGCGTGAACGTGGCCGTCCAGGTGACGCCGCCGTCGGTGGACGACAGGTTACTCAGGGTGCCGTTGCTGACACTCAGGTCGCTGTTGTCGAAACCGCTCACCGCTTCGTTGAAGGTCACAGTGACCAACGACGTCTCGCCAATGCTCAGCGCCATATCGGCGACCACGATCGTGGCCGTCGGCACCTGCGTATCGATGCTGTAGTTGGCCGAGTTGCTGGTACCGGTTCCGCTGTTGCCCGCCGCGTCACTCACGCCGGCGTTGTCCAGGACGATCAGATTGGTCGTGTCGCGCACGCCGAGGGTCGGGGTGAAGACGGCGGTCCAGGTCAGGCCGCCGTCGCTGCTGCTCACCGCGCTCAGCGTGCCGTTGGCAACGCTGAGGTCATCGTTGCTGAACCCGGTGACGGCCTCGCTGAAGGTGATGGTCACCAGCGAGGTTTCGCCGACACTGAGGCTGGAGTCGGCCAGCACAATTGTTGCGGTTGGACGCTGGGTGTCCAGCGCATAGTTGTTGGAATCGGTGCTGCCGACATTGGCGTTGCCGGCCAGGTCGACGATGCCGCCACTGTTGAGCGTGATGAGGTTACTGCTGTCCGTGATGCCATCGGTGGGCGTGAACGTCGCGGTCCAGGTGATGCCGCCGTCGCTGCTGCTCAGCCCCGAGAGCACGCCGTTGGCGACCGTCAGGTCAGCGCTGGTGAACGCCGTCACGGCTTCATTGAAGGTGATGGTCACCAGTGAGGTCTCGCCGGCGGAAATCGCGGTGTCCGCCACGACGATGCTCGCGGTGGGGCGCACCGTGTCGACCGCGTAGTTGTTGGAGTCGGTGGTGCCCACGCCGGCGTTGCCTGCGCCGTTGATCAGGCCGGTATTATCCAGCGTGATGACGTTGCTGGTATCGGCAATGCTGGCGCTCGGGGTGAACGTGGCCGTCCAGGTGACGCCACCGTCGGTACTGCTCATGGTGCTGAGTGTGCCGTTGCTGACAGTCAGGTCCGAATTGTCGAAACCGCTGACCGCCGAGTTGAAGGTCACGGTGACCAACGATGTCTCGCCGATGCTCAACGTGGTATCGGCAATCACAATGGTTGCCGTCGGCACGTTGGTGTCGACCTGGTAGTTATTGGAGTTGGTGGTGCCGGTACCGGTGTTGCCCGCCGCATCGCTGACGCCGGTGTTGTTCAGGGTGATGACGTTGGACAAGTCGCTGACCCCGAGGGCTGGAGTAAAGGTCGCCGTCCAGGTGAGGCCGCCATCGCTGCTGCTGACTGCGCTCAATGTGCCGTTGGCCACGCTCAGGTCCGAATTGTCAAAACCGGTCACCGCTTCGGAGAAGGTGATGGTGACCAACGACGTTTCGCCGACGCTCAGCGCCGTATCGGCGATCACGAGGGTGGCGGTCGGGCGCAGCGTGTCGACGGCATAGTTGTTGGAGTCGGTGGTGCCGCTGCCGGTATTGCCTGCCCCATCGACAATACCGGTGTTATTGAGGGTGATCAGGTTGGTGGCATCACTGACGCCCGCCGATGGCGTGAAGGTTGCGGTGTAGGTGATGTTGTCGCTGGTGCTCAGGCCGCTCAGGCTGCCGTTGGTGACGCTCAGGTCGGCCAGGGTGAAACCGGTCACCGCCTCGCTGAAGGTGATTGTCACCACCGATGTTTCACCAACGGCAATCGCCGTGTCGGCGAGCACGAGGGTGGCGGTGGGTCGCGCGGTGTCGATGGCGTAGTTGTTGGAGTCGGTGGTGCCGCTGCCGGCGTTGCCCGCTGCGTCAGTTACGCCGGTGTTGTCCAGGGTGATGAGGTTGCTGCTGTCGCTGAGACTGGCGCTGGGCGTGAGCGTCGCGGTCCAGGTGATACCGCCGTCGCCGCTGCTCAGGCCGGTGAGCGTGCCGTTGGCAACCGTCAGGTCGGCGGCGGTAAAACCTGTCACTGCTTCGTTGAACGTGATGGTGACCAACGAGGTTTCGCCGACGCTCAACGCAGTGTCGGCCACCACGATGCTGGCGGTGGGGCGCTGGGTGTCGACCGCATAGTTGTTGGAGCTGGTGGTGCCGCTGCCGGCGTTACCGGCCGCGTCCGCCACACCGGTGTTGGCCAGGACGATCAGGTTGGTGGCATCGCTGGTGCTGGCGCTCGGCGTGAGCGTGGCGGTCCAGGTAATACCGCCGTCACCGCTGCTCAGCCCACTCAAGGAGCCGTTGGCGACGGTCATATCGGCCAGGGTGAAACCGGTGACGGCCTCGCTGAAGGTGATGGTGACCAGGGACGTCTCACCGATGTTCAGTGCGCTATCGGCCACCACGATGGCGGCGGTCGGACGCTGAGTATCGACGGCGTAGTTGTTCGAGTCGGTGGTGCCGCTGCCGGGGTTGCCGGCCAGGTCGGCAATACCGCTGTTGGTCAGGGTGATCAGGTTGGTGGTGTCACTGATGCTGGCCGTCGGGGTGAACGTTGCAGTCCAGGTGATACCCCCGTCGCTGCTGCTCAGCGTGTTCAAGCTGCCATTGGCAGCGGTCAGGTCGGCGAGGGTGAAACCGCTCACGGCCTCGGTGAAGGTGATGGTTACCACGGAGGTTTCACCGACGCTCAGGCTGGTGTCGGTCACCACGATGGTGGCGGTTGGGCGTTGCGTGTCGATGGCGTAGTTGTTGGAGTTGGTCGTGCCCACGCCAGCGTTGCCGTTGAGGTCCGCCACGCCGGTATTGTTCAGGACAATCAGATTGGAGGTATCGGTGACAGGCGCATCCGGCGTCAGCGTGGCGGTCCAGGTGATGCCTGCGTCACTGGTGCTCAGGCCGCTGATCGAGCCGTTGGCGACGGTCAGGTCGGCGCTGGTGAAACCGCTCACGGCTTCGCTGAAGGTGATGGTCACGACGCTGGTTTCGCCGATCCTGAGGGCGGTGTCGCTGACCACGATGGACGCCGTGGGCGCCACGGTATCGTTGACGATGTAGTTGTTCGAGTCGGTGGTGCCCACGCCGGCATTGCCGGCCAGGTCGGCAACGCCGGTGTTGTTCAGGGTGATGATGTTGGTGGTGTCGGCGACGTTGCTGGCCGCGGTCAACGTACCGGTCCAGGTGATGCCGCCGTCGCCACTGGTCAAGGTGCCAACGGTGCCGTTCTGCACCGTCAGGTCCGCTGCGGTGAGGCCCGTCACGGCCTCGGAGAAGGTGATGGTCACCGTCGACGTACCGCCGGAGTTCAGGTTGGTATTGGCCACCACGACGGTCGCGGTGGGCGGCGTCTCGTCCGGCACATAGTTGGTGTTGATGGTGCCGCCGTCACCGTAGACGTTGGCCACCGAGGCCGGCGAAACACCCGCCGTGCCCGCACTGGTACCGCCCACGCCACTGCCACCAATGTTGCCGGCCAGTGCTGCGAAGTTGGCGGCGGTGATCAGGATCGAGCCTTTGTTCCAGATGGCGCCGACTCCGACCCCGCCCGCGCCGCCTGCCTGGAGATAGCTGCCACCGGCCCCACCACCGCCGCCGCCGCCACCCGCGCCGACGTTGTTGGAAATGGCCGAGTTACCGATGACGCGCAGGGTCGCGCCGGTGTCGTTGTAGATCCCGCCCACCGCGCCGCCGCCGTCGCCACCGAAGTTGTCGTACCCGTCACCGCCACCGCCACCGCCGATGGACAATCCGCCACTGCTGGCCGTACCACCGGCCGAACCGGTGCTATAACCCGGATACGCCGCACCGCCGGCGCCACCCGTGGTGGAGCCGCCACGCCCGCCGATGTTGAAGAAGCCGCCGCCCGCGCCGCCCTGCCCCGCAGTGCCATTGCTGCCCGTGGAATTAAGCGTATCGCCGCCCTTGCCACCGGTACCGCCGGTGATCGCGCCGCCACCACCGCCGCCGCCACCGGCGTATGTCGGCGTTACACCGCCGCCGCCGCCACCACCGGAAGCGGCGTTGGCGGTCACGGTGACGTTCTTCAGGGTCAAGGTGCCGGCGTTGTAGATACCACCGCCCTGGGACACTAGCGCATCGTCGCCGCCATTCCCGCCATTGCCGGCCGCCATGCCCCGGGTAATGACCAGGCCATCGAGGGTGGCCGTGGTGCCGGATGTCACGTTCAGGATCTGGGTGCGGTACTGGCCGTCGAGCGTCACGTCGGCCACGTTGTCGTTATTGAGGTCGCCGTCGATGGTGACGTTCTTGTTGACCACCAGCACCGACGTCAGCCCGATGGTCATGCTGTTATTGAACGTGACGATGTCGCCGTTCTGTGCGGACGCCAGGGCCGCGCGCAAGGAGCCGACGCCGGTGTTGAGGTTGTTGGTGGCAGTCCAGGTGGCCAGGCCCCATTGGTACTCGCTCATGGCACTGGCGGACAGCACGTTGGCGCTTTCGATATTGCCGGTGGCGATTTCCAGGTCCCAGTCGCCGCCCAGGCCGGTGCGGTCGTTGGATGCGGCCACGTCGCGGCCGGTCAATTGCGCCAATGAGTCGACCAGGCTCAGGCCACGATCGCCTTCGGCGGTGTAGCAGCCATAGATGAGGATATCGCCGCCGACGTTCATGTCCTGACCGATCCGCGCCAGCACATCGCCGCGAGCCTGCACGTTATCCGCCGACAGGTAACTGTTGCCCAGCCACAGATCGCCGGCATTACCGTGGGCGATGATCTGCACCGAGCTCACGCCTTGGTGGCTGTCCAGGTAATCGGCGATCTGCTGCAAGCCGTCCTTGCTCGCCTCCAGTTGCACCACCTGGGTACCGGGCGCCACGCCTTGGAGCAGGCTGGCGGAGTCCTTGACCCGGGAGTCGACGAACAACACGCTTTTGCCCGGCACCGCCGCCTGGGTCGCATCGACCTGGCCCTGGGGCGCGTGGGTGTCCGTCGGCTGATCCGCCGTGGGCGTCTTGGCCGCCTCGGCCGTGGGCTGGGCATCCGGCTGCGCGGCATCGGCCACAGTGGCCGCCACCGCACCGTCGAACAGCATTCGCGGTTCCAGGAACATGATCATTGGCGATGCCGGGGTGCATGCGCCCTCGGTTACCCGCGATTTGCCTTTGCTCCACCACATGATGATCACCCGGACTCGAACGACTTGAATACGCAACAAAGGAAACGCCGCAATCAGCTGATTGCGGCGTCGGTTTTCATACGAATGACATTGGCCGCGCTGGCAGACCCATCGCGCCAGAACGACAGCGAGGCATACTTCTCAAACAAGTCCGGCGGCAACAGCGTTCGCCGTGCCTGTGGCGCGACCTTGGGCTTGACCTTGTGCAGGCCAGCCAGTCCCAGGGCCTGGTCGAACAGCGGCGCGTCGTAGGTCAGGTGGTTGAAATCATGTTCGAACCAGGGCTCGCCGATAAAGTCGTACACCAGCCGCATCACCCGCTCCGGGGCCTGGCTCAACAAGTCGTAATCAACAACCAGCAGCGATTCGGCGTTCTCGCCGTAATACGCCTCTTTGAGCGCGGTCCAGGCAAAACCCACCAGGCGATTGCGCTGGGCCAGGGTTTCGCAGCGGCTGTAGACGGTGTTGCGCTCGTCATCGTCGTTGAACAGTTTGGTGTTCTCGAACGGGTTGGCGCGGTACAGGCGTTCAAGGCTGTCCAGCACCCAGGCCACGTTGCGCACACAGGCGATCACCTTGGCCTGGGGGAACAGGTCATGCAGCGCGGGCATGCGCGCGCACCATTGGCGGTTGGTATCGAACACCACGGGGGTGGAGGTCTTGTCGGCGTAATAGGCGTCGAACAACCCGCGCAGCAGACGGCGGCGGGTGCCGGCGTCGATCACCGAGCCGAACTCGCTGCCCGCGCTGCATTGCGCCAACACCCCATTGAACAAGGGGCTCACTGGGCTGCTCATGCCGGCGTGAAAACGCGGGTTCTGCAGGAGAATCGCGGAGAGCAAGGTAGAACCGGAACGCGGCAGTCCGGAGATAAAGTGATACTGCATCCTTTCACCACTTTTGTAGGACAAAATCCATTTGTGATGAAAGCGTAGCTGAGGATTAACGTCTCAACTAGTGGTTATTTGCCACTATTTTGGTAGGCCGTTAATGCCAAACGGATATTAGTCGCAGCCCGCACGCTGCGATGCGTCTGGCCCGCGGCACAGCAGATAGAGACGCGCCCTCGCGCCGCCGCCGTCTTGCTGGCTGATCAAGCGCCAGCCGTCGGGCAAGGGCGCAAATTCGTCCGGCCCGTCGTTGCTGCTGATCAGCCAGACGCGTCGGGTGTCGGCCGGTAATGCCGACAAACGGTCGAGGTAAATGCGCCCGCCGTCCTGGTCCACCAAGGTGCCGAAGCCATAGGCGTTCGGCCGTGTGGGTGTGCCATCGGGCTTGGGCGGGGTGAAGAGTTGCAGCTGCGCGTCGGTCTGGTCGTAATACACGTAGCTGAGGTACCACATCATGTCGCTGAGGACGATGCGGTCGTCTTCCTGGTAATTGCGATTGACGAACTCCACCGGCACATTGAACTGATCGTGCTCATCCACCGCAAAGTTATTCTTCAGCCCCACCAGTTCCACGCCGACCAACAGCACGAACAATGCGGCCCCGAGCCACGCCAGGCGCGACGGCAGACGGTCGATTGCCACGGCCACCAGCATCGGCAACGCCAGGGCGTAAACGGTGAGGTAGCGCTCGATGAACACGGGCGAGATAAACGACACCGCATACACCAGCAGCAGCGGCAGCAGCAAGAACAGCGCCAACAGCACCGCCGGGCGATGACGCTCGCGATCACGCCAGGCGGCGGTGCCCACCACCACCAGACACAGCAGCGGGAACAGCCAGAACAGCGGCGGCCAAAGGTCCAGGCCTTCGTCCTGGAGCACAAACTGCCAGATCATCGACGGTACGGAGAGCAGGTTGACCGGTTCTTCCCAGCCAATATCGCCGCCGACCTTGAGTTGGTCGACGTGCTGCACCAGGTCCAGCAGGTTCGGCAGCCAGGGCAGGTAAAGCAGCACAATGGCGACGTTAGCCAGCCACCAGCTGCGACACGTGATCAGGCGTTGGCCCGGCGGTTGCGACGTGCTCAACAGCCCCAGCCAGGCCCAGTGCACCAGTACGCACAGGGCGGTGAAGTAGTGGGTGTAGAAACCGGCACTCATCAGCAACACATAGGCAGCCAGGTAGCGTGCGCGTTCCGGTTGGCGCACCCAGTACACCAATGCCAGGGTGGCACCGAGCAGCCACACGCCGAGCAGGGCATACATGCGCACTTCCTGGCTGTAGCGCACTGCGGTGGGCAACAGTGCCAGCAGTACACCCGCCAGCACGGCCGCGCGCCGCGATGAGAGCTGCCGGGTGAGCCACACCCCGAGGCCCACGACAGCCACGCCGGGCAGCGCGCTCATGCCGCGAATCGACCAGATCCCATCGCCAAACAGCTCGATCCAGCCGCGCAGCATGAAAAAATACAGCGGTGGGTGAACATCGTGGGCGGCATGAAACCACAGGTCGTCCAGGGCGTACTCGCTGAGCAGCAGGCTCGAGCCTTCGTCGCCCCAGATCGCCGCGGTGGTCAGCCCGTAAAAACGCAGGGCCATGGCCAGCCCGAGGATCGGCAACCACCACAAACGGCTGAGCCAGCCGGCACCCGCCCAGACATCGTTGAGCGCGGCAACGGCGCCGATCTTTTCGTCCTGTCCTACCCACCTTCGCACCACAAACCCCTCAGCACTGCCCGTTTCCAGGGAAAAACATGCACGCGCACAAACCAGCGCCACTGTAGGCCAAACAGCCCTGATTCGCCCACTGTTTCGAAAGCGCCGGGCAGTGCGCCAAAGCTGCGTCTACGCTCTGCGATGACGCCCCTTCGAGGGTCGTCACCCCCTATAGAGCCTCTACAAGGATGAACGATCCATGGAAGTATTCATCGGCACTATCCAACCCTTCGCGTTTAATTTCGCCCCGCGGGACTGGGCCTTGTGCGCCGGCCAGACCCTCTCCGTCAGCCAGTACCAGACGCTGTTCGCCCTGATCGGCATCACCTACGGCGGCAACGGATCAACAACGTTCATGCTGCCCAACCTGCAAGGTCGCCTGCCTGTCGGCCAAGGTGGTGGCCTTGGCTTGACGCCGCGGGTTATCGGCGAAGTGGCCGGCACCGAAAGCGTCACCGCCACGCTGGCCAACCTGCCCGCTCACACCCATGGGATCGCGGCACTCACCGCCAGCACTTCGGTGCAATTGACCAACGCCGCCAGCAACCCGGTCAACACACCCACCGCCACTAACTCGTTTATCGGTGCTTCCGGCACTGGCCCGGGCAGCGCCAGCATCTACTCAGACCAACAGGGCGCCAGCCCGGTGCCGCTCAAAGGCGTGAGCACCACCTTGACCGGCACCATTGACCCCGCCGGCCAAGGCCAGCCCATGGGCAGCATGAATCCCTTTCTGGTTATCAACTTCAGCATTGCCCTGAGCGGATACTTTCCGTCACGCGACTGATGTCATCCTTGGCCGAGGCTTAAGTGCCTCGGCGCTTTTGAAGCGGAGCCACGCTTATGTTGAACCTGGTCACCTCTGAACATTTTCGCCCGTTGCTGGCGGGCAGCAGCCTGCTTTACCTGCCGGATGGCTCGGCGCTGCCGATTCAAATCGAACGTGTACGCGAGGCGCCCCAAGCGACCTTGCCGCACAGCCCACGCGGGGCATTCAGCGTATTGCTCAGCAGCCTCGGCCCTACCGATTTCGTCGACGGTCTATGCTGCCTGCCGCTGCCGGACGTGTGCCTGGAACAGGTGTTTGTGTCCCGCGAGCCCGCCATGGGCCGGGACGCCGAACGCGGTTATTTTTGCATCGTGTTCAACTGAGACGGGTACCACACCAACCGCTGCGCGGCGGCAGTGTCTTCCTCCACCCGAAACCCCAGCGCCAGGTAATGCTGGCGCGCATGGGGGTTACTCGCCCAAACCACAGTGGCTACCGGGCATACCACCTGGGCCGCGGCCCGCTGCACCCCTTGCAACACCACGCGGCCAAAACCCTGGCCGCGAGCGGCCGGGATAAACGCCAGGTACAGCACGCGGATCTCATTCGGCCCGAAGTCGGCACTCAGTGCGCCGATAGGCGTTCCCAGTTTCTCGACCACATAATGCAGCGCACCGGGAAAATGCGCGTCCAGCCCCGCTTCCTGGACCTGGAACTGCTGGGCGATCACCTCCTCCACCAGCGCCTGCTCGCCATCGATCCATTGCAGATCAGCGCGCGCCGAGCGGTACAGGCCCTGCAAAAACGGCCCATCGGTGCTGCGTGACGGGCGCACCACCAGGCCCTGCGCCAACGCGCCATCCTTGTTCAACATCGCCTTACTCCTGTCAAAAACCGCTTTCCCTGACCCCCAGCGCAGCCGCACGGCGCCAGGCCACGCCCAGCACCGATTCGCTGCGACCTTGCAACACCACCACGCCGCGCAATGGCTGATGGGGCGTGGAGATCGGTTGCACACTCTTGAACCGCGCGCCGTATTGCGCCTGGACCGGTGCCGGACGCTGGTTTTCATCGCGGCGCACAGCGATAGGCCCGTGGTGATCGGAGGTCAACGCCTCCTGATCCAGATACGCCACGCCATTGGCATCGATCTCCGTCAGTTCCACCGCAATCGCCGCGTGCATCGGGTCATCGGCAATAAACCGCCCGGTCGCCCCTGGCAACACGCGCCACAACTCGGCCTCCGCCAGGTAACCGCGCAGGCGCGCACCGTCCTCGACCACGCGCGCCAGTGCGTCCTTGGGCGACAGCCAGCGGCCCGGACTCAATTGCGGCAACACATCGCGCACGGTCCCGGCATGGGGCGCGCGCAACAACAGGCGCTCGCGCTGGGCGGCCAAGCCTCGGTATTCAGCCAGGGCCTGGGACAAACGCCGGTCATTGATGCCGGCGTCCGCCGCCGTTTCGCTGCGCCCGGCCTGGCGACGCATCTGCAACTGCAGGATCTCCACTTCGCGGCGCACGATGCCCTGCCGCGCATCCAGGTCCGGGGACTCCAGCTCGACCAGCACCTGACCCGAGGTCACTACCTGCCCATCCGCGACCTTCAGCGCCTTGACCCGCGCCGCCACCGGCGCATGCAACGCACTGGCGCGGCCCGCTTCGAGCATCGTCGGCAATTCCACCGCGCTGCGCCACGGCAGCACCAGCGCCAGCACCATCAGCAGCACGCCAAGCCCGGTGAGCACGACCCTGGGCGTATGGGCCTGGCTGCGCCGACTCCACCATTGGCGCCACTCCTTGAACACCGGCAGGAAGATGAACCAGACCAATTCCACCAGCATCAGGAAGATCCCGAGCAGTTTGAAAAACAGGTGATACACCGCCAATGCGATCCCCAGGAACAGCGCCGCACGCCACAGCCACGCCAGGTAGCCCCACCACAACAGGCGCCGGCGCATTGTCGGTGACCAGGGCTCCGGTGCCGGCTCGCCATAACCGAACAACAGCTCGCGCAAGCGCCAGCGGCACAGGGCGAACGCACGGCCTTGCAGGTTATCCACGCCCCACAGGTCGCTGATCAAAAAGTAACCATCAAAGCGCATGAACGGGTTGAGGTTGATCGCCAGGGTGGTCAGCCAGGTGGCGCTGGCCAACATGAACGCCGCCGTGCGCGCAGGGCCGTCGGGCAACAGCGACCAGGCCAGCAGCGCAACGCAGGCGAGCAGCAACTCCGCCATCACGCCGCCGGCGCCGATCAGCAGCCGGGCGCGGCGGTCATTCACGCGCCAGGCGTCGCTGACATCGGTGTAGAACATCGGCAGCAACACCATGAACGCGATGCCCATGCTTTGCACCCGGCAGCCGGCACGTTTGGCCATGAACGCATGGCCAAATTCGTGGCACAGCTTGGCGAAGAACAACGCCACGCCGAATGCCAGGGCGCCCCCCAGGCTGAACAGGTGCGGGAAGGTCGCCACGAAGCGCTGCCAGTCCCGCGCGACCAGAAACACGCCCAGGCCCAGGATGACAGGCAAGCCGTAGCGCAGCAGGCCCGGCCCGAACCGCGCCAGCCATGGCCAGGCACGGTTGAGGAAAGTGTCCGGACGCCACAGCGGAATGCGAAAAAACAGGTATTGGTGCAGCAGCACTTGCCACAGGGTTTGCTTCTGGGCGGCGGCTTTATACAGGTAGCTGGCTCGTTGTTCGGGGTCGAGGGCGGCGATCAGGTCGTGGGCGCGCAGAAAGCCCAACAGCTCATCCACTTCGCTGCCGCCCAGGGGCAAGCCCGGTTCACGGTTGGCGGCCTGCAGGACCTTGTCCGCATCGCCCAGGGACCAATGACGCAGCAACCGGATAGCCGTGGCGCCGAGTTTGAAATAGCGCCCGCGCACCGGGTCGGCCAGGGTCCAGCGCGGCGAACCGTCCAGGGCGGCACCGGCGCTGGACAGTTGCAGGTCGTCGCGCAATTTGGGCAGGCCCATCAAAGCCCCACGCTCTGGCGCAGGCCCGCCAGCGGTCGACGCAACAGGTACAGCGCAAGTGGCGCGCGCTCGCCAAAGATCTTCGCGGTGCCGCGCAGGCCGATGCGCGGTGGCGCGTCATCGAACTGTGCGTCCAGGCGATAGGCCAATTGCCCGCCCGGCGTGGGCTGGGCCTCGTAGGCGGCGCGTTGCAAAGTGGCGAGGTGGCGTTGCAATGGGTCGCTGTCCAGAAACAGCGCCACCTGGGCGTTCGGCGCCAGGGCAATCGCATCGCCCACCGCCAGTTCGATGCGCAGCTCCGCCTGGCCGGGGTCGGCGATCTGCAGCAGGCGCTCGCCGGTCTGCACCGGTTTGCCGGTCCAGCGCTCGGCGTCGGCAAACACTGCGATACCGGCGCGCTCGGCGCGCACTTCGCTGCGCTTGAGCAACTCGCGGGCGTAGTCACGTTCGGCGCGTTTTTGCTCGACCCGCGCCGCCAGCAAGTCAATGCGCGAACTTGACTCGGCGTCGGCAAAGGCCCGCTGGGCGTTGGCCTTGAGTTCGGCTTCGGCCACGCCCAGGGCGCGCGCGGCCACGTCGGCCTGGGCCGTGAGGGTGGTGCTTTCGAAGCGCAGCAGCAGATCTCCGGCCTTGACCGGCTGGTTGGGTTTGACCAGAAATTCGGCAATCACGCCATCCAACGGCGCCGCCACCACTTGCCCGGCCAGCGGCACCACTTCGGCGGGCGCCAGCACCGACTGGCGCACCGGAATCAGCAACAACAGCAACAACACAACTACCACCAGCGCGCGGCGCTTGCCGGTCAGGCGCAACCGCCACGGCTGGCGTGGTTGCAGCGCATGCCAGGCATGGCTGTAGGTATCGCCCAGTTGGGCCAGCAGCACCTGTTCGGCCGGGTTCCACGGGGTATCCCGCGCCAGCCATACACCACCGAACACACGGTCTTGGGGGTCGATCAACGGCAGCCAGAACACATGGCCGGCGGACAGGCTCTGCCAGTCGGCCTGCACCTGTGCGCTCAATTGTTCGCTGGGGATCACACGGGCGGTCTGCCCCAGCGACTGCTTGTGTAATTGCGCCACGGCCTGTTCGACAAAGGCCACAAACGGCGCGTTCGGGTCGACGCTGCTCACGGCGGTCACCGCCCTGACCTTGCCGGCGATCAACAGCGCCGCATGACGGTAACCGAACAGCGGCTGACCGTCGTTGACCAGGCTGTAGGCCAATTGTTCGGTGCTGCGCGCGGCACGGGTCTGGCGCTCAAGGTCAAGAAACTGGGCGAACACCCGCTCGGAGTGTCCCGGCATCGGCGCGTTCATTGCAGGTGCGCAAAATGGGCCGTGCCGCTCATGCCGGCCATCAGCCCGGTGGCATTGGACACCGTGGCCACCAGCAACAGCGTCTGGCTGCCTTCATCAATGCGAGCGCCCAGGCGTTTGACCGTGGCGCTGAACGCTTGGCCGGTTTCATCGGGGGTGAAGTTGAACGTCTGCCCGGGCTTGAGCTTGCTCATCCAGCGGGACGGCACCAGCAGGTGGATTTCCAGGCTGCGGTTGTCGACGATTTCCAGCAGCGGCGAGCCGGCCGAAACGCTTTCATAGCGTTGGACCTTGCGCTGCACCACCTGGCCGTCAAACGGCGCAAGCACGCTGCAACGCTTGACCTGCACCTGGTAGACCTGGGATTGAGCCTGGGTTTCGGTCAGCTTGGCTTCGGCGCGTGCCACCTCAAAACGGCCGACCGAATTGAGCGCCGCCAGTTGCTTATTGTGGGCCAGCTCTTCACCGGCGCCGCGATTGGCCGCCGAAGCGGCATTGAGTTGAGCCTGATAGGCCGAACAGTCAAAACGCGCCAGCGTGTCGCCCTTTTTGAACGACTCGCCTTCACTGAACGGCAGGTCGACGATGCGCCCGGACAATTCGCTCGCCAGCACCGCCTGGTCACGCGCACGCAGCACACCCCGTGCTTCGCTGTCCGTGGTGGCGGTGGTCACAGGCGAGTGATCCAGTAACGGGTCGTCGGCCATCGCCATCGGGGCCACGCTCATGAGGCAGGAGAAACTCAATACCCATCCATGCAACAGCTTCATACATTTGCTCCTCCCTGACATGCACGCAGTCTAGGTCAGCGAGATTAAATTGCCACTGCGGCCAATCGGACAAATCTTTGATTTGTGTAGGCCTTCACCCTCGCTTTTTGTCGGATCAGGCTATTATTGGCGCCCTCCATGGACTCAGGATCAAGGACACGTCATGCGCATCGGTTTTCTGTCACCCCTGGCACTGGCATTGCTGGCCGCTATTTCATTGCAGGCACAGGCCAGTTCCGACGATACCTGCTACCCCGACTGGCGGGTTTCGCGCGACCGTCTCGATACCTGCAGCAACCAGCCCTTCCTCAGTCCAGGCAACGACAGCCGTGTAAACCTGCGCCTGTTGCTGGCCGACAAAAAAGTCGCGCCGTTGGCCCCCGACGCCTTGAACGACGATGACCTGTCCCAGGGTTTTGGCCCGGTGCCGTTTCCGGTGTATATCCTTAACCGCGCCGCCAACGCAGAGACCGAACCCGACTCGGACGACGCGCCAACCGTCGAACTCGAGCCCCTGCTGAGCTCGCTGGGCATCGCGCGCGAAGACTCCAAAACCGCTGGCGAGGCCTTCCTTGAGGGCGAAGGCAGCCGCTGCCGCAGCAACGACGAGAGCAGCGCCACCGCGTTTATCAGCCAGGTGATCAAGGCCGACATGCCCGCAGCGGAACGCCAGTTGCTGGCGAACGCGCGTGTGCAGTTGCTCACCACTTGTAACTGGGACGGCCCGGTGGTCGCCGAGCCGATCGAATCGTCCAACGGCCGCCTGCTGGGCACTTATCTACAAGCCGCCGCCGACTTCTACAGCGGGCGTTTCAGCGACGCCGAGCGTGGTTTTGCCGCCGTCAGCAGCAGTGAACTGCCCTGGCTGAAGGAGACCGGGCAGTACATGACCGCGCGCACCTCGCTGAACCAGGCGCAGGCCGAAGCATTCGACCAATACGACATGCCGCAACTCGATCATGTGGATAAGTCCGCTCTGAGCGCTGCCGAAAAAGGCTTCCTCAGCTACCTGGAAGCTTATCCACAGGGTGAATATGCAACCTCCGCCCGCGGCCTGTTGCGCCGCGTGCATTGGCTCGCGGACGATTCCGACAAGCTCTCCGAAGACTTCGCCTGGCAAATGACCGAAGCCACCGACGCCCAACGCAACGTGTCCCTGGACGCGCTGGTGGAAGAAGCCGACCTCAAGTTGCTGATGGTCTGGGGCGGCAGCGTCAAGAACCCGATGATGCAAGTGGTGACCGACCTGCGCTCGATGCGCGCCGCCCCCAAGCCGTCCTTGACCCGCGAAGACCTCGACGCGCAAAAAGCCACGTTTGCCGACAGGCCTGAGGTGTTCGAGTACCTGCAGGCGGCCTTCGCGCTGTACGTCGAGCATCAACCCGACAGCGCCTTGAAGTACCTGCCGCAGGACGTGCCGTCGAGCCTGGACTACTTCGCCTTCAGCCAACAGACCTTGCGCGCCTTGGCGATGGAAGCCAAAAACGATTGGAAAGGCGCGCAAGCCCTGTGGCTGCAGCTGTTGCCACTGGCCAAGCTGCCCTTGCAGCGCGATCAACTGGAACTGGCCCTGGCCATGAACTACGAGCGCAGCGGCCAGCTGGCCAAGGTGTTCGCCAGCGACTCGCCGATCAGCG
The DNA here is from genome assembly GCF_036688725.1 of Pseudomonas lactucae. NCBI lineage: Bacteria > Pseudomonadati > Pseudomonadota > Gammaproteobacteria > Pseudomonadales > Pseudomonadaceae > Pseudomonas > Pseudomonas lactucae. Next base: position 20,797 of record NZ_JAQQPT010000027.1, on the reverse strand, counting down.
CCAAGCAAGTGCGTTACATCCTGCTGCGCAACATCGCCGGGCCTGAACTGCTGCGCCAGCAGATTGCTCAGGCCAGTGACCCGCTGGAGCGCCAGACCGCACAGTTCGTGCTGCTCTACAAAGACCTGCTGCACCGCCAGTTCGCGACCTTCGCCGACGACTTCAAACAACTGCCGGCCCAGGCCTCTGAAGACAAACTGGGCACCAGCCTGGGCTACGTCTACAGCGGCGGCCAGGCGTTGAAGCTGTTCCAGTGGAACGGCGACAAAGCCGAATCCGGCTATGCCTGCCCGACCATCGCGCAAACCGCCGCCACGTTGCAAAACGACGCGAAGAACCCTCAGGGCCTGAACTGCCTGGGCGAATTCATCCTGCGTAACAGCCTGGACGGCATGCCGTTGGAGCAGGCTCGCGCCGCCGGCAGCCTGGGTGCTACCGCATCGCAGTTCAAGGGTGAAACCTTCTCGCGCCTCGACGGTTACAAACAGGTGATCGGCGACGCCAAGGCGCCGAAGAACGACAAGGCCTATGCGCTGTTCCGCGCCATCAACTGCTACGCACCGGCAGGCTACAACAGCTGCGGTGGCAAGGATGTCGAGCCCGCCGTGCGCAAGGCCTGGTTCCGCCAGCTCAAGACCGGCTTCGCCGACACCGAGTGGGGCAAATCGCTGCAGTACTACTGGTGAGACACCTGTGGCTGGGCTTGCTGTTGCTGGCAAGCCCGGCCTTCGCCGCCGTCGATGCCCGCGACTACGACGCTTTCTGGCTGTGGAGCGGCGTTGCCCCCCAGCCGGTGCTCAAACAGGCCAAGACCCTGTATATCCTCCAGGGCCAGATCAACTCCACCCGCCGCGCGCCGCAGCGTGGCGTGCAGATGATCGCCCAGGGCATCAGCGTGCCGCGCCTCACCGAAGGCCAAGTCTGGGTGGTGTACCGCGCCCATACCCTGCACTGGCCGGAAGCGGTCTACACCCAACTGCTCGGCCAGGTACAACGCTGGCGCGACGCGGGCAACCCGGTGGTCGGCATCCAGATCGACTTCGACGCCCGCACCCAATACCTGCACGACTACGCCGACTTCCTGCGTGACCTGCGCCAACGCCTGCCCGCCGACCTACGCCTGAGCATCACCGGCCTGATGGACTGGAGCAGCAACGCCGACCCCGCGGCCATCGCGCAGCTCAAGGGCGTGGTGGATGAAGTGGTGGTGCAGACCTATCAAGGGCGCCACAGCATCCCGGACTACGCGGCGTATCTGCCACGGATGAACCGGCTGGGGCTGCCGTTCAAGATTGGTTTGATTCAGGGTGGAGAGTGGCACGAGCCGGGGTATTTGAAGGGGAGTGAGTGGTTTCGGGGGTATGTGGTGTTTTTGCAGAATCCTTGATGCTCTTGACGTCGGCGTTGAACCTATGCGAAAAAAGTGTCCTCTGTCCGCGGACAGAGGACACTCAGGTTTGGAGACTCATGAAAAGTCAAGACGTGCTGATCTTGTTCAAACTCATAAGCCTGGAGCTGCAGGCCAGGGGAAAGCGGGTGAAAAAGCGCGAGTTCGCTGTGATGCAAGACTCGCAAGGTTCGATCATTTCGACCGTCAACCAATTGCTAGACAGTGACGGTGATATCCAGGCCGTAAAGCTTGCTGATCTAGAAGACTGGCGCGGCTGGGACGATAACGAGCCGATCGAGCAGGACAACCAGCAAAGCTACTCTGTAAGAGCCCTGGCATCGGCGCTGGGCCTGAGCAAAACAGAGGTTTCTTCATCTCTAAGCCGTTGCCGCGAGATTGGCCTGGTCTTTACGGACAATACCGACGGTTCGCTCCTCGTCAGAAAAAAAGCACTACTTGATCTCATCACTTACAGCATTCGTTATATTTTCCCGGCAAAGCCAGGCCCCATCGTGCGCGGTATTCCAACGGCCTTCGCTGCGCCTATCCTGGCGGGAAAAGTCATCAGTGGCGGCGAATTCATTCCCGTCTGGCCAGACGCCTACGGCAAAAGTAAAGGCCAGGAAATCACCCCCTTGTACAAGACCGTGCCGGAAGCGGTCAAAAAGGACGAGCTTCTTTACCATTTCCTGGCTCTGGTTGATGCCATACGCATAGGCGGCCCCCGTGAAGCCAAAGTCGCCGACGCCATGCTGAGGGAGTGGATCCTGTGAACTGCGCACGCGAAATGATGCTGCAGATGCTTGAAGAGGTCGCTGAGGCGCTGGGAGCCGAACTGCGCCAGCAAGTAGCCTTTGTGGGCGGATGCACAACCGTCCTGCTGATCACCGACGAATACACTCAGGAGTAAGTGAAACGAGCACCTAAAGCGCTACGTCTTTTCGTAAGCGATCAACTGTCCGCGCTGCCCAAGCTGCCCGCGTTTCAAGACGTGACCCAAAGCACCGCCAAGATCCTGATCGCGAGGCCTTGATTCACAAGCGCCTCACCGCGCTGATTGATTTCGGAACACCCGTTTGATCCTGAACCTGAACCTGAGCCGGCAAGGAACCCATCGGGCAGAAAACCGCGACTTCAGCGGTTCGGCGCACAATTCAGGCGCCCAGCTTTATGTCATCACCGACGGAGCTTCTAAATCCGGAAGTGGTGAACTGGCAAAAGCCATGACTCAGTATTTGCTCGAGTCCTTCGCCCATGCGGCTGCGACTGAAGTGCCTTGCCTTGAGAAGGCGCTGCGGCTGACGCTTACGTCGCTCAACGAAGTGAGTTTTCAGCCTTTAAAAACTGTGGAACTCCCTATGCCGCGATCGCGGAGTGTCAGTCAGCCTATTGGGCGCTGACCCACCGCTTTCGCGAGCAAGCCCGCTCCCACAGTTTGACCGCGTTCGACGTCAGGACCTCAGTGCCTGGCCGCCTGCAATGGATACACCGACTCCCAGCCCCCTCCCAGTGCTTTATACAACCCCACCATCGCCAACGACACGCCGGTAGAACTCTCCACCCACTGCTCCTGCGTCGCCAGCAATGCGCTTTGTACAGTGAGCACATTGACGAAATCCGCCACGCCTTCGACGTACTGGTGTTGGGCGGTGACCAGGGCGATCTGGTTCTGGCGCACGGCTTCGGCGAGGCTGTCGCGGCGCAGTTGGCTGGCGTTGTAGCGGGTCAGTTGGTCGTCGATTTCATGCCAGGCGCGCAGCACGGTGTGCTGGTAGGCCAGGGCCGCTTCCTGTTGTTGGGCTTCACGCAGATTCAACATGCCTTTCAGGCGCCCGCCGTTGAACAGCGGCAGGCTCAATTGCGGGCCGAAGGCGAACGCGCGCGAGCCCCATGAGCCGAAATCCGCCAGTTGCATGGCCTGGGAACCGAGATTGCCGGACAAGGTGATGCGCGGGTAGAAATCGCCCTTGGCTACGCCGATGCTGGCGGTGGCTGCGTGCAAGCGGGCTTCGGCCTGGCGGATGTCCGGACGGCGTTCGGCAAGTTGCGACGGCAGGCCGATGGCGACCTGGCGCGGGGCGTGCGGCACAGCGGCGTCCTTGGACAGTTGCGCGTGCAGGGCCTGCGGCGGCTCGCCCATCAGCAGGCTCAGGGCGTTGATCAACTGGTCCTGGCGTTGTTGCAGATCGGGCAGGCGCGCCTCGATGGCGGCGACCTGGGCAGCGGCTTCGGCCACGTCCAGATCCGTCGCCACGCCGTCAGCCAGGCGCAGTTGCGAAAGCCTGAGGCTGTGGCGGGCGACGTCGAGGTTTTGCTCGGTGACCGCGCGGGTGTTTTGTACCCCGCGCAGTTGGATGTAGTCCTGGGCGGTTTCGGCCAGCACCGATAACAGCACGGCGCGGCGGTCGTTTTCGGCGACTTGCAGGGTGGCGTCGGCGGCTTCGGTTTCGCGTTTTACACGGCCCCAGAAGTCCAACTCCCAGGCGGCCGAAAAGCCCATGTCCCATTGATTGAACGCGGCGCGGCCGTTTTCGCCGGAGGGGTCGCTCAAGCCTTTGCCGCTGTTGCGTTTGCGCTGGTAAGCCCCCGTGGCATTGACCTCGGGATAACGCTCGGCGGTGGTCACCTGGCGTACGGCACGGCTTTGCTCCAGGCGACTGCTGGCCAGTTTCAGGTCGAGGTTATCAGTGAGGGCACGGCGTGTGAGGGCCGAGAGTTGTTCGTCGTGGAACACATCCCACCAGCGCTCCTGCAACGGGTCACTGACGGCCCGGCTGTCGGCCTGGCGACCTTGGGGCTCGCTCCATTGCGTGACCTGTGGGGTTTGCGGGCGCTGAAAATCCGGGCCTACGGTGCAGGCATTCAGGCTGATCAGGCTCAAGGTGAGCCAGGCAACTCGTTTCATTGCTGGGCCACCTCACGTGGGTGCGCGACCGGTTGGGTGTCGACGCTGGCTTCCACCGACATGCCCACGCGCAAACGTTCGGTCAGCGGTTGGTTGGGTTCGAGCACGATCTTCACCGGAATACGCTGCACCACCTTGGTGAAGTTGCCAGTGGCGTTGTCGGGTTTGACTGCGGCGAAGGTCACCCCGGTCGCGGGCGCCAGGCTTTGCAGGTGGCCGTTGAGCAATTCGCCGTCGAGGCTGTCGACGCGTACCTGCACCGACTGTCCGGCGTGCATGTGGGAAAGCTGGGTTTCCTGGAAGTTGGCCACCACATAGGCCTCGGCCAACGGCACCACGGCGAGGATCTTGCTGCCCGGCGTCACGTAGGCGCCCACTCGCACTGCACGTTCGCCCACCATGCCGTCCACCGGCGCGACGATGCGGGTGTAGGACAGTTGATAGCTGGCCATTTCCAGTGCGGCCTGGGCACGCTTGAGCCCACCTTCGGCCGCATCGCGCTGGGCGGTGAGGATTTCTACTTGCTTGCGCTCGGCCGCCAGCACCGCCGTGGACTTGGCCAGGCGCGCGGTGGCCTGGTCGATGCGGGTCTTGGCTTGTTGCGCATTTTGCACTGTGCCCGCGCCCACACCGGCGAGGTGGTTGTAGCGGTTCAGTTCGTGTTCGGCGAAGGCCACTTCGGCGCGGTCTGCGGCGACGGTGGCTTGAGCCTGGGCGATGACTGAGCTTTGGCGCTCCAGGGTCGCGGTGGCATTTTTGAGCTGGGCTTGGGCGACCAGTGTGTCGGCATCGGCGGCCTGGGCGGCGGCGCGAAAATCACGGTCGTCGATCAGCGCCAGCAGTTGCCCGGCCTTGACCCGCTGGTTGTCCTCCACCAGCACGTCCTTGATAAACCCGGCCACGCGCGGGGCGACGAGGGTGAAGTCGGCGGCGACGAAGGCATCGTTGGTGCTCTGGCGCTGGTTGCCCAACAGACCCGGCGCAACCAGGTACACCAGCACACCGACGGCAAATACCGCGATGACGGAGACGGCCATTTTGTCTTTGCGTTTCATGAGAAGTCCTTGGGGCTAGGTCGGTGCGCGAGGCGGAAAGATCCGCGTGGGCATCCAGAAAATCAGCAGGATCAGCGCCACGGCGACACCGCCCATCACGTAATAGAGGTCCGAAGAGGTGAGCACCACGGCCTGCACGTGCAGCCGATGGGCCAGGCCCGGCGCGTCGCCATCGACCAAGGGCGAATTGCCCAGGCGGTCCACCAGCAGGGTCGAATGGAAGTGCAGGCGCTGGGTGGTCAGCGTATCCAGCACGCCGGTGGCGACCACGGCGGCCAGGCCTTTGACGGTGTTGAACCAGGCCGAGGCGAACGGCCCATCGGTGGGTTGGATACTGCCGGTGGAGAGCATCAGCAGCGGCAACACGGCCATGGGTTGCCCGAAGATTTGCAGCAGGTACAGGCCGTAAAAGTCGTCGCGAATCCACGCCGAGGTCAGGTGCGCACTGCCGACGCAGCACAGCGCCAGCATGCTCAAGCCGATGCCCAGCACCCAGCGGCAATCGACCCAGCGCAGGTTGCACAACGCTGCCACCAGCGGCAGCGCGATCAACTGCGGCAGCGCCATCAGCAACATCACCGGCGCGGTTTGCAGAGGACGATAACCTTGGACCTGGGCGAGAAAACTCGACGGGATGATGATCACCGAGGTCAGCACCATCAGCACACCCGCCAGCACGATCAAGGCAAACGACAGGTTGCGCAGGCCGAGCATCTGCAAGTTGAAGAACGGTATCGGCTGAGACCACTCATTGAGCATGAACAGCACCAACAGCAGGCTGCCGCCACTGAGTAAAAAGGTGATCAGGCCTGACTCGAACCAGTCCAGCCGATTGCCTTGCAGAATGCCGATCACCAGCATGCAGATCGCCGGAAAGCCCAACAGCAGGCCGCGCCAGTTGAACTGCCTGAAGCGCTCCAGGCGCAGCGGATCTTGCGGCAAGCCGTAGGCCACGGCGGCCAGCGCCAGCAGGCATGGCGCCACGATTTGCCAGAACGCCCATTGCCAACCGACGTACTCGGTCCACAGCGCCGCCAATGGGGTGCCCAGGCTTGGGCCGAAGGTGGCGGTCAGCGCGTAGCCGGCCAGGCCGTACAGCTTGACGTTGGCCGGCAGGAAACGCAGGGCTACGGTCATCAACATCGGCGGCAACGCGCCACCTGCCAAGCCTTGCACGGTGCGCAGCAGCAACAGGCTTTGGTAGTTCGGCGCGAACGGGCACAGGATGCCCAGCACGGTGAACAGGCCAATGGCGCACAGGGTGAAGCGGCGCAGGGAAAACGTCACCGCACACCAGGGCGCAAACGCCATGGCAGCGACAGACGTGGCGGTATAGACCGCGACCAGCCAGGTGCCTTCGTCAAAACCGATGTACAGCGCACCACGAATGTCGGCGAGGGCCACCTTGGTGACCATCTCGTTGAGGCCGGACACCAGCACCGCCAACAACACACCGACCAGGCCAATGATGATGCGCGGGCCGAACACGGGCGCAGTCATGGCGGCGGGTTTGGCTGCGGCCGCAAGGATGGGGGCAGCGAGGGAAGTCATGAACAGGTAACTCGGGATTAGAAATACCCGAGCAGTTTATTCAGGCACAAGCATGACAAAAAGTTACTTATCGGTATCTTATAATTGCGCCAAGCGCAATCCTGAATCCGCAACAAATCCCCTCCCACATTGGGTCCGTGTGCATTCAGACGTTTGGCGGTTGGGCTTCGAGCCAAGTGGCATGGCAACTTTCGCGCATCGTCTCGCGCAGCCATTTGTGGGCCGGGTCTTTGTCGAAGCGTGGGTGCCAGGATTGGGCGAGTACCAGGGTCGGCAACGGGATCGGCAGCGCAAAGGCACGCAGGGGCAGCTTCAGGCGGTTGGCGCTGTAGAGCGCCTCCTTGGGCACCGGCAGGATCAGATCGGAGTCGGGCAGCATGAACATTGCTCCGTGGAAACCTGGGGCGATCATCGCCACGCGCCGTTCCAGGCCTAGGGCGTTCAGTGCGGTGTCGATCGGCCCACGGGCGATGCCGCGCCGCGAGATGCTGATATGGGAATAGCTGGCGAAACGGGCGGCGGTGATGTCTTCGTCGAACAAGGGGTGGTCCTGCCGCGCCAGGCCGACAAAAGTGGTGGAGAACAGGGTCTGCACCTTGACCTCCGGGCTCGCCGGCTGGGTGTTGCTCACACGTAAATCCAGCCGCCCCTCGCGCAGCGCTTCGTCATCGGTGTCGCCTTCGGGCACGAAGCACAGCTCGCACAGCGGGGCCATGCGCTCCATGGTGTCGAACAGGCGGCCGCCATACACGCCGATAAAAAAGTCGTTGGCGCGCACGCTGAAGCGGCGGCGCAGGGTGCTCAGGTCTACTTGGTCGGCCGAACGAAACAGCAAGGCGGCCTGTTCCACCACGTTGCGCACCTGGCCTTGCAACTCCAGGGCCTTGGGCGTGGGTACCAGCCCCCGCCCAGCCCGCACCAGGATCGGGTCGCCCACCGCTTCACGAATACGCGTGAGGGTGCGGCTCATGGCCGCCGGGCTGAGGTTCATCCGCCGCGCGGCGCCGACCACACTGCCCTCGTCGAGCAAGGCGTCGAGGGCGACCAGCAGGTTCATGTCCGGTAGTTGCATGCCAAGCACTCGTGATCGTGGGGGAGTGAGCGGGATGCAATCGTAGCAGGTGTATCAGCGTTGCATGCCCCAGCGCTTCACGGTGAGCCGCTCGAAAGTGTCAAACACCAGGTTTTCCACGAGCAGGCCGATCAGGATCACCACCGCCAGCCCGGCAAATACCTTGTCGGTGTACAGCTCGTTGCGGTTCTGGAAGATGTACCAGCCCAAACCGCCTTTGCCACTGGTGGCGCCGAACACCAGCTCGGCGGCGATCAGCGTGCGCCAGGCAAACGCCCAGCCGATTTTGAGGCCCGCGAGGATCGAAGGCAGCGCCGCCGGGATCAGGATGAACAGCACAAAGCGCATACCCTTGAGACCGTAATTGCGACCGGCCATGCGCAGGGTTTCGGACACGCCGAGGAACCCCGAGTAAGTGTTGAGCGCCAGTGCCCACAGCACCGAATGCACCAGCACGAAAATCAGGCTGTTCTGGCCCAGGCCGAACCACAGCAGCGCCAGCGGCAGCAATGCGATGGCCGGCAGCGGGTTGAACATCGAGGTCAGGGTACTCAGCAGGTCGCGGCCCAATTGGGTCGACACGGCCAAGGTGGTCAGGGCGAACGCCAGCACAATGCCGATCAGGTAACCCTTGATCAACACCACCAGCGAGATGCTCACCTTGCTCAGCAATTCGCCGCTGAGCAGGCCGTCGTACAGCGCGTTGAAGGTCTGCAGAAAACTCGGCAGAAGGAGGTCGTTGTCCTGGTAGCGCGCGACGGCCTCCCAGAGGATCGCCAGCACGATCAGGATCAGGCCCTTGCGCAGCCAGCCTTGTTGCCACAAGCGTTGGCGCAGCGGCAGTTCGCGTTCCACCGGGACACTGAGCAACGGTTCGAGGGTGATTTCGTATTCCTGGCGCATGGGTTGCCCCCTTAGTAAGCGATGCGGATATCGGCAAAACCCAACTCGGGTTCCGCAGCCGTGGATTCATCGAACAACAAGCGATGAATCCGCCGCGCCGACGCCTGGAAGTCCACACCGCCAAGGCTGTGCAGGTCGTATTGATGGCTGTGGATTTCCGCGCGCACCCGCCCAGGGTGCGGCGACAGCAACAGAATGCGATTGCCCACCACCAGCGCTTCTTCGATGGAGTGAGTGACGAACAGCAGGGTGAAGCGCACTTCCTCCCAGAGCAGCAGCAACTCTTCCTGCATCTTGCGCCGGGTCAGAGCATCGAGGGCGGCGAAGGGTTCGTCCATCAGCAGGATTTTCGGCTGCATGGCCAGGGCACGGGCGATGGCGACACGGGCTTTCATACCGCCGGAGAGCGTATGCGGGTACGCATCGGCAAAGGCGCTGAGGCCCACTTTATCGAGGTAGTGCAGAGCGCGCGCTTCAGCTTCGCGACGCTTGAGGGTCTTGGATGCCAGCAGCGCAAACATTACGTTCTGCTTGACGGTTTTCCACGGTGGCAACTGGTCGAATTCCTGGAACACCACGATGCGGTCCGGGCCCGGTTGCTCGACCTTCTGGCCCAACAGGCGGATCTCGCCTTCGCAGGGTTTGATAAACCCGGCGATGGATTTGAGCAAGGTGGATTTGCCGCAGCCCGAAGGGCCAAGCAACACGTAGCGGTCGGCCGGGTCGATTTCGAAACTGACCTGATGGGTAGCCCGCACCACGCGCTCGGGGGTGCGGTATTCAAGGCTGACGTTATCCACCGCCAGCAGCGGCTCGGCGGTGTGCAGGTTGCTGGCCGTGTGGCCTTGCAAGGGCGCGTTCATTTCAACTTCCTTGCAGGGGCTTGGCATCTTGGAAGAAGTAGTCCTTCCATGACTCAGGCTTGTTTTTGATAGCGCCGACGCGGTAGAGGAATTCCGCCAGCGGGTAGGTGTTCTTCGGGGTGACGCTGAATTCGAACTGCGGGTTGTCGATGATTTTGAGCAACTCGGCGCGGTCGATCTTGGCCTTGGTCACACGAATATAAGTATCGGCGGCGGCGCCTTTGTCGTTCTGGGCGAACTGCGCGGCTTCGCTCAGTGCCTCGATGAACGCCTTATAGGTCTTCGGGTTGTCGTTGCGAAATTTTTCAGTGGCGAACAGCACGGTTGGCGAGTTCGGCCCGAGCAGGTCGTAGGTGTTCAGTACCACGTGCACATTAGGGTTCGTCAGGGCCTGGTCCTGGAAGGGCGGGTTGGAAAAGTGCCCGGTCAACTCGGTGCCGCCGGCGATCAATGCAGCCGTGGCGTCAGGGTGCGGGACCGCAATGGTGTATTTGTCGAGACGATTGAATTCCTTGTCGCCCCACTGCTTGGCGGCGGCGTATTGCAGGAAGCGCGACTGCACGGAAACACCCACTGCCGGGACGGCGATGCGGTCCTTGTCGGTGAAATCAGCGATGGTCTTGACCTTCGGGTTGTTGCTGACCAGGTAGTAGGGGAAGTTGCCCAGGGACGCCACGGCCTTGACGTTCTGCTTGCCGTGGGTGCGATCCCAGATGGTCAGCAACGGGCCGACACCGGCCCCGGCGATATCGATGGAGCCGGAGAGCAACGCATCGTTGACCGCCGCGCCGCCCGAGAGTTGGGTCCAGTCGACCTTGATGTCGATGCCTTCCTGTTTACCGTACTTTTCGATCAAATGCTGATCGCGCACCACGTTGAGCAACAGGTAGACGATGCCGAATTGTTCGGCGATGCGGATCTCGCCTTCGGCCTGTGCCGCCGCTGGAGCGATCAGGCTGCCGGCCAGCAGGCTGATACCGAGTCCGAGCGTGGCGGCCAATCGCGCAAAAGGAATGTTTCTGGACATGGTCTTGCTCCGAATCAGAAAGGCGCATCGCCCTGGATGGTGGTGCGAAACAGTTTGCGACGCAGGTGGCTCGGGCAACCGGCGGCCAGGTGAATCAGCGAGCGGTTGTCCCAGAAAACCAGGTCGTGGGGCTGCCATTGGTGGCGGTAGATGTTGTGCGGCAGCACGCTGTGGGCGTAGAGCTGGGCCAGCAGGTCGCGGCTTTCGTCCTCCGGCAGGCCGACGATGCGGGTGGTGAAACCCTCGCTGACAAATAGCGCCTTGCGGCCGTTTTCCGGGTGGGTGCGCACGATCGGGTGAACCACTTCCGCGACTTGGGCAAGCTGCTCTGGCGTCAACGTCGGGCGCCAGTTGCCTTCGAATTTGGTTTCGCTATAGCGCGCGGTATAAGAGTGCGCGGCGCTGCGGCCTTCAACGGCTTTGCGCAGGTGCTCGGGCATTTGGTCCCAGGCTTTGTGCATATCGGCGAACAGGGTATCACCGCCCTCGGATGGCAGTTCCTGGGCGTGGAGCATCGAACCCAGGCTCGGCAGCTCTTTATAGGACAGGTCCGAGTGCCAGAACTTACCCGCATCACCCAGGCCGATGGATTGGCCGTTTTCAATGATGTTGGAGACGATCAGGATTTCCGGGTGGTTGGCCAGCAGGAACTGTTTAAGCACGTGAATCTGCAGCACGCCAAAACGGCGGCTGAAGGCGATCTGTTGTTCGGGGGAGATACGTTGGTCGCGAAAAACGACCACGTGATGATCCAGGTGCGCGCGATGAATGCGGGCGAAATCCTGATCGTTGACTGGCCGGGACAGGTCCAGGCCGATGATTTCGGCCCCCACGCTGCCGGGCAGCGGACGAACCTCGAAGGCTTGGGCGGTTAGGATCGCTGTTGGAACAGTAGAGGTGGCGGACATGAGTTCACTCCCGGTCGGACAGGAGAGTGACTTTATAGGTATAAGAATTTCATTTTAAATACCGATAGTGAATATCGATAGACAGAAATGTCGCAAGTCGACAACGGCGCGTCAGACCGCCGAAAACCAGTGCGTGGGCCGTCAGAGCGACGTGTTGAAACGCTTACAAGCCGAAACCGTGCCGGTTTGACAAGCTTATGGGCAGTCTCTAGTGTGCATTGGATCCAATTAGCCACCACCATTCCAAAAGGAAGGATAGCGTAACCGTGACGCAGAAGCCGACCCCTTTGAACAGCATCAAGGTCAGCGGGCCCATTCCCGCTCACCTGGCGCGCTCCGTGATTGAAGAAACCCTGCGCAATGCCATCCTCGATGGCCGCTTGCCCTGCGGCACCGCCATGCGCCAGCAGGAACTGGCCAGCCTGTTCGGGGTCAGCCGCATGCCGGTACGTGAAGCCTTGCGCCAGCTGGAGGCCCAGTCACTGTTGCACGTGGTCACCCATAAGGGCGCCGTGGTTGCACCGTTGATCGAAGACAATTCGGCAGAGACTTATGAGCTGCGCATGTTGCTGGAGTCCGAAGCGCTGCGCTCGTCGATTCCCTTGCTGACCGACGCCGACATCGCTGAGGCGGACGCGCTGATCTCTGCCCTGGAACAAGAAAAAGACTACACCGAGATTGGCCGTCTCAATCGTCTGTTTCACATGGCCCTGTATGGCAAGGCGCCCAACCAGCGGTTGCTTAAATTAGTGGAGCACGGGTTGAATGAGGAAGAACGTTTCCTGCGCTTTAACCTTGAGGCGATGGGATTGGGCGAGACATCCCAGGAAGACCACCGTGAACTGCTGAATTTGGTGGCGCAAAAGAAAGTCGGCGAAAGTATTCTGACATTGCGCAATCACTTGATGCGCGGGATGGAAGTGATCACCACCTACCTTAATGGCTTGGATGTCGCCGGCAAAAAGAACGTGCAATAACTCCCTTACTTTCCCGTCGCCAATCCTCAATGCCGCGGAACACTTTACTTGTAGGACAGTGTTCCGCACCGAAGAAACCTCCCACTTTTAATCAGTAACTTTCTGACATCCAATATTATTTAGAAAAACTTCTAGTACATTCATACCCCCGCTAAATCGTTTAACCCGCTTATCATCTTCTATCACTAAGCCAGGCAGGCCAACTCCACGTCTACGCGTGGTCTCGCGCTATGTCGCCAGGCTGATACCGGTTCCATTTTTTTGCCGAACACAATAATCAACCGTGGATTAATTCTGCGGCCGCAACAACTATAGGCATCAACCATGTACCCACCGTTACTTGAACAAAAGAAAATTCAATTGTGTAGCCACCCGCTGTTCCAAGAAATAACATCGCGTCGAAAGTTACAACTTTTCATGGAAACTCATGTGTTCTCTGTTTGGGATTTCATGACCCTCGTCAAACGTCTGCAACAGGATCTGACCTGCACCCATTTGCCCTGGCTGCCCCCTGCTGATCCGCAAGCGGCACGTCTGATCAATGAAATCGTGTTGGGCGAGGAGTCGGACGAACATCCCCGGCAAGGCCATTGCAGCCACTTCGAGTTGTACCTGGAAGCCATGGCCGAAGTCGGCGCCAGCACCATGGTGATCAACCGCTTCATTGCGCTGCAGCGCAACGGCCTGGAAGCGAGCTCGGCCTTGCACAGGCTCGATGTGCCTGCTGGGGTGAGCCGTCTTGTGACGGATACGTTGCACATCGCCCGGCACGCCCCCACTCATTGCGTGGCGGCCGCGTTCTTTCACAGTCGCGAGTCTGTGATACCGACTCTGTTCGAGCGCATCCTGCACAGCGACGGGTTTGTTCATCACCAGGCGCCAACCTTGTGCAGGTATCTAAGACGCCATATCGAACTGGACGCTCAGGATCACGCGCCGGCAGCCCGATTGCTGCTTGAACGCCTGGTCGGCGCAGACCCGACCTACCCCTCACAAGCAGACGACGCAGCCCTTGCCGCCGTGGAAAGCCGTATCCGTTTTTGGGACGAGGTGCGGGCGTCGCTGCAGGAGGCACGTCCATGAGCATCGCCGACTACCCTTCGATTATCGATGACTGGGAGCGCAGGGCAACCATCCGCACGCGCCCTCGCCGTGTGCTGGAAAACGATGACAACTTGATCTACCCGCTGTGTCGCCAACCTCTGGTACTCAGCGCGACCTTTCTGGAGCATTGCCCACAGTGGCGCGACTTCGTGCTGTTGCAGAGCTTCTACAAATTCATCAACGACGTGGTGATCTTCGAAACCGAGATCGTCGACAGGACCGCACGCCGCATTGCCAAGAATCGCTTCTCGCTGCCCTTCCCCCTCGCCTGTCGCATTGATGCAATGACGGTCGTGGTGGACGAGGATTACCACGCCTTGGTCGCCCTGGACTTACTGCAACAAACCGTAGCCATGACGGGCATACAGCCGCTCCAGTTGCCTGAGCAAATCGAACTGAACCGCGCACTCCCGACAGCACAGGCAGAGGCGCCGGCCCATCTGCGCGATGCCGTGGAACTGATTGGCGTGGCAATCGCCGAAAACACAGTCACCCAGGATGTAGCCGCGTTTTCCAAGGACAGCAGCGTCAAAGCCTCCATACGTGGCTTGATGGCCGACCACCTGTTTGATGAGGGCCGTCACGCACAATTCTGGACTCGGTTGGTGCGCCTTTATTGGCAGGCCGCGAGCCCGGATGACCGTGACGGCATCGCTCAAGTACTGCCGACGTTCCTGGCGCGTTACCTGACCAACGACCTGCAAAAGAGCTTTGATCTACAACTGATCGAGCACCTGGGTGTCAGCGCACGCGTACGCAGCGCATTGAGCGATGAAATCAGGGCGCTTGCGTTTCCCATCACCCGTCAGCATCCGTTGATGGGCAATATCATGGCTTTCCTGCAACACAGCGGTTTGCTGCAAACGCCGAGCGTGGCGCGAGCGCTGAACGATCTCTTGCCGGTGCGGGCATGAAGCGCCTGAGGATCGGCTGGAACGGTTCCAGCAAAGCCCTGGACGCGATCAGGCTGGTGCTGGAACAGTACGGCCACGTCTCGGGTAATGAGGCCATCGACCTGTGGATTGATGATGGCAGCGAACCTCTTCCGGCCCATGTGGGCAAAACGATGTGCATCAACCTGCGCCTGGGTGTGGGGCCCATCACCGAGTATGGGTTGCCCGCCTTGCAGCTGCGCCTCTACGACCGTGACCGAGCTGTATTGGCCGTACTGGACGTCGCCGCAGAGCCCAGCGGCAATGGTCAACGAATGCGTCAACGGGCGACCAGCACGCTGGTGGATTGGGTGGCGGCGCAGGTCAGTTGTTTTTCACGAGACCTCGAATATTTCGCCATGACAGCCATCGCCACCGACTGGCCCGAACAAAGCCTGCAAGGGTTGGAGGCGCTGGCGTTTTTACATCGATTCAACCGTACCTTTGACCCAGGACTAAGCCGACAAGCCCAAGTGCCGATGATCGAGCGTTTACAGGCGAGCCTTCAGGCCTTTTCCGAACGAACGGCGTTGAACATTGCCGGCAAGGCATGGACCTACCGGCAACTGCGCAGCCGCGCAATGGCGATTCAACAGCAATTGCGGCCAGCGCTGGAGGGGCTCGAAACCCCAGCCGTAGTCGGCGTGTGCTTGGGAAAGTCTATCGAGCTGTATGCCAGTATCCTTGCGGTACTGGGCAGTGGCGCGGTGTACCTGCCGCTGGAACCCGAACAGCCACCTCAACGCCATCAGGCCATGCTCGAAGATGCGAGGGCAGGCGTATTGCTGGATGCCGGTCGGCACTTACTGCGCGAGCGTTTCATTGCGCTGGATGTCAGTGCTATCAGGCCACGAAACGCCGACAGCGTATCCGATCTGACGCAGCATCGGCCCGACCCCGATGCGCCGTGCATGGTGCTCTATACATCAGGCTCCACGGGTCGCCCCAAGGGCGCACTGCTCAGCCAAGCCAACCTGGCGCATTTCACGGCATGGTTCGGCACCTGTATGGCGCTGGACGAGCACAGCCGCGTTCTGCAGTTTTCACCGTTGAGTTTCGACTCGTCATTGATTGATATCTTCCCGGCGCTGATCGCCGGTGCCCAGTTGATCGTCCCCGGCGAGGAGCAACGACGCGACCCTCATCAACTGGTGGCGCTACTGCGCCGGCAGTCCATCACCCATGCTTTCCTGCCGCCCGCCCTGCTCAATATCCTGCCGCTGGATCAACCGCTTGGCGTCACTCACTTGCTCACGGGTGGCGATGTCTGCGAACCCCTTGTCATCGAGCGATTGGCCGGGCAGTGCCAGTTCCATAATCTCTATGGCCCCACCGAAACCACGGTGCTGGTGACTCACCGCAGGTTGCAACCGGCAGACAGCAACCGAAACATTGGCGTACCCATCGCCAACAGCCAGGTGCTGATCCTCGACGACAACCTGCAACCGGTGGATGAGCAGGTGCAGGGCGAGGTTTACATCGTCGGACCTGGGGTGAGCCTGGGGTACGTGAATGCGCCTGGGCAGGCCGAGAGTGCGTTTGTCGAGCTGTCGATACCCAGTGGCCAGGTTCTTCGCGCCTACCGTAGCGGCGACCTGGCTCAGTGGACACCTACAGGCATCCTGCTGGGCGGGCGGCGCGATAATCAGGTGAAGATTCGCGGCTTTCGGGTCGAGCCCCGGGAGATCGAGCAGTGCTTGCGCGACAGTCGGCTGTATCGACAAGTGGCAGTGATCATCGATCGTGATGACAGGATCCACGGTTTTGCCGCCCAACCCGAGCCCGGCGCCAGTATGCCAGCCCTCAAGCAACACGCACGGCAGTGGCTACCGGAGTATATGCAACCTGCCTCCTGGGTCGAGTTGCAAGACATGCCACGCACCATCAACGGCAAAGTCGACCGCCAGGCACTATTGGCCATGGCGCTGCCGCCTCGTTCCCACCTACCTGTCCACGACGATGCAAACACTGCGCTTCAAGCGCAATTGACTCAGTTGTGGCGCGAACTGCTGGAATTGCCCTCTGGCGCGTTATCCATCGATGGCAGCTTCTTCGATCTCGGCGGCCATTCGATTTTGCTGTCGACCTTGCTGCTGCGTGTGCGCGAGCAGTTTGGCCGTAGTTTCGCATTGAGCCATTTCATCGAAGTGCCGACGATCCGTGCCCTCGCCACGTTGCTTGAGGATGGTGAGCTACCGGACACCTCCAGCGCCCAGGCGCTGGAGGATACCCAGCGGGAGTGGGCGATCAGCGCGCTGGACGAGGACTGCGCGGGAGACCCGCGAAAAATGATCGTGACGGGGGCCAACAGTTTCGTCGGCGTGCATATTGTCGAAGCGCTATTGGCGGGTGGCGCAATCGAAGTGGCCTGCCTGGTACGCGAGCAGCCGGGGGCGTCTGCAATGGCCCGGTTTACCCAGGCATTGCGCGAATACCGCCTGGAACATCTGGATTTGAGCCGCGTGCGGGTCTTCGCTGCCGATGTCAGCTTGCCGCGATTGGGCTTGACGACCGAGGCATATGAATCCCTCGCCAGGGACTTTGGTGTGCTGGTGCACAACGCAGCACAGGTCAACCACGTGATGGACTACGCCTCACTGGCAAAGGACAACGTCGATCCCATATTCGAGTGCCTGCGTTTGTGCGAAACCCACAGTAAGAAAGTCTTGAACTTTGTTTCGACATTGTCGGCTTCCAGCAGCATCGACACGCAGGGGCATGTTCTTGAGGAGCCCGCCGCCGCGACCCTGCCCCTGTATGTGAGGAATGGCTACAACCTGTCCAAGTGGGTCGCGGAGCGGTTGCTGGGGCGTGCCGTCGAACAGGGCGCCTGGGTGAATATCCTCCGGCCGGGAAACATCAGTTTCAACAGCCGTAACGGTGTCTGCCAGCCGCATAAAAACCGCCTGATGCTGATGCTCAAGGGGTCGCTGCAACTGGGTGTGCTGCCTCGCCTGGAGCTGAACTTCGACTTGATGCCAGTGGACTTCCTGAGTCGCTTCATTGCCGTCCACTGCGCCAGCTTCCAAGCCCATGACAACGTCTTCAACTTGCACAACCCTCAGCCCTTGAGCTGGGAACATTACCTGGACGCCTTCAGCGGGGCCGGCTACCCGTTCGAGCGGGTGGACATCAAGCAGTGGCAGCAGGCTCTGAGAGCCGTGGGTCAGGACAATGCTCTATTCGGTGTACTGGGCTTTTATCTGGATCACTTGGATGACGACATAGGAGACACGTCGATGATTCTTCATGACAACGCACGACGCGGTGTTCAGAAAATGGGAGAGCAGTATCCCGAAAAAGACGCAGCGCTACTCAGCAAAGGCTGCAACTACCTCAAGGCCATCAGCTTTCTATGAACCGCTTCAGGACATTCTTATGAAACCGCTGCAACCCGATACGTTAATCCGCAACCCGAGCAGCGTGCCGATTGTGGCCTCTGCCGTGGTTGATTGCCACGCCCGTCGGCTGTGGAGTGTAGTGGGGCAGTTTGCAGGCTTTGATGCCTTCATTCCTGCCCTTATGCACATTGAAATGATCGGCACGGGTGTGGGCGCTTTGCGCAAAAAAAATTTTCGCGATGGCAACTGTGTCGTCGAGCAACTCAATAGTCGCGATGAGCAGGCTATGCACATGACCTGGACCACGATCTACAACACCCTCGGTGTGGCGCGGTTGTGGGCAGCGATCAGCGTCCAAGCACTTGGAGCACAATGCTCCAGAGTAACTTGGACCATCATTGCCGAGCCCATGGACGCCGCACAGGAGGGGTTTGAGCAGTTTGTGCAAGACTTCGCCAGCAGCGCCCTGGAGAATGTACGACGCTTGCTGGTCAAGCCATAGGAGCGAAACCGCTCACTCCTACTCCATCATCAGCGGATCAGATCTTGAAGCTGTCGACCAGTTGCTTCAACCGATTGGCCTGCTGCGACAGGGCATCGCAGTCCTTGAGGGTTTCGTTGAGATTGGTCACACCCTGCTGGTTCAGCAGGTTGATCTGGTTGATGTCGACATTGAGCGTTTCCACCACCGCAGTCTGCTCTTCGGTAGCTGCGGCGACCGACTGGTTCATTCCGTCTATTTCAACGATCCGCTGCGTCACGCTGATAAGGCGCTCGCCGGCCTGGTTGGCCACCTGAACGCTTTCCTCGCTGGACGTTTGACTGGCATTCATGGTGGTCACCGCTTCGCGCGAGCCCACTTGCAGCGAGGTGATCATCTTGTGAATTTCTTCGGCCGACTCTTGGGTGCGATGAGCCAGGTTGCGCACCTCGTCTGCAACGACGGCAAACCCACGCCCGGCCTCCCCTGCACGGGCTGCTTCAATCGCTGCGTTGAGTGCGAGCAAATTGGTTTGCTGGGAGATGCCCTTGATCACGTCAAGAATGTGGCCAATGTTGTCGGTGCTGGCGTTCAGGGTTTCGATCTGGGTGCAGGACAAACTGATCTTTTGTGAAAGCTCAGACATTGCCAGAATGGTTTGCTCAACCACTTTGCGCCCATCGTCAGCCTGTTCGCTGGCGCCACTGGCATGCTGTGAAGCATCGGCGGCGTTACGTGCGATTTCCTGGGTGGCCGCGCCCAGCTCGTTGATGGCTGCAGCGACGCTGTTGGTGCGGGCGCTTTGCTCATCCGAGCCGATGATCGATGCGTTGGAAGAAGCCATCACGCGTTGGGACAGATCGTGAACCTGGCGCGTTGCCGAAGACACCTCAGAAATCGACGCGTGAATACGCTCCACAAACTCATTGAACGCGCTTGCCACTTCGCCGAACTCGTCCTTGCTGGTGACAGCCAGACGGCGAGTCAGGTCGCCCTCGCCCTGCGCGATATCCTGCATGGCGACGCCCATGGTATTCAGAGGTCGTAACAACACTTGGATAAGCAGGCTCAAGAGCACAGCAATTGCGACCACGGCGATCACCATGGCGATCAACGCAGAAGTCCGGAACTTACCCAAAGGGGCGTAGGCTTTTTGTTTATCGATCGACAGGCCGATGTACCAATCTGCCCCCGGCAAACCGCTGATAGGCGTGAATGACAGAATACGATCCTGGCCATTGAGAACGACATCCTGGTTAACCTTCTCTATCCGCACGCTGGTGCCCGGGTAGATGTCCTTAAGGTTTTTCATCACCTGATCCTGATCAGGGCTGACGATGACTTGGCCATCGCCGCTGACCAGGAACGCATGGCCGATGCCACCGAAGTCCACGGAGTTGATGATCTTCACCAGGGTTTGCAAACTCAGGTCACCGCCGACGACACCCAGCAGCTCGCCATTCTTTTTCACCGGCATGGCGATGGTGACGATCTGCCCACCCACTGCAGCCATATAGGGTGGCGTGAGCATGGGTTTATCGGCAGCCACGGCTTGCTTGTACCAGGGGCGCTGACGAGGGTCATAGCCATCGGGCATCTTTGCATCCGGGCGCTGGGTGAATACACCATTGGTTTGCCCAACATAGGTGAACTGGAAGTTCGAGGTGAACGCCGACTGATCGACCAGACCTGGAAGGTCCGCAGCATTGCCTTGATGGGCGAAATTCTGCGTAAGACTTTCAAGGACCAGTATTCGGCCACTGAGCCAGTTCTGCACACTACTGGCGGTGAGCTCACCGGATTGCTGAATGGATGACTCCAGGTTCTGTTTGATCGTACTGCGCTGCAGGTAATCGTTGTAAAGCGTGAATAACGCGAAGGCTAGGACCACAACGCCTGACGCGGCCAACAGAATTTTATGACTGAACTTGAGATTCATTTCATCGACTTCTTTTGCCAAATGGGGGGAGCGTGCCGAGAGGAACATTCCTTGTTCGATATAGACGGCTTAGGAGCTGCTCTATTTCGGTGCACGCATGGCTCATCAGGCTTTCGGCCACAGAAAGGTAAAACTTAGGTGATATCGGGAAAAATGTTTTTCCCGCACAAGAAATAGACAGGCGGTAGAGCTTCGCGGCGCGAAGTCGGGGGATCCGACGAGTACGGATCAACCCTTCAAAACGACAAAACCCCTGTCTGCGTCAGCAGACAGGGGTTTCGGAATTTAATCTTGACGATGACCTACTCTCACATGGGGAAACCCCACACTACCATCGGCGATGCATCGT
>NZ_JAQQPT010000026.1:0-101083 GCF_036688725.1 Pseudomonas lactucae | reverse complement strand
CCCCCCCCCCCCCCCCCCCTCCCACATTTGGATCTTCTTTGTCACTTAACCAGCACATGGCCTGACTGGTTTACTTCTCGACGAACGCACGCTCGATCAAGTAATCACCCGGCTCACGCATGCGTGGCGAAACTTTCAGGCCGAAGCTGTTCAACACTTCGCTGGTCTCGTCCAACATGCTTGGGCTGCCGCACAGCATGGCGCGGTCGTCCTCGGGGTTGATCGGTGGCAGGCCGATGTCGCTGAACAGCTTGCCGCTGCGCATCAGGTCGGTCAGGCGGCCTTCGTTTTCGAACGGCTCGCGGGTCACGGTTGGGTAGTAGATCAACTTTTCACGCAGGGCCTCGCCGAAGAATTCGTTCTGCGGCAGGTGCTCGGTGATGAATTCGCGGTAGGCGACTTCGTTGACGTAACGCACGCCGTGGCACAGGATCACTTTTTCGAAACGCTCGTAGGTCTCGGGATCCTGGATCACGCTCATAAATGGCGCCAGGCCAGTACCGGTGCTGAGCAAGTACAGGTGTTTGCCGGGCTTCAAATCGTCAAGCACCAGGGTGCCTGTCGGTTTTTTGCTGATGATGATCTCGTCGCCTTCCTTCAAATGCTGCAATTGGGAAGTCAGCGGGCCATCCGGCACCTTGATACTGAAGAACTCCAGATGCTCTTCCCAGTTCGGGCTGGCAATGGAGTAAGCGCGCATGAGCGGGCGGCCGTTAGGCTGTTGCAGGCCGATCATCACGAACTGACCGTTCTCGAAGCGCAGGCCCGGATCGCGGGTGCACTTGAAGCTGAACAGAGTGTCGTTCCAGTGATGAACACTGAGGACACGCTCGTGGTTCATGTTGCTCATGTACGGGGAACTCCTGGAAATGGGTCTGCGCCAGAGATGAAGCGCGCAATTGCACAACATTCTAATGGCGACGACAATATCTGTTAACTGGATTATTAAGATAAGGGTTATCGGTTATATCGATATGCGATTTACTCTCCGTCAACTGCAAGTCTTCGTCGCCGTCGCCCAGCAGGAAAGCGTCTCACGCGCTGCTGGCCTTCTGGCCTTATCTCAATCCGCCGCCAGTACGTCGATTACCGAACTGGAGCGCCAATCCAGCTGCCAATTGTTCGACCGCGCCGGTAAACGCCTGAGCCTCAACGCCCTCGGACATCAGCTATTACCCCAGGCCGTGGCGCTGCTGGACCAGGCCAAGGAGATCGAAGATCTGCTCAACGGCAAGTCCGGCTTCGGCTCCCTGGCGGTGGGCGCCACCCTGACCATCGGCAATTACCTGGCCACCCTGCTGATCGGCAGTTTCATGCAGCAGCACCCCGAAAGCCAAGTGAAGCTGCATGTGCAGAACACTGCCAATATCGTGCACCAGGTTGCACATTACGAAATTGACCTGGGTCTAATCGAAGGCGACTGCAGCCACCCGGACATCGAAGTACAGACCTGGGTGGAAGATGAACTGGTGGTGTTTTGCGCGCCCCAGCATCATTTGGCCAAGCGTGGCGTGGCAACGATGGAAGAGCTGACCCATGAGGCGTGGATCCTGCGCGAACAAGGCTCAGGCACGCGCCTGACCTTCGACCAGGCCATGCGCCATCACCGCAGTGCGCTGAATATCCGCCTGGAACTGGAACACACCGAGGCGATCAAGCGCGCCGTGGAGTCGGGATTGGGGATTGGTTGCATCTCGCGCCTGGCGCTGCGCGACGCGTTTCGTCGGGGCAGCCTGGTGCCGGTGGAAACCCCAGACCTGGACCTGGCGCGGCAGTTCTACTTCATCTGGCATAAACAGAAGTACCAGACCTCGGCGATGCGCGAGTTTCTGGAGTTGTGCCGCGCTTTCACCGCAGGGGTTCAGCGCAGCGACGAGATCGTGCTGCCGAGTATCGCCTGAGGCTTAGATAAGGATCACGGCCCACACCAGGGTGATCATGGTCAGCGCGACGAATTGCGCGGCGCTGCCCATGTCCTTGGCATTTTTTGACAGCGGGTGGCGGTCCAGAGAGATTCGGTCGATCGCCGCCTCCACCGCCGAGTTGAGCAACTCGACGATCAAGGCCAACAGGCAAACGGCGATCAACAAAGCCCGCTCGACCCGGCTGACGTTCAGGAAAAAACTCAGCGGGATAAGGATGACATTGAGCAGCACCAACTGACGGAAAGCCGCCTCGCCCGTGAAAGCCGCGCGCAGACCATCCAGGGAATAGCCCCCCGCATTGAAGATACGTTTGATACCGGTTTGACCCTTGAAAGGCGACATAGACGTAGGCAACTGAACCAAAGAAGTGGGGAAACTAGATCACGCCAAGTCAAAAAAGCGTGAATCGCTATCAGCTTAATGCTGTGAAATTGACTCAAGTTGTTGCAACAGCAGCGCAGCCTGGGTGCGCGTACGCACGCCCAGCTTGCGGAAGATTGCGGTCACGTGAGCTTTGATGGTCGCTTCCGACACGCTCAACTCGTAGGCAATCTGTTTGTTCAGCAGCCCTTCGCAGACCATGGTCAGCACCCGAAACTGCTGGGGTGTCAAACTGGCGAGGCCATCACGGGCAGCCTTGGCTTCATCGGACACGTTGATTTCTTCGAACGCCTGCGGCGGCCAGGACACATCGCCATCGAGCACTTTGCGCACGGCGCTCTGAATATCTTCCATGGCGCTGGACTTGGGAATGAAACCGCTGGCGCCAAACTCTTTGGAGCGCACCACCACGTCGGCTTCTTCCTGGGCCGAGACCATCACCACGGGGATCTGCGGGTATTGCCCGCGTAACAACACCAGCCCCGAGAAACCGTAAGCACCGGGCATGTTCAGGTCGAGCAGCACCAGGTCCCAGTCGGACTTTTCGGTGAGGCGGGCCTCCAGCTCGGCAATGCTGGCCACCTCGACCAAGCGGACATCCGAGCCAAGGCCCAGGGTCACCGCCTGATGCAGCGCACTGCGAAACAGCGGATGGTCATCGGCTATCAGGATTTCGTATGTGGCCATTGATTAAATGATCCTGTTTTTATGGCAGCCCCGATGGGTTCAGGGTTCGCCAGTACACACGGCAACGACCAGGCGGCCATCGCCACAGGGCAAGCTCGACGTCAAAAGCGCCTGGAACGACGTCGAAAATACGAGGTTGCGCCCCAATCGGCGCCCAGCATGCCCAGCGTAGCCTGGGGGGTCAAGCACTACGCCCGGTGGGCATTTTAGCGGCGACTGGGTTTACAGTGCCATCATGCAAACGTCGTCTGGCTATACGCTCGGTATATAGGGCGCCAGTCGAGTATGAACGACATCTGTCGGATCCAAGGGCATCTGGAACTTGGCGGCCAGGTAATGGGTGCTGAAGACGTCGAGGTAGGCATCCAGTACTTCGCTGGCGGCACCGTCGGCGGCCAATTCCAGACACAAGGCGGCGACTTCGGCGGTGCAGAAATGATCATCGCGCTTGGACCGGCGCAGCTTGTAACGCGACAGTTGCTCAGGCGCCAGACTCAGGACCGGCAAATGCTCCAGGTAAGGGCTCTTGCGAAACATCTTGCGCGCTTCACTCCAAGTGCCGTCCAGCAGGATAAACAAGGGGCGTTTGCCCTCGTTCACCATGACCTCACCCACCACCCGCTCAGGCGCCACGAACTCACCGGGGAACACGATATAAGGCTGCCATTGCGGGTCAGCGAGCAAGGTAAGCAACTGCGGATCGACTTCAGTGCGCGACCACGCGAACGCCAGGGTGTCATCGATGACATCGGCGATCAGCCAACCCGTGTTGCTGGGCTTCATCGGTTCGACATCGTGCATCAACAGGCACATGGCGGACCTGGCCTGGACCTTGGGCCGCCAGGCGCACAGGCAGTACTCGGGGATCACCCGGCAACCGGGGCAACGTTCGGCACGGGAGCCCCGGTTGACGAACGGCTTGACAGCGCGCGCCAGGCGCAGGGTGCGCAGGCGAGAAACGGCGTGGCTCATCGGGTACGCCGCGGGAAAAGGTCAATCGACACGGAAAAAACTCGTGGAGGGCTGAAGTGCTCGCAGTTTACCAGCGATACGCCTGGCTGTAGTGGCAAGGGGTCACCTATAATCGCGCGCCACTGAACGCACGGCGCAGTGGTTGGTCTATGCACCAGTAACCGAATCAGGAGAATTTCATGCTGCGTTCCATGCTGCGTCTTGTCGCCCCATCCATCGCGCTTGCGCTGGTCTTGCCTGTGGGCGCCCAGGCGGCCTCGCTGCTGGAGGCGCAAATGAACAGGAAGCTGCAAAGCGTCGCGGCTGAAAGCAACAAGGACCTGCCCCGGGAAATCGACGAAAAAACCCTGGAAGTGGCCTACACGGTTGAAGGCATGCAACTGATCGATCACCTCAGCGTGCTGCCCGACCGCGCCGAACAGATGCGCGCCAATCCCAAAGCAGTGTATTTTCAACTGGGCCGCAGCGTGTGCACCAACCCAGGCTACCGCGAACTGATGGCCAAGGGCGCAGTCATGCGCTACGAAATCACCGAGAACAAGACCAACCGTCCTGTGGCATCGGTAAAGTTCGTGGAAGCCGATTGCCCGGCGCCTGCGAAGAAGAAAAAGTAACCTCTGCCTGCCCCCGGCGCGCCGCTGTCCACTGGCGCGCCCTCCCGCGCGTCAATCCCCACCAGCGTCTTGGACTGCACCCGGCAAATCCAATAAGCGGTTGCCAGCCAAGGGTTTTTCGGCCCATGATCAAGTCATCCCAACCGCTTGTTCACAACCTTTTTCAGGTTGTTTTGTAATATTTTCAGGGCAAAAGAAGGTTGCCCCCTGCGGCAAGCAGCGACACATGCAGTGTCGTCGCCTCCGGCGAATCATTCGTCGGCTACCCGGGCCCTGCAAAAAGGAGACGCTGAATGCCTTACGAACCGAATGACAGCCTGCTCAAGCATTTTGCAGAAAAAGACGTCGATCTCACGCAACAGGTCGATACTCAACTTCAGTTGATCGCCCCCAATAGCCCGAATATTCCCCTGTATCGCGACATGATTCTCACCGTGCTGCGCATGGCCGAGGAAGACCGTGATCGCTGGAA
This sequence comes from Pseudomonas lactucae, assembly GCF_036688725.1. Taxonomy (NCBI): domain Bacteria; kingdom Pseudomonadati; phylum Pseudomonadota; class Gammaproteobacteria; order Pseudomonadales; family Pseudomonadaceae; genus Pseudomonas; species Pseudomonas lactucae. The sequence continues at coordinate 96,032 of NZ_JAQQPT010000026.1, read as the reverse complement.
TGCCAAGATCACTCTGCGTGCCATCCGAGAACTGGACCATGCCTTTCGCGTGCTTGAACAATTCAAGGGGCGGCGCAAGGTCACCGTCTTCGGCTCGGCACGTACACCGGTGGAAAGCCCCTTGTACGCCTTGGCCCGTGAAGTGGGCGCCGCGCTGGCACGCTCGGACTTGATGGTGATCACTGGCGGTGGCGGCGGCATCATGGCTGCGGCGCACGAGGGCGCGGGCCTGGAGCACAGCCTGGGATTCAATATCACCCTGCCATTTGAACAGCACGCCAACCCGACCATTGATGGCACCGAGAACCTGCTGTCCTTTCACTTCTTCTTTACGCGCAAGCTGTTTTTCGTCAAGGAAGCGGATGCATTGGTGTTGTGCCCAGGCGGTTTCGGCACCCTGGATGAAGCACTGGAAGTGCTGACGCTGATCCAGACCGGCAAGAGTCCCTTGGTGCCTGTGGTGTTACTGGATGCTCCGGGGGGTGGCTTCTGGCAAGGCGCCCTGGACTTTATCCGCAGCCAACTGGAAGCCAATCGCTATATCTTGCCTACCGACCTCAAGTTGGTTCGACTGGTGCATAGCGCTGAAGAAGCGGTGGAAGACATCAACCAGTTTTATGCCAATTTCCATTCCACGCGCTGGTTGAAGCGTGAGTTTGTGGTACGCATGAATCACCCGCTTAGTGATCAAGCGCTTAAGCATCTACAGAGTGAATTTGCCAGCCTGCGATTGAGTGGAGAGTTCCAGCAACTTGCCTATACAGGCGAGGAACATGATGAGCCACGGTTCAGCCATTTGACACGACTGGTGTTCAACTTCAATGGGCGGGATCAGGGCCGGTTACGGGAGCTGGTGGATTACATCAACTTGCCGGCGAACTGGGCGCAGGCTCAAGGGAAGACACAGCAGCGGGTGTCGCCGCAGACGGCTTGATTTTTTGAGCGCAAAAAAAAAGACCCACTATTTTCATAGTGGGTCTTTTTTGTGGTCGGTGAGTCAGGCGAAAGGGTGATGGGACATTTGGGCCTGCTGCGCAGCCCAGCGGGAACAAGCTCCCTCGCCACAGTCAACTTAGTCGTCCACATCTCGGCCACTTAATAAGCGGCTGATCATCTCCATCGAAAAGCCGCGATAACTCAGAAAGCGGCCCTGTTTCGCTCGTTCCTTCGCATCGATAGGCAGATGGCCAGAAAATTTGCGACGCCAGGTGTCTTCCAACTGCGATTGCCAACTGATGCCGCACTCACGCAGGGCGAGGTCGATGTCGGCGCGTTGCAGGCCACGCTGGCTCAGTTCCTCACGAATGCGTGCGGGGCCATAACCGGATCGGGCTCGGTAGGAGACAAAGCTTTCTAGGTAACGGGATTCCGACAGCAGCCCTTCTTCCGTTAACCGGTCGAGGGCTGTGTCGATCATCTCGGGATCTGCGCCGCGCTGACGCAGTTTACGCGTCAGCTCGACCCGACCGTGCTCGCGACGAGCGAGCAGGTCCATCGCAGTGCGCCGAACGGCGACGAGTGTATCCAGTACAACAGTCATCGTGTGCTTCAGATGTCAGTGTCAGCTTCTTCCACTTCTTCAACCGGCTCGCGGTTGGCGGCAGCTTTCACGTCTGGCGCAGGGGTCAGCAGTTTATCGCGGATCTGCTTTTCAAGCGTGGCAGCAATGTCCGGGTTGTCTGCCAGGAACTTGGCAGAGTTCGCCTTGCCCTGACCAATTTTGCTGCCGTTGTAGGCATACCATGCACCGGATTTCTCGACGAAACCGTGCAGCACACCCAAATCGATCATTTCGCCGTTCAGGTAGATACCTTTGCCGTAGAGAATCTGGAACTCGGCCTGACGGAATGGCGGAGCCACTTTGTTCTTCACAACCTTGACGCGGGTTTCGCTACCCACCACTTCGTCACCTTCCTTCACCGCGCCGGTACGGCGGATGTCCAGGCGGACCGAAGCGTAGAACTTCAGCGCGTTACCACCGGTGGTGGTTTCCGGGCTGCCGAACATCACGCCGATCTTCATACGGATCTGGTTGATGAAGATCACCAGGCAGTTGGCGTTCTTGATGTTACCGGTGATTTTACGCAGCGCCTGGGACATCAGACGAGCTTGGAGGCCCACGTGCATATCACCCATTTCGCCTTCGATTTCAGCCTTGGGTACCAGGGCTGCCACGGAGTCGACCACGATCACGTCGATGGCATTGGAACGCACCAGCATGTCGGTGATTTCCAGGGCTTGCTCGCCGGTGTCCGGCTGGGAAACCAGCAGGTCATCAACGTTGACACCCAGCTTGCCGGCGTACTCAGGGTCCAGGGCGTGTTCAGCATCGACGAACGCACAGGTAGCGCCCATTTTTTGCGCCTGGGCAATCACCGACAGGGTCAGGGTGGTTTTACCGGAAGATTCCGGACCGTAGATTTCAACAATACGGCCTTTTGGCAGGCCGCCAATGCCGAGCGCGATGTCCAGCCCCAGAGAGCCAGTGGAAATAGCCGGGATCGCCTGACGGTCGTGATCGCCCATACGCATTACGGCACCCTTGCCGAATTGACGTTCGATCTGACCCAGGGCCGCAGCCAAGGCTTTCTTCTTGTTGTCGTCCATTAAAGTCCTCACGTAATCAATAAGGCCTGACGGCCAACACCTGTATAAGTAGACAGTATTGTTCCACAAAGATCGGAGATCGCCTACCCCTGATTTTCTATTTCTGCTGCAGCTCGTCGCAACAGACCCTCCAGCGCGGCCTTTACCGTTTGTCGGCGGACCTCGTCGCGGTTGCCGGAAAAGTGCGCAAGCTCGGCGGTGACCTCATCGCCCACGCCGAACGCGAGCCATACAGTGCCCACCGGTTTGTCCGGCGAACCGCCGTCCGGCCCCGCCACACCACTGACCGCCACGGCAAATCGCGCCAGGCTTTTTTCCTGGGCGCCACGAACCATTGCTTCCACCACTTCCCGACTGACCGCGCCCACTTTTGCAAACAAATCCTCCGGCACGTTCAACTGCCGGGTCTTCTGCCGATTGGAGTAGGTGACATACCCCGCTTCGAACCAGGCCGAACTGCCCGGTATCCGTGTAACCGCCTCGGCAATCCCGCCGCCGGTACAGGACTCGGCAGTGGTGACGTGGGCATTGAGCACCTGTAAACGTCGGCCTAATTCAGCAGCAAGTGGGGTAATGTCTTTCACGGTCGTCTCCTGGAGTGGGCGGGCGTTCGACTACCCTACAGGAGCAAATCGCTCATGCAAGCGACAGACTGGAACAAGAGATTAGCGGGCGACCGCGCGCGCATACGCCTGGCAAGCGCGCAAGGCGATCAGTCCCTGGTCGCCGGCATCGGTGATGTCGATAATTCGTTGAGCATGCGCCGGGTCAAGTCGGGCTCGCGCGGCTGCATGAACCACGCCGCCGGAGGTGGCGGTGGCTGGCATTGAACAGCCACGGGTGGGCTCGGTGGCGTCGAAAAGGACTGACAACCGCACATCAGCAGTGGCAAGACGGTCGCGCAAAGCAGCCTGATGACGCTGGACATCGCTCAACTCCCTGGCATGTTGTTGATCGCTGACATTGAGCTGCTGCTCCAGGGCCAGTCGTTTGTCCTGTTCAGCCTGCAGCTGATGCAAGCCCGCCAGGTATTGTTGGCTCAATACCTGCGCATGGGCTGAGGATTGTTGCTCAAGCTGCGCGGTATATCGCCATGCCTGCACTTGCCACACCACTGCGGCCAGCAGGCAGGCACCGATTACGCCTGGGAAGCGCATAGCACCGCCTTCGCCCGCGCCCACAACTGCAGACGATCCTCCAGACCATTAAGCCCACCATTGATGCGCCGAGTGATGGTGGTGAACCGCTCCTGGTCGGCCAGTTCGTTCAGGCCATTGCGCTGCCAGAACCAGGCAGCCGATTCACAGGCCCATTGCGGTTGCTCCAGCAAAGCCGGTTCGCGCAACAAACGATCATCGCCGAACAAGACGTGGCTGCACGCCAGGTAGTTGCGGCGGCCGGTAATCTGGATCAGCCCCCTGCCCCGGTATTTCTGGCCATCGCCGTCGGCGTCAGGGGTGTTGCCCAGGCGAGCGGCCAGCACGCCCGTGTCATATTTGCTCAAGTACGGGTCGCTGCCCAGTTCACGCACGTAGCGCAGTTCACCGGACTCGTGGCCGATTTGGGCAAGAAAGGCGGCAGCACGCGGCACGCTGTTAATTTCATGCCGCGCAAACGCCGCATTCAAGGCGTGCAAAAAGAGGCCTGCTGAAGAGCGGGCTTGCGGCATGATTTGAATCAGTTGGGACAGTGTGATGACCATCGGTTTCATCCTGAAAAACACGCAATACGGACAGCCCACCCGTCGTGATCGAACTGCGATAGCCCGTACCGTATCCCCCACATTCACCACCTTAGTAATCGACCGGAGCCCCTGCATGCAGGAAGGCCTGCTTTCCTCCAGGCTACGTCATTGATCAGGAAACTTACTCAAGCATGCCAATTCGCCAGGTCGTTCTTATTCCACCGACTAGTGACAATTGCGCCTATCAGAACGGCGAATAGCCACGCGTTTGCAGAGCTCCCAGCTCGAAGCAATGGACGTGGTGGGGTCGAAAATAAAAAAGCCCTGCACAATCGCAGGGCTTCATTTGCTACAAGATCAACTACCGATCAGGGCAGTAAGTCATAAGTTACATAAAGGCTCGAATCGCTGTTACCCGGGCCATACCAAAGACCTTGGCCGGCAGGGATCAGAATCTCAAACGGAACCTGCCCCTGAACCGCGCAAACCACCGGAGAGGTCTTGAGCGTCGCATAAACTGGCGCGACAGTACCCGTGAACAGTCGGCCACCGTTATTGATGCATGTGCGGATCACTATGCCCGTGGTGTTCTGTGCTGGCAAAATCATGGGCCGAACGTAGTCGTCGAAGCCGATGAGGTTGATGAATTTTGCGCCTGCTTTTACTTGATCCATATCTATCTACCTTGAGTCGAATGATTTATCGCGGAGAATTCCGCATTCATGTCGCTCAAAGGCGATTGCACGAGGCGCGTGGCCTTCACATGATTCAACGTCCCACATCGGGAACACTTGATCTGGAGTTCTGTAAGCCCACCCGTACGGGCGAGGAGCCTTTTGCAGTTACCGCATCTGAATTCGTTCAACATCCGCAACCCCCTTTTTTCTGAATGGCCTACTCCGTAAGCAAAAACCAGCGCGAAAGCTGGGTATCCGTGTTTTGCCGAACTTGTTGCGGATCGCTCAGGCAGTACGCCGCCGACGCGGTGACAGCAGAGAGGGAAGCGGCCGAAACCGAAGATGACGTGAATGGCAACCTACATGGACTACTTCTGCATGGGCCGATATTGGTCCGGATCGTCGATGTTTGAGACGTCCCAAGTGCAAGCAAACAGTGGTGTGCCTGTGGGATCTTCGAGCAACGACGGGCCGAGATAGAGTATTTGGGTGAAGGAAACGGTCCAGGTGTCGTAGTCAGTTTCGGCGCTGGAAAGTCCGGAGGGTGCCGCGACGACGGCCGTGGGCAAATCGCACTGATCCAACGGCAGGCCCCAGCGGTTATCCAGGGCGAGATCCATCAATTGGCTGGCCAGGTCGCACGCATCAAAAGGTGCCGCCCCGCTGGCGACCGTAGCCCTGAGTGAAACCGACAAAACATGTGCCTTGCGCCCTTCAGGGGAACGAACGCCGGGGCCGTTGCGTTCGACACTGATCAGCACGCCGGTGTGATCACCGACGCCGGCAAAGTCCTGGTGATTGCCTACCCGTAATTGTGGGAAAGCACTCTTCAGCGCCTCCCCAATCGCGACAGGCAGTTGGGATGGTTTTTCGATAAGTGTCATTTCGTTGCGTCCTTGCAGCGGCTATTGCTGATCCGGTCGGGAGGGTGGACCCTCGTTGACCCCGATGCGCTTGGCCGCCCAGCGTTCATAAAGGCCGATGGCAACGTCGGCCCCCGCCATGGCGGTGAGGCAGCCGATCGCGCCGGCGGTCCAGATCGACATGCCGGCGGCGTAGCACAGCATCAATGCCGAGACCCCGCAGACCATGCATGCCCCGGAGCGCAGCGCCAGGCGCCGTACCAGTGACCAACCCCGCGCCCCCTCTTTGTCGGCGCGCCACATTTCGCCGGATACACCGCCGATCAGCGCCAGTACGATCACCAGCCAGATAGGCATTTCCGCTAACGCTTGCTGCTCGTTTGTCATGTCACGCCTCCTGGCTGAGCAATGCCGGCAACGTGCCGGTGCCTGATTTATTCCGTTTGTCGGTAGGCATTCCAAAAAGCCCGGTCACCCAGGCTTTTCAGTAATGCGGTCCTTCGGCGCTACTGGCGCGTTACGGATTGTTCCTTGATGTTTTTCCGACCACGATCCCTGTCCGCCGGATAACTGCTTCTGGTGTTTTACGCTGCACACCCGGGTCAGTTGCCAACCCTCTGAACCATATAAGGCCGGTTCATCGCTGCCTGTTTCTGAAGCGGTATCACTAAAGAGCGTCGGCATCCTTGCCAGTGTTGCCTGGCGTCCTTGCCATCGCTCGGATGGCGTCCTTGCCAATGTTGCGTGCCTTCCTTGTCTTCCTTGGCAGCATCCTTGCCGCCTCCACCAGGCCTTGTTGGCTGGCTTGAGATGAAGAGTATTACTGGATACATATACAGTCAATGCACAAATGCATTTATTTTTTCGCGATAAAATGCACAAACGCATTTAAAGCCAGGCAGGCCTAGGGTTTGGCGATTTTTTACAGGTGAAAAAAAGCCCGCACGTTGGCGGGCTTCGTCTGACAGAAAAGAGTTAGCGAGCGTACATGCCCCACCAGAACACGTGGCCCAGGATGCTGATCTGCTCATCCTGGATGTCCTGGAAGCTGTAATCCTCATCGGGGTGTTCATCGCGGTTGAAACTGCGCAGGCGAATACCCGAAGGCAGACGGTAGAGCTGTTTGACCCGCAGTTGGCCATTGTGATTGATGGCGTACAGGTCGCCATCGACGATGTCGCCAATCGCGCTTTTGCCCGCGTTCACACCGACCGTCGCACCGTCGCGCAGCACCGGCAACATGCTGTTGCCGCGCACCGTCACACACTTGGCCTGGTCGAACTGCACACCGTTGTGCCGCAGGCTGCGCTTTCCAAAACGCAGGCTGGCCTTCTCGCTTTCCTCGATGACGAATCTTCCTGATCCAGCAGCCAATTCAACCTCACGCAGAAAGGGGATCGACACCTCGTCATCATTAACGGGCGTGTCGTCATCCCACAGGCTTATGTCCTTGAGCTCCGAATGCATGGGGTCGCGCCCCTCCTCGCGCAAGACACCCAGCGCCACGCGGCCGCGCAGTTGGTCGGTGCTGACGCGGAAATACTCGGCAACGCGGGAAATGTGCTTGTCCGACGGATCAACGATCTTGCCGCTGAGGATCCGGGACAGAGTGGATTGAGGCACGCCAGTACGTCGGTGAAGCTCCGTGGGGGAGATCCGGTCGCGGTCCAGCAGTTCTCTTAAGACGATAGAAACGTTGCGTTTTTGCATAATGGGGATAGTGACGGGAGTTTTTGGGGTTGGCAAATGCTAAATCGCATAAAAATGCATCATTTATGCATTTTACAGGCCCCAAGCGGCTCTGCGAAGAGTAAACCCTGCATGTTAACCTTGCCGTCATCGCAATAACGGCCGAGGTGGAGATGTCTGCCTCCAAATAAATGCTGCGGTAGGAAGAGCACGGATGACTCAATGGCGAACCTATAGCTTTTGGACCAAGGCATGGATGCTCGCAGTGCTTTCGCTCCTGGTCTTGGTGTCCGATGACGCAGACCCAAGCTGGCTGGGCGAAGGTCCATCCCAGCGCAAACGCGTCTTCAGTCCCGGTTTCATTGTGCTCTGCATTTTTGTCGCTGTGTGTGAGCTGATCCTGCTAAGCCACTTTTATGGTGCACGCGGCTGAGTACCCAGGCCCCCATACAAACGGGGATGCCTCAGCGCTTGCGTTGCACACAAGCAGCGAGGGACGTTTCCTTTTGCGTTTTACCCCGGCGCTTGCGACCTGCGAACCTCCGACCTCGCGTGTTAACCTTGCCGCCATCGCAAAAAATGCTGGGCCAAGCGCCCCCTTTGCCCCATCACTTTCAACGAATTTGCCTACTACCCAATGAGTAAGAACACTTCAGACCTGTCCTCCCACACCCCGATGATGCAGCAGTACTGGCGCTTGAAAAACCAGCACCCTGATCAGTTGATGTTCTATCGCATGGGCGACTTCTACGAGATCTTCTACGAAGACGCGAAGAAGGCCGCCAAGCTGCTCGACATCACGCTGACCGCGCGCGGGCAGTCGGCGGGGCAGGCGATTCCGATGTGTGGGATTCCTTACCATTCGTTGGAAGGCTACTTGGTCAAGCTGGTGAAGCTGGGCGAGTCGGTGGTGATCTGTGAGCAGATCGGCGATCCGGCCACCAGCAAAGGCCCGGTGGAGCGTCAGGTGGTGCGCATTATTACGCCGGGGACGGTCAGTGATGAGGCGCTGCTGGATGAGCGTCGCGATAACCTGATCGCGGCGGTGTTGGGCGATGAGCGCTTGTTCGGGCTTTCGGTACTGGACATCACCAGCGGTAATTTCAGTGTGCTGGAGATCAAGGGCTGGGAGAACCTGCTGGCGGAGCTGGAGCGTATCAACCCGGTGGAGTTGTTGATCCCGGATGATTGGCCCAAAGACCTGCCAGCAGAAAAACGCCGTGGGACCAAGCGTCGCGCACCGTGGGATTTCGAGCGTGACTCGGCGCTGAAAAGCCTATGCCAACAGTTCTCGGTGCAGGACCTTAAAGGCTTCGGTTGCGAAACCCTGACCCTGGCCATCGGTGCCGCCGGTTGCCTGCTCAGCTACGCCAAGGAAACCCAACGCACCGCCCTGCCGCATTTGCGCAGCCTGCGCCATGAGCGCCTGGATGACACAGTGGTGCTCGATGGCGCGAGCCGTCGCAACCTGGAACTGGACACCAACCTGTCCGGCGGGCGTGACAACACCCTGCAGTCGGTGGTCGACCGCTGCCAAACCGCCATGGGCAGCCGTTTGTTGACCCGCTGGCTGAACCGTCCGTTGCGGGATTTGACGGTGCTGCAAGCGCGTCAGACGTCGATTACCTGCCTGCTGGACGGTTATCGCTTTGAAAAGCTGCAGCCGCAGTTGAAGGAAATCGGCGATATCGAGCGTATCCTGGCGCGGATCGGCCTGCGCAATGCACGGCCCCGTGACCTGGCGCGTCTGCGCGACGCCCTTGGCGCACTGCCGCAGCTGCAAGTGGCGATGACCGAACTGGATACGCCGCACCTGCAACAACTCGCCGTCACGACCGGTACCTACCCGGAACTGGCAGCGCTGCTTGAAAAGGCCATCATCGACAACCCGCCGGCGATCATCCGCGACGGCGGCGTACTCAAGACCGGCTACGACAGCGAACTGGACGAATTGCAGTCCCTGAGCGAAAACGCCGGGCAGTTCCTGATAGACCTGGAAGCCCGCGAAAAAGCCCGCACCGGTCTGGCCAACCTGAAGGTGGGCTACAACCGCGTGCATGGCTACTTTATCGAGTTGCCGAGCAAGCAAGCCGAGTCGGCGCCCATCGACTATCAACGCCGTCAGACACTCAAAGGTGCCGAGCGCTTTATCACCCCCGAGCTGAAGGCGTTTGAAGACAAGGCGCTGTCGGCCAAGAGTCGTGCCCTGGCTCGGGAAAAGATGCTCTACGAGGCCTTGCTGGAGGACTTGATCAGCCAATTGGCGCCGCTGCAGGACACCGCCGCCGCCCTGGCGGAACTGGATGTGCTGAGCAACCTCGCCGAACGGGCGCTGAATCTTGACCTGAACTGCCCGCGTTTTGTCAGCGAGCCGTGCATGCGCATCGTGCAGGGGCGCCATCCGGTGGTGGAGCAGGTGTTGACTACGCCGTTCGTCGCCAACGACCTGTCGCTGGACGACGACACCCGCATGCTGGTGATCACCGGCCCGAACATGGGCGGTAAATCCACTTACATGCGTCAGACCGCATTGATTGTGTTGCTGGCGCATATCGGCAGCTTTGTGCCGGCGGCCAGTTGCGAGTTGTCCCTGGTCGACCGCATTTTCACCCGGATCGGCTCCAGCGATGACCTGGCGGGTGGCCGTTCGACCTTTATGGTGGAAATGAGCGAAACCGCGAACATCCTGCACAACGCCACCGAGCGCAGCCTGGTGCTAATGGACGAAGTCGGCCGCGGCACCAGCACCTTCGACGGCCTGTCGCTGGCGTGGGCGGCGGCCGAGCGTTTGGCGCACTTGCGCGCGTATACGCTGTTTGCCACGCATTACTTTGAACTGACCGTGCTGCCGGAAAGCGAGCCGCTGGTGGCCAACGTGCACCTCAATGCCACCGAGCACAACGAGCGCATCGTGTTCCTGCATCATGTGCTGCCAGGGCCGGCCAGCCAAAGCTACGGCCTGGCCGTGGCACAACTGGCCGGCGTGCCGAACGACGTAATCCTGCGCGCCCGCGAGCACCTCAGCCGCCTGGAAACCACGGCGCTACCCCACGAAACCGTGGTCGCCAGCCCCGCCAAGGCCGCCCGCAAGCCCGCCGCGCCGCATCAGAGCGATCTGTTCGCCAGCCTGCCCCACCCGGTGCTGGATGAGTTGGCAAAGCTTGACCTGGATGATTTGACGCCGCGTAAAGCGCTCGAAATGTTATATGCACTGAAGACTCGGATATAACGCTGACGCTTGCAAGCTGGTAGACTCTCGCGCGGTTTGGGATGCTGCAGGCTTTTTAGCCTGGCCTGCAGACTATCGCTCCCGAACCTCGCGAGCCCTGCCATAAAGGGTTTCGCTGCCGCCGCCTGAGGAGAAAATTAGAAATGACCTTCGTCGTCACCGACAACTGCATCAAGTGCAAGTACACCGACTGCGTAGAAGTGTGTCCGGTGGACTGCTTTTACGAAGGCCCGAATTTCCTGGTTATCCACCCGGATGAGTGCATTGACTGCGCCCTGTGTGAGCCGGAATGCCCGGCCGTTGCGATTTTCTCCGAGGACGAAGTGCCTGCGGGTATGGAACAGTTCATCCAGTTGAACGTCGAGCTGGCAGAAGTGTGGCCGAACATCACCGAGCGCAAAGATCCGATGCCGGATGCCGCTGAGTGGGATGGCAAACCCAACAAGATTGAGCAACTAGAGCGCTAAAACACCGCTGCCCAACAAAAAAGGCCTTGAGGGCCTTTTTTTGTGCTCGGAGGAACGCATTCACTTTTCTACAGGCAAAAAAAGGGGCGGTATGACCCGCCCACATTTTTTCCTTAGTCCCTGTATTCCTTTTCATCATCCTGATGAATCGCATCCTGCGACGTTCCCTGAGCCATCGTTCCTTAATGGCTGTGTCAATCCGTGGACACAGGGCTGATATTAGAGAGTTCCAAGGGAAGTTCAACGGGATGCTACCGCCGCACCGCCGGGCCTAACCCGTTACCCATTCAGAAATAATATTTATATTTCAATAGCATAGAAAACACTTGCGCAATTTCGAGACGGTCATGGCCGATAAAAACCCCAAACACTTACGAAAAAGTAAGCCAATGCTTACACGAGCAATTGCGTAAAGGGGTAACCAGCGCGCATTGACCGCCTGCCAGCCGTAAAAAAGCCCCGACACTGTCGAGGCCTTTTATCTTCAATCGTTTCAGTCGTCGCTGACGGTAATCGTCGGCATCGCCGGGGCCACGGCTTCCTGTAACACAATCCGCGCACCCACGTGGCGAGCCAGTTCCTGATAGATCATGGCGATCTGGCTGTCGGGCTCCGCCATTACCGTTGGCTTGCCGCCGTCGGCCTGTTCACGAATCAGCATCGACAGCGGCAACGAGGCCAGCAGCTCCACGCCGTACTGGGTGGCGAGCTTCTCGCCGCCGCCTTCACCGAACAGGTGCTCGGCGTGACCGCAGTTTGAACAGATATGCACGGCCATGTTTTCCACGACGCCCAGTACAGGAATGTTGACCTTGCGGAACATCTCCACGCCTTTTTTCGCGTCGAGCAGTGCCAGGTCCTGGGGAGTGGTGACGATCACCGCGCCGGCCACCGGGACTTTCTGCGCCAGGGTCAGCTGGATATCGCCGGTGCCTGGCGGCATGTCGATCACCAGATAATCCAGGTCGCCCCAGGCGGTCTGGGTGACCAGTTGCAGCAAGGCACCGGACACCATCGGCCCGCGCCACACCATCGGTGTGTTGTCGTCGGTGAGGAAGGCCATGGACATGACTTCGACACCCAGGGACTCGATCGGCACGAACCACTTCTGGTCCTTGACCTTTGGCCGCGTGCCTTCGGCGATGCCAAACATCACGCCCTGGCTGGGGCCGTAGATGTCAGCGTCGAGAATACCCACGCGCGCGCCTTCGCGGGCCAGTGCCAGCGCCAGGTTGGCCGCCGTGGTGGACTTGCCCACGCCGCCCTTGCCGGAGGCTACGGCGACCACATTCTTGACGTTGGCCAGGCCCGGGATCTGCGCCTGGGCCTTGTGCGGGGCGATCACGCACTGGATGTCGACCTTGGCCGAACGCACACCGTCCAGCCCCTCAATGGCCATCTGCAGCATTTGCGCCCAGCCATTCTTGAACAAGCCGGCGGCATAGCCCAGCTCCAGCTGGACCGACACCTGATCACCCTGGACCTCGATGGTACGCACACAACCGGCACTGACCGGGTCCTGGTTCAAATAGGGGTCGGTGTACTGGCGAAGAACGGCTTCCACCGCTGCGCGATTCACGGCGCTCATGGGCTACTCCCGAAAAAGACTGACTGAAACAGGCGGCTATCCTAACCGTTCCAGCAGCTTAACGGCATGCTTTCGAAGGTTCGGAAGATTCGGAAACAGCGCCACGGGGTGAAATAAATTCGCCGGCGCTTTATAGTGGCCGACCTCCGTTTCATCAAGTAGCCGAGCCCCATGTCCGAGCCACGCAAGATCCTCGTCACCAGCGCCCTGCCCTATGCCAATGGTTCCATCCATCTAGGCCATATGCTTGAGTACATCCAGACCGATATGTGGGTGCGCTTCCAGAAGCATCGCGGCAACCAATGCATCTATGTCTGCGCGGACGACGCCCACGGTTCGGCCATCATGTTGCGCGCCGAAAAGGAAGGCATCACCCCGGAACAACTGATCGCCAATGTGCAGGCTGAACACAGCGCCGACTTTGCCGAGTTCCTGGTGGATTTCGACAATTTCCATTCGACCCACTGCGAAGAAAACCGCGAGCTGTCGAGCCAGATCTACCTGCGATTGAAGGAAGCCGGGCACATCGACCAGCGTTCGGTGACCCAGTATTTCGACCCGGAAAAGAAAATGTTCCTGGCCGACCGCTTCATCAAGGGCACCTGCCCGAAATGCGGCACCGAAGACCAGTACGGCGACAACTGCGAAAAATGCGGCGCCACCTACGCACCGACTGACTTGAAGGATCCGAAGTCGGCGATTTCCGGCGCCACGCCGGTGCTCAAGGACTCCCAGCACTTCTTCTTCAAGCTCCCGGATTTCCAGCAGATGCTGCAAACCTGGACCCGCAGCGGCACCTTGCAGGACGCCGTGGCCAACAAACTCTCGGAATGGCTCGACAGTGGCCTGCAGCAGTGGGACATCTCCCGCGATGCGCCCTACTTCGGCTTCGAGATTCCGGGCGAGCCGGGCAAGTATTTCTATGTATGGCTGGATGCGCCGATTGGCTACATGGCCAGTTTCAAGAACCTGTGCGACCGCACACCTGAGCTGGACTTCGACGCGTTCTGGGGCAAGGACTCCACCGCCGAGTTGTACCACTTCATCGGCAAGGACATCGTCAACTTCCACGCACTGTTCTGGCCCGCGATGCTCGAAGGCTCGGGCTACCGCAAGCCGACCGGCATCAACGTACACGGCTACCTGACGGTCAACGGCCAGAAGATGTCCAAGTCCCGGGGCACCTTTATCAAGGCGCGCACCTACCTGGACCACCTGGCGCCGGAATACCTGCGCTACTACTATGCGTCCAAGCTGGGCCGTGGCGTCGATGACCTGGACCTGAACCTGGAAGATTTCGTACAGAAGGTCAACTCGGACCTGGTGGGCAAAGTCGTCAACATCGCCAGCCGTTGCGCCGGTTTTATCCACAAGGGCAATGCCGGCGTGCTGGTGGCTGAAAATGCCGCGCCGGAACTGACCGACGCCTTCCTGGCCGCTGCGCCAAGCATCGCCGACGCCTATGAAGCCCGCGATTTCGCGCGCGCCATGCGCGAGATCATGGGCCTGGCCGACCGCGCCAACGCCTGGATCGCCGACAAGGCACCCTGGTCGCTGAACAAGCAGGAAGGCAAGCAGGCTGAAGTCCAGGCGATCTGCGCCACCGGCGTCAACCTGTTCCGCCAGTTGGTGATCTTCCTCAAGCCGGTGCTGCCGTTGCTGGCCGCCGACGCCGAAGCGTTCCTCAATGTGCCGCCACTGACCTGGAACGACCACGCCACGTTGCTCAGCAATCATCAACTGAACGAGTTCAAGCCGTTGATGACCCGTATCGACCCGGTAAAAGTCCAGGCCATGACCGATGCTTCGAAAGAAGACCTGGTCGCCAGCCAGACCGATACCGGCTCGGCTGCGTCAGCGGGCAATGGTGAGTTGGCCAAGGACCCCATTTCAGCGGAAATCGACTTCGACGCCTTTGCCGCCGTGGACCTGCGCGTGGCGCTGATCGTCAAGGCCGAAGCGGTTGAAGGTGCCGACAAACTGCTGCGCCTGACTCTGGATCTGGGTGGCGAGCAACGTAACGTGTTCTCCGGGATCAAGAGCGCCTATCCGGACCCGTCCAAGCTCGACGGTCGCCTGACCATGATGATCGCCAACCTCAAGCCGCGCAAAATGAAGTTCGGTATATCCGAAGGTATGGTGATGGCAGCCGGCCCTGGCGGTGAGGAGATCTACCTGCTGAGCCCTGACACTGGCGCCAAGCCGGGCCAGCGCATCAAGTAAGCCCTGCCCGACAGCCCTGTCGTTTCGGCGACAGGGCTTTTGCGCTAGCCCCCCTCTCTTGCTTGCCGGATAATCAGCTTTCTGTTTGTTTAACCGGCCTGCCCTGGGGCTTGTCATCACACGGGTGACGCTCCTGGGTTTCAACGCAATGATCAACGCATGAACCTTATTCAACGTATCGACGCGCTGCTGCCACAGACCCAATGCGGCAAATGCGGGCATCCGGGCTGCAAGCCCTACGCCGAAGGCATTGCCGCGGGCGAGGCGATCAACAAGTGCCCGCCGGGTGGGCAGGAAACCATTATCGGCTTGTCGCAGTTACTGCGTGTGCCAGTGCTGGAACTGGACATGACTCGCGGCGAGGCGCCTGCGCAAGTGGCATATATCCGTGAGGCTGAATGCATCGGCTGCACCAAGTGCATCCAGGCATGCCCAGTGGATGCCATCGTCGGCGCGGCCAAATTGATGCACACGGTGATTAGCGACGAATGCACGGGCTGCGACCTGTGCGTCGCGCCTTGCCCGGTGGACTGCATCGAAATGCGCCCGCCCACATCAGTGCTGCCGATTGTGGGCGGCCTGGCGGCGAGCGACGAGCAGCGCCGTGAACGCAACGTCAAACGCAACCGGGCACGCCGGCGCTTCGAGCAACGTAACGGGCGCCTGCAACGGGAAGAAGCACACAGACTGGCCGAGCGCCTGGCCAGGGCCAAGCGTCCGACGGCGCTGGAGCCGGTTCAACACGATGCGGTAGAGGCGGCACAGGACGCTGCGGTGAAAAAAGCCAAGATCAACGTCGCGATGAGTCGTGCCCAGTTGCACAAATCGCTAAAGGCATTTGGACATCCACCGACGTTTGAGCAACAGTCGCAATTGATCGTGTTGCAACTGCAGTTTGAAGCGGCGGAGCAGGCGCTGGCGGCCATTGAGGCTGGCAGCACACCCGCCATGCCGCTACCAGCTCGCAACAGTGCCGAGCTCAAACGCGCCAAGATCCAGCTGGCAATGCGGCGCGCCGAACTGAAAAAAGCCCAGGACCAGCAAGCCGACACGCAGCAGTTGGCCGACGCGCTGCAACGCCTGGATGAAGCGCAACGCCAGGTAGACGCCCATGGCGCTTGAACCACGACTCGAAACGACGCTGAACGCCTGCAAGGAACCCACCGCCGTATGAACGCCGCCAAACGCCTGGAAATTTTCCGCCGGTTTCACGAAGACAATCCGGAGCCCAAGACCGAACTGGCCTATACCTCACCGTTCGAGTTGCTGATTGCGGTGATCCTGTCTGCTCAGTCCACCGACGTTGGCGTCAACAAGGCCACCGCCAAGCTGTACCCCGTGGCCAACACCCCGGAGGCCATCTATGCCCTGGGTGTGGACGGTTTGTCGGAATACATCAAGACCATCGGCCTGTACAACAGTAAGGCCAAGAATGTCATCGAAACCTGCCGCCTGTTGATCGAACAGCATGGCAGTGAAGTGCCGCAAACGCGTGAGGCGCTGGAAGCGTTGCCGGGGGTGGGCCGCAAAACCGCCAACGTGGTGCTCAATACCGCGTTTCGGCAACTGACCATGGCCGTGGACACGCACATTTTCCGGGTCAGCAATCGCACCGGCATTGCTCGCGGCAAAAACGTGGTGGAAGTGGAAAAACAGCTGATGAAGTTTGTACCCAAGCCCTATCTACTGGACTCCCACCATTGGCTCATCCTTCACGGACGCTACGTGTGCCAGGCTCGTAAGCCGCGCTGTGGCAGTTGCCGTATCGAGGACCTGTGCGAATACAAAGACAAAACTTCCGACGATTGAGGTTCCATAGCTTTTTTCGATCTCTCGATTGAAAAAATCTTTTTTACCCATCCCCGAATTATCGTTATAAGGAGCGCCAACGGCAGTCTTAGCCTGGAGTTAACCTTATGAGCACTGGCAAGGAACAACTGGAAGTAGACGACGGCGTCGAGTCGGAAGAGGATGAGGTGGTAGAGCCTGTCGTAGTGGAAGTCGCCAAAACCAATCTAAGCAAACGCCGCACCATCGACAATCTGCTGGAAGAGCGACGCTTGCAAAAACAATTGGCCGAATACGACTTCGATCTCTGATCAGTCAGTCGACGGCCGGAAGCCTCCCTCACGGAGGCTTTTTCTGCCGGGTACCCTGGATAGGCGTTGAGCGCCTCTAAACCAACCCGTTGCGCTGGGCCAGCTCGATCAGGTCCACCAGGGATCGCGCATTGAGTTTAAGCAGCAGTCGAGTCTTGTAGGTGCTCACGGTTTTGTTACTGAGGAACATACCGTCGGCGATCTCCTTGTTGGTCTTGCCCCGCGCCAATTGCTGCAACACCATCATCTCGCGACCCGAAAGACGCTCGACCATATCGGCCTCACTGGCATTGCCCATGGTGGAGCGCACTGAGTTGAGCGCCTGGTTCGGGAAGTAGCTGTAGCCCGACAGGACAGCCTTGATCGCACTCAGCAACTCCGTCAGGTCCTGTTGCTTGCACACATAGCCCGCCGCCCCCGCCTGCATGCAGCGCATGGAAAAATGTCCAGGGGCCTGGGACGTGAGCACCAGCACCTTGAACGGTGCAGGTTGCTTTGTAGACGACAACCGGCAAATAACTTCCAGACCGTCAAGTTGGGGGATCCCAATATCCAGTATGACAATATCCGGCATATGCTCCCGTGCAAGCTGCAACGCATCGACACCGTTATCAGTCTCGGCAACGACCTCATAACCATGACGTTCCATTAGCATACGCACAGCAAGACGAATGACAGGATGATCATCCACGATCAGCACTTTATTCATGAGAAAGTCCAATTTCGCTGTTCGAATTATTTAGAGCAAGCACAATAGCCTAGTCGTTTCCTAGTTGGCATAGCGCTCCCCCCCGAGCAACAGCAAGCAGAGACATGAGCCACAGAGATAAAGGAATTGCCCTACAAAAAACCGCCTGACTGGATGTATCCAGTTTTATGGGGCCTTTCAGACCTTTCCGGGACTCTACATATTTTGAGTGAAATCTATAGGTACTGAGGGGCAGCAGGTAAACGTACCGCACAGTACTTTCAGGAAATGCCCCTTGCCCACCCCTGCCGTACGTTAAGAGCGGCCATGAAAGATTGATAGTTTCAGTTCCATTTAACATATTTATTTACTTCCTTATTTCCTACAGAATTTTCACAAAACTACACACTTACTCCCCTGCATGAGTGAACTTTCTGTAAGACTAGTTCCTACATAGGTGTAAACAATTCATTCAATCCTACACATATCAATGGCTACGGATTTAAATAAACCCAATAAACGTTTATCGACTCGAAAGCCGGTGCACTGTTAAACAAACCTAAACATTGCGCATCCATCTGAATTTTCTGCAAAAAAAATGGCCCCTTGAACAAGGGGCCATTTTTTACAGCGGGTGCGGCACTCAGAACAACGAACGACCTTTGTTGGCCGCGATGCGCATGCGCAGTGCGTTCAACTTGATAAAGCCCGCTGCGTCAGCCTGGTTGTAGGCACCACCGTCTTCTTCGAAAGTAGCGATGTTGGCATCGAACAGCGAATCATCCGACTTGCGACCGGTGACGATCACGTTGCCTTTGTAGAGTTTCAGGCGCACAACGCCGTTCACGTGAGCCTGGGAGGCGTCGATCATCTGCTGCAGCATCAGACGCTCAGGGCTCCACCAGTAGCCGGTGTAGATCAGGCTGGCATACTTGGGCATCAGCTCGTCTTTGAGGTGAGCGACTTCGCGGTCCAGAGTGATGGACTCGATGGCGCGGTGAGCGCGCAGCATGATGGTGCCGCCTGGGGTTTCGTAGCAACCACGGGACTTCATGCCCACGTAACGGTTCTCGACGATGTCGAGGCGACCGATACCGTGTTCGCCGCCGATACGGTTCAGGGTCGCCAGCACGGTGGCCGGGGTCATGTCGACGCCATCCAGCGCGACGATGTCGCCGTTGCGGTAGGTCAGTTCCAGGTACTGTGGCTTGTCTGGCGCGTTCTCCGGGGAGACGGTCCATTTCCACATGTCTTCTTCGTGCTCGGTCCAGGTGTCTTCCAGCACGCCGCCTTCATAGGAGATGTGCAGCAGGTTGGCGTCCATCGAGTACGGGGACTTCTTCTTGCCATGGCGCTCGATCGGAATCGCGTGCTTCTCGGCGTAATCCATCAGTTTTTCACGGGACAGCAGGTCCCATTCACGCCAGGGCGCAATCACTTTCACGCCTGGTTTGAGGGCGTAGGCACCCAGTTCGAAACGCACCTGGTCGTTGCCTTTACCGGTCGCGCCATGGGAAATGGCGTCAGCGCCGGTTTCGTTGGCGATTTCGATCAGGCGCTTGGCGATCAGTGGACGTGCGATGGAGGTACCCAGCAGGTACTCGCCTTCGTAGACGGTGTTGGCGCGAAACATCGGGAAGACGAAATCGCGGACGAACTCTTCGCGCAGGTCATCAATGTAGATCTCTTTCACGCCCATGGCTTGCGCCTTGGCACGTGCAGGTTCGACCTCTTCGCCCTGACCCAGGTCAGCGGTGAAGGTCACCACTTCACAGTTATAAGTATCCTGCAGCCACTTGAGGATCACCGAAGTGTCCAGGCCGCCGGAATACGCGAGAACGACCTTGTTTACGTCGGCCATGCCATCACTCCACGGGGTTGTACGGAAAGGCGTCGATTCTACCGACCAAAACCGCGAATTTACAGGGGCGCGACAGCAAATGAAGATAAAGCGACAGATTATGTCGAGCGAGCGACCGATGGCCGCACGTCAGGACGTGTGCGCAGGGTTGCTCGGAACCGCGGCCCGGGGGGCCGGTTTCTCGGGGGCAGCCACACGCTCAAGCTGAATATTAACCCGGCGGTTGCGGGCCCGGTTGGCGGCATTGGTGTTGGGTACCAAGGGGTAGCTCTCGCCATGGAAACGCAGAGTGATCTGCGATTCCTGGATGCCATTGGCCTTGAAGTAGTCCATCACCGCCAACGCGCGACGGCGCGAGACATCACGGTTGCTCAGGCGATTGCCGCTGTTGTCCGAGTGGCCGTTCAACTCGATATGATTGACGGTCGGATCAGCCTTCATGAACTCGATAATCACCGCCAGTTTCTGCTTGGCGGCTGCGTCCAGCTCGATGCCACCACCGGGGAAACCGACTTCGGTCTGCTTGACCTGATCGTAATTCATCGGCAACAGCTTGGCGGTGCACAACTGATAATCGCTGTAGGCCTTGTTGAATTTGACCGGCAACAGGCGAATTTCCGAATAGCCGCCGTCACGCCCGTAATGTCGGACGGTCGGCGAGCGCCCGTCGAGCAAGCCATTGAACAGGCGCCCGGCCTGGGCCTGGGAACTGTTGAAGAGCACATCGCCGCTGCCGGCACGCACGGCCCCGAGGTTGATATCGCCACGCCCTGGCTGCCACGGCGCGGCGGCGGCCAACAAGGTGGCCGACCCGCCGCCCAGCGAGCCGTTATAGGCTTTAAGGCGAAACGTCGCCTGCTCACCGGCCCGGCGCACGAACTCACCCGAACCGAAGTCGGTGATCGGCTGGGTCAGGCGGCACTCGAATTGGTCACCTTCCACCTTCCACTCAATGTTCTCCAGACGTGTCTGGAACGTGAGTGCCATCGCAGGCAGGCTGGCGAACACACTGAGCAGGGCTAGATAATGCTGGCGCACGGGAGGCTCCACTGGTTTCTACAACACTTCAAAGCGTCATACATCGTTAAGGCATACCCACCGCTATCGGTCGCATCCTGCAAAACTTGATAGCGAGTGCCTGCAAGAGTCTTTTCCGGTAGCATTCCCACCAGATTGACCCGCCTGGAATCCCCAATGTCCGACCGCCTGACCCTGCTGCGTCCCGACGACTGGCATATTCATCTTCGCGATGGTGCTGCGTTACCCCAAACCGTGGCCGATGTTGCGCGTACGTTCGGCCGCGCCATCATCATGCCAAACCTGGTACCACCGGTCCGTAATGCCGCGCAAGCCGACGCCTATCGCCAGCGTATCCTCGCTGCGCGACCGGCCGGCAGCCGCTTCGAGCCGTTGATGGTGCTCTACCTGACCGACCGCACCCAGCCCGAAGAAATTCGTGAGGCCATGGCCAGCGGTTTCGTGCACGCCGCCAAGCTGTACCCGGCCGGCGCGACCACCAACTCCGATTCCGGCGTGACCAGTATCGACAAGATCCTGCCGGCCATCGAAGCCATGGCGCACGTTGGCATGCCGCTGTTGATCCACGGTGAAGTCACCCGTGGCGACGTGGACGTGTTCGATCGCGAGAAAATCTTCATCGACGAGCACATGCGCCGCGTGGTCGAGCTGTTTCCGACTCTCAAGGTGGTGTTCGAGCACATCACCACGGCCGATGCCGTGCAGTTCGTCACCGAGGCTTCGGCCAACGTCGGCGCGACCATCACCGCGCATCACCTGCTCTATAACCGCAACCACATGCTGGTGGGCGGGATTCGGCCGCATTTCTATTGCCTGCCGATCCTCAAGCGCAACACCCATCAGGTGGCGCTGCTGGATGCCGCAACCAGCGGCAATCCGAAGTTCTTCCTCGGTACCGATTCCGCGCCCCACGCCCAGCACGCCAAGGAAGCCGCGTGCGGTTGCGCCGGCTGCTACACCGCGTTTGCCGCCATCGAGCTGTACGCCGAAGCGTTCGAACAGCGCAACGCCCTGGACAAACTTGAAGGTTTCGCCAGCCTCAACGGCCCGCGCTTCTATGGCCTGCCGGCGAATACAGACCGCATTACCCTGGTCCGCGAAGACTGGACCGCCCCCGCCAGCCTGCCCTTTGGCGAGCTGACTGTTATCCCGCTGCGCGCCGGTGAAACACTGCGCTGGCGCCTGCTGGAGGAAAGCAAGTGAGTGAAGACCATTACGATGACGACCAGGAACACGGCGGCGGCGGCGGTGGCTCGCGCCACCCGATGGCCGAACGTTTCCGAGGCTACCTGCCTGTCGTTATCGACGTAGAAACCGGCGGCTTCAATTGCGCCACCGATGCATTGCTGGAAATTGCCGCCACGACCATTGGCATGGATGAACAGGGTTTTGTGTATCCAGAACATACCCACTTCTTCCGCGTCGAGCCGTTCGAAGGCGCCAACATCGAAGCCGCCGCCCTTGAATTCACCGGGATCAAGCTCGATCACCCGCTGCGCATGGCAGTCAGTGAAGAAACGGCTCTGACCGATATCTTCCGTGGCGTGCGCAAGGCATTGAAGGCCAATGGCTGCAAGCGCGCGATCCTGGTAGGGCACAACAGCAGCTTCGACCTGGGTTTCCTGAATGCCGCCGTGGCGCGCCTGGACATGAAACGCAACCCGTTCCACCCGTTCTCCAGCTTCGACACCGCGACCCTCGCCGGCCTCGCCTACGGTCAGACCGTACTGGCCAAAGCCTGCCAGGCAGCCGGAATCGATTTTGACGGGCGTGAGGCCCACTCGGCGCGCTACGACACCGAGAAGACCGCCGAGTTGTTCTGCGGCATCGTCAATCGCTGGAAGCAGATGGGCGGATGGGAAGATTTCGGCGACTGAGCGTCTCCTGAACGCGCCGCGCGCTCCCATAAAAAAACCGGCCCTCTCAGGCCGGTTTTTTTGTACCTCGATTCCGGCTTACAGCTTGCCGGCATTCTCGGTCAGGTAAGCCGCAACACCTTCTGGCGAAGCGTTCATGCCCTTGTCGCCTTTCTTCCAGTTGGCAGGGCAGACTTCACCGTGCTCTTCGTGGAATTGCAGCGCGTCGACCAGGCGGATCAACTCTTCCATGTTACGGCCCAGTGGCAGGTCGTTGATGATCTGCGAGCGCACAACGCCCTTGTCATCGATCAGGAACGCGCCACGGAAGGCCACGCCGCCTTCGGACTCAACGTCGTAGGCCTTGGCGATGTCGTGCTTCATGTCGGCAGCCATGGTGTATTTGACTTTGCCGATGCCGCCATCATTGATGGCGGTGTTGCGCCAGGCGTTGTGGGTGAAATGGGAGTCGATGGAAACGGCGACCACTTCAACGTTACGCGCCTTGAAATCGTCCATGCGGTGGTCCAGTGCGATCAGCTCCGAAGGGCACACGAAAGTGAAATCCAGCGGGTAGAAGAACACCAGGCCGTATTTGCCTTTGATGGCTTCGGACAGTTTGAAGCTGTCAACGATTTCGCCATTGCCGAGGACGGCAGGTACGTCGAAATCCGGGGCTTGTTTGCCGACGAGTACGCTCATTGGGTATCTCCTGATGTAAGGGTGACGATTGAAGTAAAAGGACTGGCCTTGAGTATGCCGCGTTTAAGCGACAGGCCTGTGACGCAGTCACGCTTCGTGAAGACCGATCATCATACACGGAAAAAACCGTTCGTCAGCGCGTGGGCGAGGCCGGCAAATAACGACGAATCTACTTTGACAATCATTCTCGTTAACATTAAGATCCATCGCACTTAAGCCTTAACCCGCGACGGTTCTCCCTTATGTATGTGTGCCTGTGTACTGGCGTCACCGACGGACAAATCCGCGAAGCAATCTATGAAGGTTGCTGCAGCTACAAGGAAGTGCGCGAAACCACCGGCGTTGCCAGCCAGTGCGGAAAATGCGCATGCCTCGCCAAGCAAGTGGTACGGGAAACCCTGACGCAGCTGCAGACAGCACAGGCCTCCCTTCCCTACACGACAGAATTTACACACGCCTGAATAGGCATGTTTTAAAGAACCGGACTTCGTGTCCGGTTTTTTTATGCCTTTAATTCAATTAGTTAGCGCCAAGACGCGGAACACAAACATTCTTATTCCGATTAATTTTCATTTATTATTCAATAACTTAGGTTTGACACTGGAGTTTTCGCCGCTCAAACTCCGCCCTATACACAGCGATTACAGGGCAGGACCCCAGTCATGAAAGGCGACATCTCAGTCATCCAGCAACTCAACAAAATCCTTGCCAATGAACTGGTCGCGATCAATCAGTACTTCCTGCATGCGCGCATGTACGACGATTGGGGCCTGGAAAAGCTCGGCAAGCGTGAATACAAGGAATCGATCAAGGCCATGAAGGACGCGGATGCGCTGATCAAGCGCATCCTGTTCCTGGAAGGCCTGCCGAACGTACAGGACCTGGGCAAGCTGAACATCGGCGAGCACACCCAGGAAATGATCGGCAGCGATCTGGGCTTTGAACGCAAGAGCCATAGCGACCTCAAGGCCGCCATCGCTCACTGCGAAGCCCAGGGCGACTTCGGCAGCCGCGAGCTGCTGGAAGATATCCTGGAAGACCAGGAAGAGCACATCGACTGGCTGGAAACCCAACTGGGCCTGATCGACAAGGTCAGCCTGGAAAACTACCTGCAGTCGCAGATGGGCGAATAACCCCTCGCCAACAAGTACAAAAAAGCCCCGCTCTCTTATGAGAAGCGGGGCTTTTTATTGCATGGCCTTTTACAAAAGCATCACGCTTCGGTCTTGGCTGCCGCTTTTTCCGCTGCTTCTTTGATCAGCGCCTGCAACGAACCATCAGCCGCCATTTCGGTGATGATGTCGCTGCCACCAATCAGCTCACCGGCCACCCACAGTTGCGGGAAAGTCGGCCAGTTGGCGTACTTGGGCAGGTTGGCGCGGATTTCAGGGTTTTGCAGGATATCCACGTAAGCGAACTTCTCGCCGCACGCCATCACCGCTTGGGACGCCTTCGCGGAGAAACCGCACTGAGGCGCGTTAGGAGCGCCCTTCATGTAAAGCAGAATGGTGTTGTTGGCAATCTGCTCTTTGATCGTTTCGATGATATCCATGGAACACCTCTGCAGGAACTTTTGCGACTCACAGGTCGGCACGGTGGCGCATTGTAACGCAAAATTCCAGCACCGTGCTGGCGCCCTAAGCTGCAGCCACCTGCACCGGCACGCCGTTCAACGCGGCGTTGCCGGATAACTCATCCAATTGCCGTTCGTCGGTCAAGTCATTGGCGCTCGCCCCCGGCTGCCCGCTGGCAATCGCCATCTGCACACCCGGGCGGCTATGGCCCCAACCGTGGGGCAGGCTGACCACGCCGGGCATCATGTCCAAACTTGCCGATACTTCCACCTCGACCATGCCGATGCGCGAGCTGACACGCACCCGCTGGCCATCGCTCAACTGGCGGCTGGCGAGGTCGTCGGGGTGCATCAGCAATTGATGCCGCGGCTTGCCTTTCACCAAGCGGTGATAGTTATGCATCCAGGAATTGTTGCTGCGCACGTGGCGCCGGCCAATCAGCAGCAACTCATCGGCCACCGGCACCGGCTGTGCCGCAAACCGCGCCAGGTCGGCCAGAATCACCGTCGGCGCCGCCTGCACCTTGCCATCTTGCGTTTTCAAACGCGCAGCGAGGTTGGGACGCAGTGGCCCCAGGTCCACGCCATGAGGATGATCAGCCAGCATGGCGACCGACAACTTGTGATCGGAGGCGTCACCGTAAGCCCCGGCCCGCAGCCCGAAGTCGATCATCTGCGCCGGCGGCAGGGTTGGCTTGAGCGCCACCCCGGTCTGCGTCGCGAAGGCGCGGGCCAGGCCGACGAAAATCTCCCAGTCATGCAGCGCGCCCTCGGGTTTGGGCAGGATTGCGCGATTGAAGCGCGTGACATTGCGCACCGCAAACATGTTGAAGGTGGTGTCGTAGTGATCGTTTTCCAGCGCCGAGGTGGACGGCAAAATCAGATCGGCATAACGCGTTGTTTCATTGATGTAGAGGTCGACACTGACCATGAACTCCAACCCATCCAGAGCCTGCTCTAACTGCCGACCGTTCGGCGTGGACAGCACCGGGTTGCCCGCCACCGTCACCAGCGCGCGGATCTGCCCTTCGCCTTCGGTGAGCATTTCTTCAGCCAGCGCCGACACCGGCAACTCGCCGCCGTACTCGGGGCGTCCGGACACACGGCTTTGCCAGCGATTGAAATGCCCGCCGCCGGTCGAAGCCACGAGGTCAACGGCCGGAGAGGTGCACAATGCACCGCCAACCCGATCCAGATTCCCGGTGACCAGGTTGATCAACTGCACCAGCCAATGGCACAAGGTGCCGAACGCCTGCGTCGAGACGCCCATGCGCCCGTAGCACACGGCCTTGTCCGCTGCGGCAAAGTCCCGCGCCAATTGGCGTATCTGCTCGGCCGGCACCGCGCACTGGCGGCTCATCTTCTCGGCGGTAAAGCCGGCGATCGCACGGCGTACAGCGTCCAGCCCGTCGACAGGCAAATGACTCTCACGCGTCAGGTTTTCGCTGAATAAGGTGTTGAGCAACCCGAACAACAGCGCCGCGTCGCCCCCTGGGCGCACAAAAAGATGCTGGTCGGCGATCGCTGCCGTTTCACTGCGCCGAGGATCAACCACCACCACCTTGCCGCCCCGCGCCTGGATGGCCTTGAGGCGCTTTTCCACATCCGGCACGGTCATGATGCTGCCGTTGGACGCCAGCGGGTTGCCGCCCAGGATCAGCATGAAGTCGGTGTGGTCGATGTCCGGAATCGGCAACAACAGGCCATGTCCATACATCAAATGACTGGTGAGGTGATGAGGCAACTGGTCCACGGAAGTCGCAGAAAACCGACTGCGCGTCTTGAGCAGGCCGAGGAAGTAGTTGCTGTGGGTCATCAGCCCGTAGTTGTGCACGCTGGGGTTGCCTTGATACACCGCCACTGCATTCTGCCCGTGTCGGGACTGAATGCCCGCCAGCCGCTCGGCCACCAGGGCAAACGCCTCGTCCCAGGGAATGGGCTGCCATTCACTGCCCACCCGCAGCATGGGCTGCTGCAGGCGGTCCGGGTCGTTCTGAATATCCTGCAGCGCTACCGCCTTTGGGCAGATGTGACCACGGCTGAACGTGTCCAGAGGGTCACCCTTGATCGAGGTGATCGCCAGACGGCCGTCTTCGTCCTGGGTGGTTTCCAGGGTCAGGCCACAGATGGCTTCGCACAGATGGCAGGCACGGTGGTGGAGAGTCTTGGTCATGGCCAGTCTCTTATAGGGGCTTTGATCTCACTATGGGCCGCGCCCCTGAAAGGCACCACCAACGTTCGTCGCGTGAATCGACCGGCATCAGGCCAGGCCATGGGCCAAGCGTGAGCAAATGTTACAGAACCCTGCGCACGGCCTTTGAAACCGACACAGCCTGGCGCAGGACCGCCGCCGCACATTGCAAAAGGTTGCAGCGCCAGTGTACAAATGGGCCGCTGCTGTCCGGAAATCGTCTGCAAAAGCGTTCTAGCGCCTGTCTGAAATCCCTTAAAAACCGTAGCCCTATTGGTAAGACGCGACATTTAATTATAAGATCGCGCCTTCCCCTATTTCGTCGCCCCGTGCGGCTTTCGCCGCAGGTCTCGCCCGTTGTCACAATAAACAAGGCTTTGAGTATCTGCGGTCTGTTGCAAAAGGTAGTTAATGATGAGCGCAAGGCACTTTCTCTCCCTGATGGATTGCACGCCCGAAGAGCTGGTCAGCGTGATCCGTCGAGGCATTGAGCTTAAAGACCTGCGTAACCGCGGCGTACTGTTCGAGCCTTTGAAAAACCGCGTACTCGGGATGATTTTCGAGAAGTCCTCGACACGCACGCGCCTGTCCTTTGAAGCCGGCATGATCCAGCTCGGCGGCCAGGCCATCTTCCTGTCGCCGCGGGACACCCAACTGGGCCGTGGTGAACCGATCAGCGATTGCGCCATCGTCATGTCGCGCATGCTTGACGCGGTGATGATCCGTACCTTCGCCCACAGCACCCTCACCGAATTTGCCGCCAACTCGCGTGTGCCGGTGATCAACGGCCTGTCCGATGACCTGCACCCATGCCAGTTGCTGGCCGACATGCAAACCTTCCTAGAACACCGTGGCTCCATCCAGGGCAAGACCGTGGCCTGGATCGGCGATGGCAACAATATGTGCAACAGCTATATAGAAGCGGCGATCCAGTTCGACTTCCACCTGCGCATCGCCTGCCCTGAAGGCTACGAGCCAAGCGCCGAATTCCTCGCCAAGGCCGATGGCCGCGTGCAGTTGCTGCGCGATCCAAAAGACGCCGTGGTCGGTGCGCACCTGGTGAGCACCGATGTGTGGACCTCCATGGGCCAGGAAGACGAAACCGCCAAGCGCCTGGCACTGTTCGCGCCCTACCAGGTGACCCGCGCCTTGCTCGATACAGCCGCGCCGGATGTGCTGTTCATGCACTGCCTGCCCGCCCACCGTGGCGAAGAAATCAGCCTCGACCTGCTCGACGACCCGCGTTCTGTTGCGTGGGACCAGGCCGAAAACCGCCTGCACGCGCAAAAGGCCCTGCTCGAGTTCCTCGTCGAACCGGCCTACCACCACGCATGAGCCATCCACTACTGCTGAACCTGCGCAATCTGGCATGCGGTTATCAAGATCAACGCGTGGTGCAAAACCTCAATCTGCATCTCAACGCGGGCGATATCGGTTGCCTGCTCGGGTCTTCAGGCTGTGGCAAGACCACCACCCTGCGCGCGATCGCCGGCTTCGAGCCGGTACACGAAGGCGAAATCAGCCTGGCGGGCGAAGTGATCTCCAGCGCCGGTTTTACCCTGGCTCCCGAGAAGCGTCGCATCGGCATGGTGTTCCAGGACTACGCGCTGTTTCCCCACCTCAGCGTGGCCGACAACATCGCGTTCGGCATCCGCAAGCATCCGCAAAAGGACCGCGTGGTCGCCGAGTTGCTGGAGCTGGTCAACCTGAAGAACCTGGGCAAGCGCTTCCCCCATGAACTCTCGGGCGGCCAGCAACAACGTGTCGCCCTCGCCCGTGCCCTGGCGCCGGAACCACAACTGCTGCTGCTCGATGAGCCGTTCTCCAACCTCGACGGTGAACTGCGGCGCAAGCTCAGCCATGAAGTGCGCGACATTCTCAAGGCGCGCGGCACCAGTGCGATCCTGGTCACCCACGATCAGGAAGAAGCGTTCGCGGTCAGCGATCAGGTGGGTGTCTTCAAGGAAGGCCGGCTGGAACAGTGGGACACTCCCTACAACCTCTATCACGAACCGCAGACGCCTTACGTCGCCAGTTTTATCGGGCAGGGCTACTTCATTCGTGGGCAGTTGAGCTCGCCCGAGTCGGTCAGCACCGAACTGGGCGACCTGCGCGGCAACCGCGCCTACACCTGGCCAATCGGCGGTGCCGTGGATGTGCTGCTGCGCCCGGATGACATCGTTTATGCGCCGGACAGTACCTTGAAAGCGCGGATCGTCGGCAAGACCTTCCTTGGCGCATCGACCTTGTACCGCTTGCAGCTGGCGACAGGTGCGCAACTGGAATCGATCTTCCCCAGCCATGCCGATCACCAGGTGGGCGCCGATGTCGGGATTCGCGTGGCGGCTGAACATCTGGTGCTGTTCCAGGCGTCAGGCAGCGTCGCGGCACAAGTGCCTCGATCCGAGTCAGGCGTACGCCGCTACAGCCCGGCCAGTTGAGTATTTGAAGAATAATGTGGGAGCGGGCTTGCTCCCTCCCACATTGGATTTCACTCAGGTCGAAGTCGATTTCAAACCCGGCCAATCGGCGCGAATTGAGCCCGGGTATGTTCAGCCAGCACCTGCGCCGACAGCTCCACTTCCAACCCCCTTCTCCCCGCGCTCACAAAAATCGTCGCAAACGGCTCTGCCGTCACATCGATAAACGTGCGCAACCGCTTCTTCTGTCCCAACGGACTGATCCCGCCCAGCAGGTAACCGGTCGAACGTTGCGCCGCCGCAGGGTCTGCCATTTCGACTTTTTTTACGCCCGCCGCATGAGCCAGCGCTTTCAAATCCAGACTTCCGACGACCGGCACTACAGCCACCAACAATTCGCCCTTCTCACTGCTCGCCAGCAGCGTCTTGAACACCTGTGCAGGGTCGAGGCCCAATTTTTCCGCGGCCTCCAAGCCATAAGAGGCCGCCTTGGGGTCATGTTCGTAACTGTGGATACGATGTTCGGCGCGAACTTTCTTCAACAAATCCAATGCAGGTGTCATGAGGGCTCCCAGGCGTGGCAGACAGACCGCCAATTCTAGGCCAAGCCCACGTAAAACGCTCTAGTGCGGCGTTCTATCCCATTCCGCCGGTTGACGAAAAGCATGATCATTCATCAAACCAATAGTTTGAAAGTGACCGACAGTTCACTTTCGACCTTTGACAGCCGCCATTCTTGTCTATATTTTTTCGTTTCCGAATACTGTAGGAATATATCCACAGCATTCCAGCAGTAAGCCGTGGCGCGGATGGGGATCTTCGTCACGGTGAAAATCGCGCAACCGCCCATTGAGGCAGTGCGCCAGACAAGAACAACAACTGAGGTTTTCCATGACAACTGCTCTTCAACAGCCTTCACTTTCGAGCCAATGCATGGCCGAATTCCTGGGGACTGCGCTGCTGATCTTTTTCGGTACAGGATGCGTGGCTGCGCTCAAGGTCGCGGGTGCCAGCTTTGGCTTATGGGAAATCAGCATCATCTGGGGGGTGGGCGTCAGCATGGCGATCTACCTGAGCGCCGGCATTTCCGGGGCTCACCTCAACCCTGCCGTCAGTATCGCGCTGTGCCTCTTCGCCGATTTCGACAAACGCAAACTGCCCTTCTATATCCTCGCCCAGGTCGCCGGCGCCTTCTGCTCGGCGGCCCTGGTGTATACCCTCTACAGCAACCTATTTTTCGATTACGAACAAACTCATCACATGGTTCGCGGCACCCAGGCCAGCCTGGAGTTGGCTTCGGTGTTCTCCACCTACCCTCACGCGTTGCTGAGCACCGCTCAGGCGTTCCTGGTGGAAATGATCATCACGGCGATCCTGATGGGCGTGATCATGGCCTTGACCGATGACAACAACGGCCTGCCACGCGGCCCATTGGCCCCACTGCTGATCGGTCTGTTGATCGCGGTGATTGGCAGCGCCATGGGCCCACTGACCGGCTTTGCGATGAACCCGGCGCGGGATTTCGGTCCCAAGCTGATGACCTTTTTCGCCGGTTGGGGTGAAATGGCCTTTACTGGTGGCCGCGATATTCCTTACTTCCTGGTACCGATTTTCGCACCGATCCTGGGCGCATGCCTCGGTGCTGCCGCCTATCGCGGGCTGATTGCCCGTCATCTGCCCAGCGCCGCACCGGCTATCGCTGAAACACCTGACACGGCTGTCAACGGTAATACCCGTATTTCCTGATCGCGCCAGCCTGGTCGCCCTGCCCCTTGAGGCCCAGGCTGATTTCTGACTTCCTTATTTTCGTGCAAGGCAATCGACATGACCGACCTTCAGAATAAGAACTACATCATCGCCCTCGACCAAGGCACCACCAGTTCCCGGGCGATCATCTTTGATCGTGACGCCAACGTGGTGTGCACCGCCCAGCGCGAGTTCGCCCAGCATTACCCGCAGGCAGGCTGGGTCGAGCACGATCCCATGGAAATCTTCGCCACCCAGAGCGCGGTGATGGTCGAAGCCCTGGCCCAGGCCGGCCTGCACCATGACCAGGTCGCCGCCATCGGCATCACCAACCAGCGTGAAACCACCGTGGTATGGGACAAGGTCACTGGCCGCCCGATCTACAACGCGATTGTCTGGCAGTGCCGCCGCAGCACCGAGATCTGCCAGCAGCTCAAGCGTGACGGCCATGAACAGTACATCAGCGACACCACCGGCCTGGTCACCGACCCGTACTTCTCCGGGACCAAGCTCAAGTGGATCCTCGACAACGTCGAAGGCAGCCGCGAGCGCGCGCGCAACGGCGAGCTGCTGTTCGGCACCGTCGACAGCTGGTTGATCTGGAAATTTACCGGCGGCAAGACCCACGTCACCGATTACACCAACGCCTCGCGCACCATGCTCTTCAACATCCACACCCTGGAGTGGGATACGAAGATGCTGGAGATCCTCGACATTCCGCGGGAAATGCTGCCGCAAGTGAAGTCCTCCTCGGAAATTTACGGCCGCACCAAAAGCGGCATTGCCATCGGCGGTATCGCCGGTGATCAGCAAGCGGCGCTGTTCGGCCAGATGTGCGTGGAAGCCGGCCAAGCCAAGAACACCTACGGCACCGGCTGCTTCCTGCTGATGAACACCGGTGACAAAGCGGTGAAATCCAAGCACGGTATGCTCACCACCATCGCCTGCGGCCCGCGCGGCGAAGTGGCCTATGCCCTGGAAGGCGCGGTGTTCAACGGCGGTTCCACCGTGCAGTGGTTGCGCGACGAGCTGAAGATCATCAACGACGCCCACGACACCGAGTACTTTGCCAGCAAGGTCAAGGACAGTAACGGTGTGTATCTGGTCCCGGCCTTCACCGGACTGGGCGCTCCGTACTGGGACCCCTACGCCCGTGGCGCACTGTTCGGCCTGACCCGTGGTGTACGCGTGGATCACATTATTCGCGCAGCCCTGGAGTCGATTGCCTACCAGACCCGCGACGTGCTCGACGCCATGCAACAGGATTCCGGCGAACGCCTCAAAGCCCTGCGCGTGGACGGTGGCGCGGTGGCCAACAACTTCCTGATGCAATTCCAGGCCGACATCCTTGGCACCCAGGTCGAGCGTCCGCAAATGCGCGAAACCACCGCACTCGGCGCCGCCTACCTGGCCGGCCTGGCCTGCGGCTTCTGGGGCAGCCTGGATGAACTGCGCGGCAAGGCGGTGATCGAGCGCGAATTCGAACCGCAACTGGATGAAGCCGCCAAAGAAAAACTCTACGCCGGCTGGCAGAAAGCAGTCAGCCGCACCCGCGACTGGGAGCCCCACGAAGGCGCTGAATAAGCCAAGCGCAAAACACGCTTAGGGTTGTAACTGGCAGGGAGTCGATTCGTACGTCATCATGGGCCACTTTTGTATGGCAGCCCAAAGGACGCCCCATGAATCTGCCTCCCCGCCAGCAACAAATCCTCGAGCTGGTCCGCGAACGCGGCTATGTCAGCATCGAGGAAATGGCGCAGCTGTTCGTTGTCACCCCGCAAACCATCCGCCGCGATATCAACCAACTGGCGGATGCCAATCTGCTGCGCCGCTACCATGGCGGCGCCGCCTATGACTCCAGTGTCGAAAACACCGCGTATGCCATGCGGGCCGACCAGATGCGCGACGAGAAACAGCGCATCGGCGAAGCCATTGCCGCGCAGATCCCCGATCACGCCTCGCTGTTCATCAATATCGGTACGACCACCGAGTCCATTGCGCGCGCGTTGCTGAATCACCACCACCTGAAAATCATCACCAACAACCTCAATGTCGCCAGCATGCTCAGTGCCAAGGATGACTTCGACGTGCTGCTCACCGGCGGTAATGTGCGGCGTGACGGTGGCGTGGTGGGCCAGGCCAGTGTCGACTTCATCAACCAGTTCAAGGTCGACTTTGCCCTGGTGGGCATCAGCGGCATCGACGAAGACGGCAGCCTGCTCGACTTCGACTATCAGGAAGTGCGGGTTTCCCAGGCCATTATCGCCAACGCGCGCAAGGTGATTCTGGCGGCGGACTCGAGCAAATTCGGGCGCAATGCCATGATTCGCCTGGGGCCGATCAGTCTGGTGGATTGCCTGGTGACTGATCAGGAGCCGGTGCCGGCGTTGGTGCAGTTGCTCAATGAGCATAAGGTTCGGCTGGAAGTCGTATAGCGTCTGCAATGACGCCATCGGGGGCAAGCCCCCGATCGCGATTTATCCAGCGCCTTTTTCTCAAGCCTTCCCCAGGCTCATGTTCACAATTCTTCCTTTTCCCGCCCTTCGATGAGTTTTTTCAATCGAATTCGAGTGGCTGTGTCTGCGTTTATCAGCTACCATTTTCGCAAATGAACATTAATGTTCGAATTCCAATACGAAAAAGATCGCGAGGCCAGCCGATGAACCCTTCTACCTTGCCTGCTCCACCGCTTGCCGAAGTCTATGACGTCGCCGTTATCGGCGGCGGGATCAATGGCGTCGGCATTGCAGCAGACGCAGCCGGGCGCGGTTTGTCGGTATTCCTTTGCGAAAAGGATGACCTGGCCAGCCACACATCCTCCGCCAGCAGCAAGCTGATCCACGGCGGCCTGCGCTACCTGGAACATTACGAATTCCGCCTGGTGCGCGAAGCCCTGGCCGAACGTGAAGTGTTACTGGCCAAGGCCCCGCACATCGTCAAACAGATGCGTTTTGTATTGCCGCACCGCCCGCACCTGCGTCCGGCGTGGATGATTCGCGCCGGCCTGTTCCTGTACGACCACTTGGGCAAGCGTGAAAAGCTCGCCGGGTCCAAAAGCCTCAAGTTCGGTGCCGACAGCCCGCTGAAAAGCGAAATCACCAAAGGCTTCGAATACTCCGATTGCTGGGTCGATGACGCCCGCCTGGTGGTACTCAATGCCATGGCGGCCCGCGAAAAAGGCGCGCACATCCACACGCAGACCCGCTGCATCAGCGCACACCGCAGCAATGGCCTGTGGGAAATGAACATGGAACGCACCGACGGCAGCCTGTTTTCGATCCGTGCCCGCGCGCTGGTAAACGCGGCGGGCCCGTGGGTCGCCAAGTTCATCAAGGACGACCTCAAGCTGGACTCGCCCTACGGCATCCGCCTGATCCAGGGCAGCCACCTGATCGTGCCGAAGCTGTACGAAGGCGCCCACGCGCACATTCTGCAAAACGAAGACCAGCGCATCGTGTTCACCATCCCGTACCTGAACCACCTGACCATCATCGGCACCACCGACCGCGAATACACCGGCGACCCGGCGAAAGTGGCAATTACCGAAGGTGAAACCGACTACATGCTCAACGTGGTCAATGCGCACTTCAAGAAGCAACTGAGCCGCGACGACATCGTCCACACCTATTCCGGCGTACGCCCACTGTGCAACGACGAGTCGGACAACCCCTCGGCGATCACCCGTGACTACACGCTGTCGCTGTCCGGAGGCACGGGCGAGGCGCCGATCCTGTCGGTGTTCGGTGGCAAGCTGACGACCTACCGCAAGCTCGCCGAGTCGGCGATGGCGCAACTGGCACCGTATTTCACCCAGATGCGCCCGAGCTGGACCGCCAAGGCCAGCCTGCCGGGCGGCGAAGACATGACCACGCCAGAGGCCCTGGCCGACGCCATTCGCAGCAAATTCGACTGGCTGCCGAGCGAAATCGCACGCCGCTGGTCCACCACCTACGGCAGCCGCACCTGGCGCCTGCTCGAAGGCGTGCAGTCGCTCGCCGACCTGGGCGATCACCTGGGTGGCGGCCTGTACACCCGCGAAGTCGACTACCTGTGCGCCGAAGAATGGGTCACTCAACCTCAAGATGTACTGTGGCGGCGTACCAAGCTGGGCCTGTTCACCACCGCGCAGGAACAGGACAACCTGCAACGCTACCTGTCCAAGGTTGAACAAAACCGCAGCAAGACCCAGGCGGCCTGACAGCCCCGTCCTGCAAAAGCCCCTGCGCCGTGAGGCCCAGGGGCTTTTTTATGCCCGGCTGAATATTCGGTTTTCCGAACGCGATGCCTCAACCTATTCGGTTTGCCGGACTATCAGGTTGATTATTTCTCGTCATATAAAGTTAATTATCATATAAATCATACGTTTAATCTTTTATCACTGGCCTGGCACGACTCATGCTCTACACTCTTCGACGATTGCCTGAGGACGCCTCAGGAGCCGTCATGGCATTCGCTGTACAAGAGAGCCGCTCAGCCGGCTTCATAAAAAAAACAAATGTCGAGGAAGTATTGATGCGCATCGTTCCCCATATCCTGGGCGCAGCTATCGCTGCCGCTTTGATCAGCACGCCAGTCTTTGCCGCCGAACTCACCGGCACACTGAAGAAAATCAATGACTCCGGCACCATCACCCTCGCTCACCGCGACAGCTCCATTCCGTTTTCCTACATCGCGGATGGTTCGGGCAAACCGGTTGGCTACTCCCACGACATTCAAGTGGCTGTCGTCGACCAACTGAAAAAAGACCTGAACAAGCCCGACCTGAAGGTCAAGTACAACCTGGTGACCTCGCAAACGCGTATTCCGCTGATCCAGAACGGCACCGCGGACCTGGAATGCGGCTCCACCACCAACAACGCCGAACGCGCCCAGCAAGTCGACTTCACCACCAACATCTTCGAAATCGGCACACGTCTGCTGGTCAAGAAAGACAAGGATGGCAAGCCAAGCTACGCTGACTTCGCCGACCTGAAAGGCAAAAACGTCGTGACCACCGCCGGCACCACGTCCGAGCGCATCATCAAGGCGATGAACGCTGACAAGCAGATGGGCATGAACGTCATCTCCGCCAAGGACCACGGCGAGTCCTTCCAGATGCTCGAAAGCGGCCGCGCCGTTGCGTTCATGATGGACGACGCCCTGCTGGCCGGCGAAGAAGCCAAGGCCAAGAAGCCGGATGACTGGGTCATCACCGGTACTCCGCAGTCCTTCGAAGCGTACGCGTGCATGGTTCGCAAAGGCGATCCGGACTTCAAGAAAGCCGTGGATGACGCCATCGTCGCCCTGTACAAATCCGGCGAGATCAACAAGATCTACAGCAAATGGTTCGAAAGCCCGATCCCACCGAAAGGCCTGAACCTGAACTTCCCGATGAGCGACAAGGTCAAGGAACTGATCAAGAACCCGACCGACAAGCCGGCTCCGGAAGTAAAAATCTGATTCCTGACTAACCTTATCTCCTGGGGGAGCTCACCCTCCCCCAGGCGTCTGTTACTACCTGCTGGCTATAACTTGGAACACTCGACCTGGCGGTTTTCGAGCCGATCGTGTGTGCCTGACGTTCTCCGTCAGGCGGGAATGGATGTTCCCCAAGCGGGTGCTTGTACATCGATCGATCTCGAGGGGAGACCCTAATGAATTACAACTGGGACTGGGGCGTGTTCTTCAAGTCCACCGGCGTGGGCAGCGAGACTTATCTCGACTGGTACATCGCCGGCCTGGGCTGGACCATCGCCATCGCTGTCGTGGCATGGATTATCGCCTTGCTGCTGGGCTCCATTCTGGGGGTCATGCGCACCGTGCCAAACCGTCTCGTATCGGGTATCGCGACCTGCTACGTGGAACTGTTTCGTAACGTGCCGCTGCTGGTTCAGCTGTTCATCTGGTATTTCCTGATACCCGACCTGCTGCCGCAGAACCTGCAGGACTGGTACAAACAAGACCTGAACCCGACCACCTCGGCCTACCTGAGCGTTGTCGTGTGCCTGGGCCTGTTCACCGCCGCTCGTGTGTGCGAACAAGTGCGTACCGGTATCCAGGCGCTGCCACGTGGCCAGGAATCCGCGGCGCGCGCCATGGGCTTCAAGCTGCCGCAGATCTACTGGAACGTGCTGCTGCCCCAGGCCTACCGCATCATCATTCCGCCGCTCACCTCGGAATTCCTCAACGTGTTCAAGAACTCCTCCGTGGCGTCCTTGATCGGCTTGATGGAACTGCTGGCGCAAACCAAGCAGACCGCCGAGTTCTCGGCCAACCTGTTTGAAGCCTTCACCCTGGCCACGCTGATCTACTTCACCCTGAACATGAGCCTGATGCTGCTGATGCGCGTGGTCGAGAAGAAAGTCGCCGTGCCCGGCCTGATCTCCGTGGGGGGTAAATAATGGACTTCGATTTCAGCGGCATCATCCCCGCGATCCCAGGCCTGTGGAACGGCATGGTCATGACCTTGCAGTTGATGGTCATGGGCGTGGTCGGCGGCATCATCCTCGGCACCATCCTGGCCCTGATGCGCCTGTCGTCCAGCAAACTGCTGTCGCGCGTGGCCGGCGCCTACGTGAACTACTTCCGCTCGATCCCGCTGCTGCTGGTGATCACCTGGTTCTACCTGGCGGTGCCGTTCGTGCTGCGCTGGATCACCGGCGAAGACACCCCGATCGGTGCGTTCACCTCCTGCGTCGTGGCCTTCATGATGTTCGAAGCCGCGTACTTCTGCGAAATCGTGCGGGCCGGCGTGCAGTCGATCCCCAAGGGCCAGATGAGCGCAGCACAGGCGATGGGCATGACCTATGGCCAGACCATGCGTCTGATCATCCTGCCCCAGGCGTTCCGCAAGATGACCCCGTTGCTGCTGCAACAGAGCATCATCCTGTTCCAGGACACCTCGCTGGTCTACACCGTGGGCCTGGTGGACTTCCTCAACTCCGCCCGCTCCAACGGCGACATCATCGGCCGCTCCAATGAGTTCCTGATCTTTGCCGGTGTCGTCTACTTCATCATCAGCTTTTCCGCCTCGCTGCTGGTCAAGCGTCTGCAAAAAAGGTTTGCCGTATGATCTCTATCAAGAACATCAACAAGTGGTATGGCGACTTCCAGGTGCTGACCGATTGCAGCACTGATGTCAAAAAAGGCGAAGTGATCGTGGTGTGCGGGCCGTCGGGCTCGGGCAAGTCCACCCTGATCAAGTGCGTCAACGCGCTGGAACCGTTCCAGAAGGGCGACATCGTGGTCGACGGCACCTCCATCGCCGACCCGAAGACCAACCTGCCGAAACTGCGTTCGCGCGTGGGCATGGTGTTCCAGCACTTCGAGCTGTTCCCGCACCTGACCATCACTGAAAACCTGACCATCGCGCAGATCAAGGTGCTGGGCCGCAGCAAGGAAGAAGCCACCCAGAAAGGCCTGCAGCTGCTCGAGCGCGTGGGCCTCTCGGCACATGCCCACAAGCACCCCGGCCAACTCTCCGGCGGCCAGCAACAACGTGTGGCCATCGCCCGCGCCCTGGCCATGGACCCGATCGTCATGCTGTTCGACGAACCGACCTCGGCCCTGGACCCGGAAATGGTCAACGAAGTACTGGACGTGATGGTGCAACTGGCCCAGGAAGGCATGACCATGATGTGCGTGACCCACGAAATGGGCTTTGCCCGCAAAGTGGCCGACCGCGTGATCTTCATGGACGCCGGCAAGATCATCGAAGACTGCCCGAAAGAAGAGTTCTTCGGCGACATCAGCGCCCGCTCCGAACGCGCGCAGCACTTCCTTGAGAAAATCCTGCAGCACTAAGTACTACGCAGCTCCTACTGTGGAAACCGGGTCAATGTGGGAGGGGGCTTGCTCCCTCCCACACCGGACCGCACAGGCCGGCAGCTCTGGTTGACCCAAGGCATCTGTGATGAAATGCGACCCCAACCAATTTCGCGCCGCACCGCCATCACTTGCCGTGAAACCTCGTCTGATTCGCCAACTGTTCCTGCCGCCGTTGACCATCGCACTGATGATCGGCCTGGGTTATATCGGCTTCTGGATCAGCGAGTACTACGGTATCCGCACCCTCAGCGACACCGGCGAACGCCAGTTGGAGCTGCATGCCCGCACGGTCGAAAGCGAACTGAGCAAATACACTTACCTGCCCAGCCTGCTGGAGCTGGAGTCCAGCGTCTCGAAGCTGTTGGCCGATCCAAACCAGGAAACCCGCAAGACCGTCAACGATTACCTCGAA
Organism: Pseudomonas lactucae; assembly: GCF_036688725.1. Classification (NCBI taxonomy): domain Bacteria; kingdom Pseudomonadati; phylum Pseudomonadota; class Gammaproteobacteria; order Pseudomonadales; family Pseudomonadaceae; genus Pseudomonas; species Pseudomonas lactucae. The sequence continues at coordinate 56,613 of NZ_JAQQPT010000026.1, read as the reverse complement.
GGCCTGAACCGACGCAGTCGCAGCCGGGCCATCTACGTGATGGACACCACCGGTCGGGTACTGGCCACCAGTAACTGGCGCGATGCCGACAGTTACCAGGGTGAAGACCTGTCCTTTCGCGCCTATTTCCAGAACGCCGTACGCGGCCAGCCCGGACGCTTCTACGGCATCGGCAGCACCAATGGCGAACCCGGCTATTACCTGGCCCATGGCCTGGAAGAACACGGCAAAATCATCGGCGTCGCCGTGGTCAAGGTGCGCCTCGAAGCCCTCGAAGAACGCTGGCAGCGCGCGCGCCTGGAAGCCTTCGTCAGCGACGAGAACGGCATCATCATCCTCTCCAGCGACCCGGCCCGGCGCCTCAAGGCCGTGCGGCCATTGAGCAACGAGACCAAGGAGCGACTGGCCCACAGTCTGCAATATTACTGGGCCACACTGAACGAACTGGAACCCCTGGCCCGTGAGCGGCTCAACGAAGGCACCGAGAAACTGACCTTCCCGGCCAACAGCGAAGTGGTCAACGACGAGCACGCCGTCAGCTACCTGGCGCAAACCCGACCGCTCAATGACACGCCGTGGAATTTCACCCTGCTCACCCCGCTCAACGACCTGCGCCGCGCTGCGATCAACCAGGGCATCCTGGTGGCCGTGGCATTTGGCCTGGTGGCGTTTTTGCTGATCGCCTGGAACGAGCGGCGCAAGGTCATCGCCACCCGTCTCGCCGCACGGGAAGCCTTGCAGGAAGCCAACAGTCAGCTGGAGCGACGGATTGCCGAACGCACCGCCGACCTGCGCGCCAGCAATGAACGGCTCAAGGGCCAGATCCGCGAACGGCGCCAGGCCGAAGAAACCCTGCGCCGTGCCCAGGATGAACTGGTGCAGGCCGGCAAACTCGCCGCTATCGGCCAGATGTCCACCAGCATCGCCCATGAACTGAACCAGCCGTTGGCGGCGCTACGCACCTTGTCCGGCAACACCGTACGTTTCCTTGAGCGCGGCGCTCTGGACACCGCCAGCGCCAACCTCAAGACCATCAACGAACTGATCGACCGCATGGGCCGCATCACCGCCAGCCTGCGCTCCTTTGCCCGGCGCGGTGATGACCAGGGCGAGGCCAGCCTCGCCAAAGCGGTGGACGCCGCGTTCCAGGTACTCGGTGCCCGCCTGGACAGCCTGCCATTGACCGTGCACCGCGACTTTGCCAACGCTGACTTGCAGATTGACCAGACGCGCCTGGAGCAGATCCTGGTCAACCTGATCGGCAACGCCCTCGACGCCATGCAGGCGCAACCGGCTCCCGAGCTGTGGCTGGAAGGCAGCAGCGGCGAAGGCAAATACCGCCTGCAGGTGCGCGACAATGGGCATGGCATCGACGCCGAGACGCGCAAACATCTGTTCGAACCGTTTTTTACCACCAAACCCGGCGAGCAAGGCCTGGGGCTGGGCCTCACGCTATCCGCCAGCCTCGCGGCGGCGACCGGCGGCAACCTCGCCGTGGAACACCCGGCCGGCGGTGGTACTGCCTTTGTCCTGAGCCTGCCGTTGGCGGGCACTCAACCAGCTGAGTCGACATGAATATTGATCCCCAAGACCTCACCGTGCTGATCGTCGAAGACGACCCCCATGTGCTGCTCGGCTGCCAGCAAGCCCTGGCGCTGGAAGACATCCCCAGCGTGGGCGTGGGCAGCGCCGAAGAGGCGTTGACGCGCGTCGGCGAAAACTTCGCGGGCATTGTGATCAGCGACATCCGCCTGCCGGGCATCGACGGCCTGGAGCTGCTCACCCGACTCAAGGCCCTGGATAAAAGCCTGCCGGTGGTACTGATCACCGGGCATGGCGATATCTCCATGGCCGTCGGCGCCATGCGCAACGGCGCCTACGATTTCATGGAGAAACCCTTCTCCCCCGAACGCCTGGTGGACGTCGCCCGCCGCGCCCTGGAACAACGCGGGCTGGCGCGGGAAGTCTGGTCGCTGCGCCGCCAGCTGGCAGAGCGCGACTCCCTGGAAGGCCGCATCATCGGCCGCTCCCCGGCCATGCAGAACCTGCGCGAGCTGATCGCCAACGTCGCCGACACCTCCGCCAACGTGCTGATCGAAGGCGAAACCGGCACCGGCAAGGAACTGGTCGCGCGTTGCCTGCATGATTTCAGCCGGCGCCACGCCCACCAGTTCGTCGCGCTGAACTGCGGCGGCCTGCCGGAGAACCTCTTCGAAAGCGAGATTTTCGGCCACGAGGCCAACGCCTTCACCGGCGCCGGCAAGCGGCGTATCGGCAAGATCGAACACGCCCACGAAGGCACGCTGTTCCTTGATGAAGTGGAAAGCATGCCGATCAACCTGCAGATCAAACTGCTGCGGGTGTTGCAGGAGCGTACATTGGAACGCCTGGGTTCGAACCAGAGCGTGGCAGTGGATTGCCGGGTGATCGCCGCCACCAAGTCCGACCTCGACGAGCTGAGCCGTGCCAGCCAATTCCGCAGCGACCTGTACTATCGCCTCAACGTGGTCACCCTGGAACTGCCACCGCTGCGCGAACGCCGCGAAGACATCCTGCAACTGTTCGAGCATTTCCTGCAGCAGTCATCGCTACGCTTCGACCGCGCCGTGCCGGAGCTGGACAACCAGACCTTGTCGAGCCTGATGAGCCACGACTGGCCGGGCAACGTGCGCGAGCTGCGCAATGTCGCCGAACGCTTCGCCCTCGGCCTGCCCGCCTTCAAGAAAAGCGGCGCCGGCAGCGGCAACCAGGGCGTGGCCTTCACCGAGGCGGTGGAAGCGTTTGAGCGCAACCTGCTCAGCGACGCCCTGCAACGCAGCGGCGGCAACCTGACCCAGGCCAGCCAGGAGCTGGGGATGGCCAAGACCACACTGTTCGACAAGGTCAAGAAATACGGGTTGAGTCACTGATGGATCTGTTCCTGAAGGCCGCCCTTGGCGCGGCGGTGGTACTGATCCTGGCCGCGCTGGCCAAGACCAGAAACTACTACATCGCGGGGTTGGTGCCGCTGTTCCCGACCTTTGCGCTGATCGCCCATTACATCGTCGGCAAGGGCCGTTCGCTGGACGATTTGAAGACCACCATCCTGTTCGGGATGTGGTCGATCATTCCGTACTTTGTGTACCTGGCGACGTTGTACGTGATGGTGGATCGGATGCGGCTGGAGGCCTCTTTAGCCGTAGCAGCGGTAGCGTGGTTGATGGCGGCGACGATCCTGGTGAGTATCTGGGTACGCATCCATACCTGACACTCCACATTTTTATCCCGGTTGAGTCAGCGGACTATCTTGTCGACCTGGATACCCAGCTTTTTCAGGCGATACCAGAAACTGCGTTCAGAGATCCCGATCTTCGCCGCCGCCGCCGCCTGCACCCCATTGCTCTCGTGCAAGGCGGCCAGGATATAGGCCTTCTCCACCTCCGCCAGCGCCGCATCCAGGTCCTGGGGAATGCCCGGTCCGTCGCTGAGGATCGCCGCGACCCCGCCCTCCCCGCTCGGCTTGGACGCAAACAGGTAACCCGGCAAGTCGATATCTTCGATCACCGGTGACGCCGCCACGATGGTCGCGCGCTCCACGCAGTTTTGCAGCTCGCGGATATTGCCCGGCCAGTGATACGCCGCCATGGCCTGCAACGCCTCAGGGCTGAAACCGGTGATGCGTTTGCCGGCGGTGGCGCTGAGCGTCTGGGCGAAGTGACGAGCCAGCGGCGCAATGTCTTCCACGCGCTCGCGCAAGGGCGGCAACGGGATCGGGAACACGTTGAGGCGGTAATACAGGTCTTCGCGAAACTCCTTGTCGGCCACGGCGTCGAGCAGGTTTTTGTTGGTGGCGGCAATCACCCGCACATCCACCTTGCGTTCTCGCGGGTCGCCCACCGGCTCGATCACCCGCTCCTGCAAGGCACGCAGGATCTTGGCCTGCAACGCCAACGGCATGTCACCGACTTCATCGAGAAACAGTGTGCCCTTGTCGGCCTGCATAAAGCGCCCGACCCGGTCGGCCACGGCGCCGGTAAACGCACCCTTGCGATGGCCGAACATCTCGCTTTCCAGCAGCCCTTCGGGGATGGCCGCGCAGTTGACCGCCACGAAGGGCTGGTCGGCACGGCTGCCATGCTTGTGGATGGCACGGGCGACCATTTCCTTGCCGGTGCCGCTTTCGCCGGTCAGCAGGATAGTGGCGCTGCTGTCGCGTACCGAATCCACCGCGTGCAGCACCTTGCGAAACGCCGGGCTGTCGCCCACCAGGCTGTCGAATTGCGCGTGCTCATCCAATTCGGCGCGCAGACGTGCGTTGTCGCGCAGAATGTCGCGAAACTGCAGGGCCTTGGCCACAGTGATGTCCAGTTCGTCGATATCGAACGGCTTGGCGATGTAGTCATAGGCGCCGTTGCGCATCGACTGCACGGCGTTCTTCACCGTGCTGTAGGCGGTCATCACGATCACCGGCACATGGGGGTAGCGCACCTTGATCTCGGCCAGCAGCGCCGGGCCGTCCATGCCCGGCATGCGCCAGTCACTGATCACCAGGTCGATGTCTTCCTGTTCCAGCACCTTGAGCGCGTGCAGGCCGTTGCCGGCGATAAACACCTGGATGCCGTTCTGGCCCAGGGCCGATGCCAGCAGGTCGCACAGCTTGGGTTCGTCGTCGACTACCAGAATGTTATGCGTCATGAGTGTCCTCGTCGTCTTCGCCCATCGCTGGAATGTACAGGCTGAAGGTGGCGCCGGCATCTTTCTCGCTGGCGCATTCAATGCTGCCGTCGTGACTTTCCATGATCGAATAGACCTTGGCCAGGCCCAGCCCGGTGCCCGAGGCCTTGGTGGTGACGAAAGGCGTAAAGATGCGCTCGATCATGTCGGCCGCAATGCCTTGGCCGGAGTCGGCAATGCTGATAACCGTGTTGCCGTCCGCCGTGCGAATCCCCACGGTCAGCCGCCCACCGTCGGGCATCGCATCGATGGCGTTGAGAATCAGGTTGAGGCACGCCTGCTTGAGCTGCTTGGCGTCCGCGTAGATCGTCGCGCCCGGCGCCTGGTCGTCGATCTGCGCATCGATGTTATGTGTCGCCAGCTCCGGCGCGCAGAAGCCCAGGATCTCCTCCACCAGTGGGCGCGCCGGCTGCAACGCGCGCAGCGGCGGGTTGGGCTTGGCGAAATCGAGGAACTCGGTGATCAGGTCGTTGATGCGGCTGACTTCGCTGATCACGTATTCCAAGTGGCGCTTGTCGGTGTCCGGCAGGTCGGCGCGGCGGTGCAACAACTGGGTGGCGGTCTTGATGATGCCCAGCGGGTTGCGGATCTCGTGGGCCAGGCCCATGGCGACTTCACCCAGCGCATGCAGGCGGTCACGTCGGCGCAGCTGGGCCTCGAGGTGATGCAACTCGCCCAGGCGCTCGGTCATATGGTTGAAGGTGCTGCTCAACTGCGCCAGCTCATCGCCGCCGCTGACCGCCACGCGGTGCGTGTAATTGCCCGAGATCACCGCCCCCACGCCTTCGGACAAATCCCGCAGCGGCCGGGTCAGGCGCCGCGACACCAGTACCCCCGCCGCGAGCGACAGCGCCGAGCTGACCAGAAAAATCAGCACGAACAGGTTGCTCTGGTTGACCAGCCCCATCAGGCTGCTATGGCGCAGCAGGCCGCTGAAGATCACGCCTTGCAAGTCACCGGCATCGTTGAAGATCGGCCAGTACAAGCCGCTGTAGTTATTGGTGAACTGCTCGCTGGGCTGGCGAGTGGCGCGCATGGCGGTTTCGACAGTCTTGGGGATGCGCGAGGGGTGATCCTCGAAGCGCTGGGTCGAGAAGATTTCCGAGAACCCGTCCGGGTTGGCCAGGTACAGGCGCAGGTCGAGGGAATGCACATCGGCCACGCTGGTCAGGAAACTGCTGTCCAGGTAGGTACCGACCAGCAGCAGGTAGTCGACACCGTCCCGGCTGGTCTCGAAAGTGGAGACCACGATACCGGTGGTGGCCCCGCCCACCTTGACCGTTTGCAGCACCGTATTCTTGGCCAGGCTGATCTGTTGCACGATGTCATCGGCGGCGGTGGTGAACACCACTTTTCGATCACTGGCGCGAATCAGCGCCACCACGTCGATGTCCGTGGCATCGGCGATGTCGGCCGTCAGCCGGTCATGGCGGGCGGCTTGCTTGTTGTCCGGCGGGCTGATGTAGCGCAGGAACAGCTTGGCCATGCGCGCGTTGTCGTGAAGGATGTCGCCGATCTCGTCCTTGACGATCTTGGTCGACTCTTGCAGCCAGATGCGCACGTTGCTGTCGAAAATCTGCGACAGCGTGCTAGCGGCCAACTCCGCCGCAATCATGGTGGGAATCACACTCACCAACCAGAACGCCAGCACCAGCTTGCGCTGGACGCTCCAGCGCGAAATGGCAAAGGGGCGGGCTTTCTGGCGGGTCTTGGTGATCATCAGGTTTCGCTTATCGCAGCAGCCATGGCAGGGTCGGAACGATCCGGTCGAATAAACAGTTTTACCAACTTGAGCAGGCCGTTGACCAGCCGGTTGCGATGCCGGAAGAACACGCTGTTGCCCTGGAACTCGCAGCCCAGGCGCAGCTTACTGGCATACCCGGCCTGGCCGCACTCGTATAACGCAATATTGTGCCGAATACAGTACTCGACGTTGGTCAGCCAACTGCGAAAGTACAGGTTGTAGTCACGGGTAAACGCCACGTCATGCCCGAAAAACTTGTCCACCAGCCGCTGTTCGTCGACCAGCATCAGGTTGAACGCCACCAAGTGCTCGTCCACCCAGTAAAGCGCACACACCGCACGCGACTCCAGGCGTTCGAGCACACCGGTAAAGTAGCTGGCGGGCAGGCGCTCGAACTGCAACTCGGCGCGGGTCAGCGTGGCTTCGTACAGGCGCATGACCTCAGGCAGCACGTCGTCGATATTGCGCCGCCATTCCACCCGAGGGCCGGGCGCGCGCAGTTTGCGGCGCAGGTCCTTGCGCGTGGATTTACCCAGCGAGCCGAGGTAAGCGTCCACCGAACCGTAGGGCAACGGCAATACACCTGTGGGCAAACTCGGCATCGTCTGGAAACCGGCGGCACGGCAACTGTCGACCCAGTGCGGATCGTTGCTCGGTGCGTCCTTGACCGCCAACAGGCCGATGCCGAAATCATCGGCGTCGTGGCGCGCGGCGTGCAGCACATGCTTGAGCAACAGCGGGCGGCGCGACTCGGGCACGTGGCTGGCAAATCCGGCATCACAGCGCTCGGCCACCGGCGAGCCGATGGCGTACAGCCCCAGTTGCAACACGCCCGGCCACAGCCGCTCCAGGCGTTCGGTCAAGCGCTTGCCGGCGCCGGACACCGTGGTGTCGAGGCGGTAATGGGTGATGAACGCGGGCGCGACCGCCACCAGGGTTCCATCTTCGTAAACCGCCAGGTAGCGCCACTGGAAATCAGCGATGGCGGCGTTTTCCACGGCGACGTAATAGTCCCAGTCCTCCAGGGCACCCGGAAAACAATCGTTCCAGGCACTGCGCTGGAGGGCCCGGATGGTGGCGAAGGCTTGGGTGGTGATCACGTCTACTTCCAGTTGGAGTTGTTGTGGTGAAAAGGATGTTTGTGGTGAGCGGGCTTGTCGAATCGTCGCACCGCCCGCGCCGGGTGGCGAAGCCACCCCATTCCAGGCACGAAATATCTCCAGCTAGATCGCGATGGCGGGTTTTGGGGCGGCTTCGCCACCCAGCGCGGGACAAGCCTGCTCACCACAACAGCACTGCTCACCACAGGAAACTTGCCGGCTGATGAAGTCGGCACTCAACTCGATCACCCGCCGGTATTGCAGGTCGACGGTGATCATGTGGTAGCAGTTGTCCAGCAGGACCTTGGTCACCGGCCCGCCGAGGTGGCGCTCCACGTAATCGGCGTTCCAGCGGCTGGTGATGTCGTCCTCGATGGAGTGCAGCACCAGGGCCGGGACCTTGATCCGGGGCATGCGTTTCTTGACCACCGCGTTCATCCAGTGCAACTCGCGCACGGTGACGCCTTCCATGGTCAACAACCCCGCTTCGCTGCTCTGGCCCTCCTTCATCTGCCGCTCGACGATCGCCCGCAGCCGTTCATTCTTGATGCCGTACGGCGGCTTCTCGGTGAAGCGGAACAAGCGCACGCCGAAAGGAATGCGGATCAGCAACGGCGTGATAAACGCCATTTTGCTGATGCTCCAACCGTCGTACCTCAAGGTGGTGGAATACATCAGCAAGCCGGCGACCTGGCCCGGATGCTCGGAGGCCAGGTACATCGACATCACCGCGCCCATGGACAAGCCACCGACAAACACCTGCGCGTGCCGCCGCTTGATCTGCACGAAGGTCTTGCGCACGCCTTCGTACCAGTCCAGCCAACCGGTGGCCTGCAGGTCGCTGTTGTCACCGCAGTGCCCGGCCAGGGTGGGCACATACACCGTGCAATTGCCCACCTTGGCCAGGCCCTTGGCGACCTGGCGCAGTTCGGTCGGGGTGCCGGTCAGGCCGTGGATCAACAGGATCCCGACCGGACCCTCACCGAGAACGAAGCCGGCATCACCTTCACCGAGGTCGATCTCTGCACTGTTCACCGGTTGGTTGCCCGCACCAGCAATTGTTCCAGCAGCTTCAGGCCCAGCTCGATTTCCGGGTAGCTGATTTCCAGGGACGGGGCCAGGGTGATCACGTTCTTGTAGTAACCGCCCACGTCGAGGATCAGGCCGAGTTTGCGGCCATCGACCACCATGTCGCCCTTCATGCCTTCTTCGACCATGTAGTCCAGGGTCGCCTTATCCGGCGTGAAACCATCCGGTCCGCAGATTTCGCAGCGCAGGGCCAGGCCCAGGCCGTCGACGTCGCCGATGATCGGGAAGCGTTTTTGCAGGTCCTGCAGGCCTTCGAGGAAGAATTTGCCCTTGGCCATGACCATCGCGCCGTAGTCGACTTCGTTGGTCATCTTGAACATTTCCAGGCCCACCGCGGTGCCCAACGGGTTGGAAGCGAAGGTGGAATGGGTGGAGCCTGGCGGGAAGACCTTAGGGTTGATCAACTCTTCACGGGCCCAGATACCGCCCAGTGGGTTGAGGCCGTTGGTCAGCGCCTTGCCGAAAACGATCACATCCGGCTGCACGTCGAAATGCTCGATCGACCAGAGTTTGCCGGTGCGGTAGAAGCCCATCTGGATTTCATCGGACACCATCAGGATGCCGTGCTGATCCAATACCTGCTTGAGTTCACGGTAGAAGTTCATCGGCGGGATCACGTAGCCGCCGGTGCCCTGGATCGGCTCGACGTAGAACGCGGCGTATTCACTCTGGCCGACTTTCGGGTCCCACACGCCGTTGTATTCGGTCTCGAACAGGCGGGCGAATTGCTGCACGCAATGGCTGCCGTATTCCTCTTTCGTCATGCCCTTGGGGCCACGGAAGTGATAGGGGAACGGGATGAATTGCGCACGCTCACCGAAGTGACCGTAGCGACGACGGTAGCGGTAGCTGGAGGTGATCGACGAGGCGCCGAGGGTCCGCCCGTGGTAGCCGCCTTCGAACGCGAACATCAGGCTCTTGCCGTTGGTGGCGTTGCGCACCACCTTCAAGGAGTCTTCGATCGATTGCGAACCGCCGACGTTGAAGTGCACGCGACCGTCGAGGCCGAACTTGTTCTTGGCATCCACCGCGATCATTTCCGACAGCTCGATCTTGCCCTTGTGCAGGTACTGGCTGGCGATTTGCGGCAGGGTGTCGATCTGCTGTTTCAGCGCATTATTCAGGCGCGGGTTGGCGTAGCCGAAGTTGACCGCCGAGTACCACATTTGCAGGTCGAGGTAGGCCTGGTCTTCGGTGTCCCATACATAGGAGCCTTCGCAACGGCTGAAGATACGCGGCGGCTCGATGTAATGGACGGTGTCGCCGTAGGAGCAGTACTTGGCTTCCTTATCCAGAAGGACCTGGTCTTCGGCGGTGGCGATGCGGATATCAGACATGATGGAAGAGTTCCTGGTTGTCAGTCGTAAAGGAGGTGGCGTTGGCGGCGACGCTTTGCGGCAGCTGCGCGAGCAGCGCAGGCACTTGGGCGAAGCAGTCGAAGCGCGCATGGGGAATCTGGTGGGCGACGCAGTACTCGGCGAGGCTGCCCTTGGCGAACACGAAGTCGGCGGTGGAGGCCACGCACATATCGGACTTGCCGTCGCCGATCACCAGCACGCGCTTGTTGCTCGGCGTGGACTTGCATTTGCAGTTGCCCGACGCCGCGCGGCAGGCATCGCTTGAATAGGGGAAGTCGATGCGCCAGCTGTTCTGGTCAACCTGCCGCAGGCGATTGGCGAGAATCGGCAGCAGGGTCACGTAGTTGCGCGACAGAATCCGCGCGATGCCTTGTTCGATGCCGTCGCTGACCACTTCGAGGGACGCGCCCAGGCCGATCACGTGATCGACGAAATCCGGGAAGTCCGGGTCGATCTCGACGCTGTCGAAATACGCCAGCAACTCGGCGGGCGTGGCCTTGATCAGCGCCAATTGGCGGCTCAGGCATTCGCGTGAACCGATGTGTCCATCCAGCCATAGCTGTTCGATGGTTTCCCATTCGGGGCCGGCGAAGCGTTGGAGGACGTTGTCGATGACGTCGGTGGGGGTGATGGTCCCGTCGAAGTCGCACACGATATGCCAGTCGATCATTGCGGTTACCTTGATGGAGTGCGCTGTCTGCGCTTGCACCAGGGGTAGAGCAGGGACTGTGCCAATTGGCCATAACCCAATGGAACCGGGGCTTTGCTCGGTGTGTGCGGGGGATTTGTGTCGTGCAAGCTACAATTTTTGTAGCTTGCTACAAACAAGATGAGTGCTTGCACAGGCGCGCAGGTTTGCGCGTTCATGCGCGTGTATTCACTCAAGGAACTGTGACCATGTTGCGGATCACATGCGCTGCACTGGCCGGCTTATTGAGCCTCACCGCCCAGGCTCAAGGCATCACCGGTGACGTCGGCGCAGGCGTCAGCTACCAACCCCATGACCCCACCGGCAGTCGCTATGAAACCCGGCCGGTGCCGTATCTCGACCTGGACTGGGGCTCCGTGAGCCTGGGCACCGACGACGGCCTGACGTGGAGCGCGCTGGACACCCACGGTTTTACGGCCGGCCCGTATATCAATTATTTGCAGGGACGCACCTCCAACGGCTCGCTGCAAGGCCTGCGCAATGTGTCGGACATGGCCGAGGTCGGGGGTTTCATCCAATACGCGCCGGCCGACTTCTGGCGCGTCTATGCGCAACTGGGCCAGGCCGTCGGCGGCGGCCACGCGCAGAGCGGCGCGCTGGGCAAGGTCGGTGGCGAACTGGGCTACCCGCTGGGCGGCGGGATCATCGGCAGCAGCGGCCTGGTGGCGCACTTCGCCGACGCGCGCCAGACCCAGACGTTTTTCGGCGTGGATGCCAACGAAGCGGCAGCTACGGGTTTCAAGGCCTACAACGCCAGTGGCGGTTTCCAGAACGTGACGTTGAACCAGAGTTTTCAGTTTCCGCTGGCCCCCAACTGGTCACTGCTGACCAGCGCCAGCTGGGTACACCTGGTGGGTTCGGCGGCGGGCAGCAGCATCGTCCGGCAGACCGGCGAGGTGAACCAGGGACAGGTGCAGACGGCGATCAGCTACACCTTCGACTAACTCACACGGGTTAAAAATGTGGGAGCAAGCCCCTCCCACATTAGTCCTCATTCCATAGCGATATTTTTCAGTTCTCTTCACCTTCGGCCAACAGCGCAATCCCGCCAATAATCACCGCCACTCCCACCCAGTGCAGCGGGCTGATATGTTCACCCAGCCCCAGCCACGACCCCAGCAACACCACCACAAACACCAGCGAACTCAGTGGAAACGCCAGCGACAGACTGCTGCGTCGCAGGATCAGCATCCACACGAAAAACGCACCGATGTAGCAGGCAATCGCCGCCAGGATCCCGGGATTACGCGCCACCTCGACCAGCCACTGCCAATTGAAGTCCATCTGCCCCAACTGATCGCCCGCGACTTTGGTGAACAACTGCCCGGCGCTCTCGGTGCAGATCAGCAAGGCCCACAGCACAACCGTGCCGAACCGCCCGTGCAACCACGTCTGCGTATTCATGTCTGACTCCCGCCAACGGCCACCAACATCACCCCCAGGGTGATCACCAACGTACCCAGCCAGCGCCGGCGGCTGACGGTTTCCCCCAGTACCACCTTGCCCACCAGGACCACCCCGCAATAGGCCAGCGCCGCCGCCGGGAACAACAGGCTCAACGGCGCGCGGGACAGGGCTTCGAGCCACACGAAAAATTCGATGACATAGGCGCCGATCCCGGCCCACAGCAACGGCGCATTGAACACCTGGCCCCAGAACGCATTCAGGCGAAAACCGCCTTCCAGTTCCGGCAAACGATCGAGACCCAGCTTGAAACACAGCTGGCCGATTACATCGAGGACGATGGAAAACGCCACCAGCAACACCACGGTCAGGCTCACGGGAACAACTCCTCAAAGAGCTCGATCAAGGCTTCATTGGTCGCGGCATTGCGCTGCAGATCCTCAGGCCTCCAACGCTGCGGCGGCGGCTGGTCGGACTTGGCCTCCCAGCGCTTGAACGCGTTGCTGAACGCCGGCGTGGCGAACTCGCCGCATACATCGATGCCAATGATGCGCTTGCGCGCGGCCAACGCGCGCAGGGCTTGCAGCAAGTGGCTCAGACGCATGCCGCCCTGGTCCCAGTTGGTGGCCGCGTCTTCGCTGGCCAGCACGTCTTTGTCGATGGTGATCCAGATCGCCTCGGTGGGCAGGCTGGTGATCATCTGTTCAAGAAACGCCGTCCAATCCAGCTGCGCCAGGTTGCGCCAATGCAGGTGGTTCTCCTGCTGCTGGTGACCGGCGCCATCGCCCACCCTGCCCCACACTTTCGACGGCGGATGCTGCCAGGGAAACAGCTGTAATTGCCCGCGCTTGAGGGCGCCGAGGTTGCCGCCGCGCAGTTGCGGGTTGTGCAGGTCATCGCTGCACGGGCCGAGGGTGACGATGCGTTTGATCGCCGGCATCTTCAACGCGCGGTTGACCCATGAGCCACAGTGACGCTTGGGCGCAAAGCGCACCCAGTCGGGGTGGTTGTCGAAGTGGATCAGGCTGATGGGCTCCTTGAGGTCGGCCAGAAACGCCGGGGTCAGGTGGTGATAATCGCCGGAGCCGACAAACAGGATGTCCGGCCGCGCATCCGTGGGCCTGGGCCGTTTGGCCAAGCGTTCGGCAAAGCGCTTCCAGGTTTTTTCGGTGGACCACAGACGCAGCTTGGGGCCCAGGTCCAGCAGGTCGATGCGGGTGGCACGGCCACTGGCCAAGCGCCGGGCAATCGGCGCTTGGGCCGTGAGGCTGTGATCGAGGTCAAGAATATTCAAGGCAGTGTTCCCCTAAGGCTTTAGGGGGGTCAATGCAAGGGACGGGCCAGCGGGTGAACGAGCGAACTCTTGAAGACTGCGGTGAACTCATGTGGGAGGGAGCAAGCCCCCTCCCACATTTTGATTTGTGTTCGGCTTCAGGATCGGGATTCGTTGATGATCTGGCGAATCGCGCCCACGAACGCTTCAGCCGGCTGGCCACCGCTCACCGCATATTGGTCGTTGAACACAATAGTCGGCACCGAGCTCACGCCACGGGAGATCCATAGCTGCTCCTGCTCGCGCACGTCGGCGGCGTATTCATCCGAAGCCAGGATCGCGGCGGCGCGCTGGATATCCAGGCCGACGCTTTCGGCGATGATCGCCAGGGTGGCGTGGTCGGACGGGTCCTGGCCATCGCTGAAGTAGGCCTTGAACAGCGCCTCCTTGAGGTTGTACTGCAAACCTTCCAAACCGGCCCAATGCAGCAGGCGGTGCGCGTCGAAGGTGTTGTAGATGCGGCTTTGGCCGTCGGTGCGGAACGCAAAGCCCAGCGCGGCGCCCATGTCGCGGATGCGCGCACGGTTGGCCTGGGACTCTTCGGCGCTGGAGCCGTATTTCTCGGTGATGTGTTCGACGATGTTTTGACCGATGGCGGGCATGTTCGGGTTCAGTTCGAACGGCTGGAAATGAATCTCGGCCTGCACCTCGGCGCCCAACTGGTCGAGGGCTTCGGTCAGGCCGCGCAGGCCGATGATGCACCAGGGGCAGGACACGTCGCTGACGAAATCGATTTTCAGGGGAGTACTCATGACAGGCAACCTCGTAGGCAAAATGTGCCGCAAAGGTTGCACCATACACCACCTCACAACAGCTTCGCAGGCGCCACCTGATCAATCTGAGCCCAATGCGCGGCATCTTCACGATGGGCTTGCAGGTACGGCAACACCGCCATCAACAACGGTGCCTTGAACGCTTCCTGGAAACGATGGGCCATGCCGGGAATCAACTTCAACTGGCTGCCCTGGATATGCGCGGCCAGGTGCACGCCGTGCATCACCGGCAACAGCGGGTCGGCGGTGCCGTGCACCACCAGGGTCGGCACGCGCAGTTGGTTGAGCAGCGGCACACGGCTGGGCTCGGCGAGGATCGCCATGATCTGGCGCTTCACACCGTCCGGGTTGAAGGCGCGGTCGTAGGACAGCGCCGCCTGATGCAGCAACGCCTGGCGGTCGTCCTTTACCGTCGGGCTGCCGAGTGCGGCGAGCAAATCGGCCTGTTGTTCCAGAGCCACCTCACGGTTCGGCGCGCCGCGTCGGGACAGCAACTGCACCAGCGCCGCACTCGGTGCCGGCAGGCCTTCGGCGCCGGAGCTGGTCATGACCAGGGTAAGGCTCTCCACCCGCTGCGGCGCCATGGCCGCCAGGTGCTGGGCGATCATGCCGCCCATGCTCGCACCGAGCACATGGAACTGCCGGATCTGCAGCGCATCCATCAACCCCAAGGCATCATCGGCCATATCGGTCAGGGTGTAGGGCGCCGCCACCGGCAGGCCGAGCTTGTAGCGCAGCACTTCAAAGGTGAGATTGGCAGTGGCCGGGGCCTGGCGCCAGGTGGACAGGCCGACGTCGCGGTTGTCGTAGCGGATCACCCGAAAACCCTGCTGGCACAGGGCAACCACCACCTCATCCGGCCAGTGGATCAACTGCCCGCCCAGGCCCATCACCAGCAGCAAGGCCGGATCGGACGCACGGCCGATGCTCTGGTAGGCGATGCTCACCGTTTCCAGGTCGACCGTTTGGGTCGGGACATTGACATCACATCGAGACGCCGCAAAAGACGGCAGGCCGAACACAAGAGCGGCCAACAAAAGCAACACACGCATGAAAAACACCGAAACGCAGAACCCCAGTAGAACGCGAGTCTGATGAAGTTTGTTCAAGCGCGCTGCCACAGTTCCATGACAGTTTGATGAAGTGTGCCCGGCGGTCATGGTCGACAGGCTTTGCAACATGAGACAAACTCACGCTATCCGTTTTCATCACAAATTGTCTTCATGGAGAGCCCGTGCTCGAGATCCGTCACCTCAAGACCCTGCATGCCCTGCGCGAAGCCGACAGCCTGGTGGAAGCCGCCGAGCGCCTGCACCTGACGCAATCGGCACTGTCCCACCAGTTCAAGGAATTGGAAGAACGCCTGGGCATGCCGTTGTTCGTGCGCAAGACCAAGCCGCTGCGCTTCACCAGCGCCGGTTTGCGCCTGCTGCAACTGGCCGACGCTACCCTGCCGCTGCTGCGCGGTGCCGAGCGCGATATCGCGCGCCTGGCCGGCGGCACCGCCGGGCGTTTGCACATGGCCATCGAGTGCCACAGCTGTTTCCAATGGTTGATGCCCACCATCGACCAGTTCCGCGATGCCTGGCCCGAAGTCGAACTGGACCTGGCCTCGGGTTTTGCCTTCGCCCCGCTGCCGGCCCTGGCCCGAGGCGACCTCGACCTGGTGGTGACCTCCGACCCGCTGGAACTGCCGGGCATCACCTATGTGCCGCTGTTTACCTACGAAGCCATGCTGGCCGTGGCCAACCAGCACGCACTGGCGCACAAGGCGTATATCGTGCCCGAGGATCTGCTCACCGAAACCCTGATCACCTACCCGGTGGAGCGTGACCGCCTGGACATCTTCACGCGTTTTCTGGAACCGGCCGATGTGGAACCCGCGCAGGTGCGCACCTCGGAACTGACAGTGATGATGATGCAACTGGTGGCCAGCGGTCGCGGCGTATGCGGCATGCCGCATTGGGCGCTGCATGAATACAGCTCGCGCGGCTACGTGAAGGCCAAGCGCTTGGGCGAGAAAGGGCTGTTTGCGACGTTGTATGCAGGGATTCGCGCGGACATGCTGGATGCGCCGTACATGCGCGACTTTTTGCTGACGGCCAAGGACACATCGTTTTCGACATTGGATGGGGTGAGTGCGGTGCGCTGATCAACACAATGTCTGAATCAACGAGGACAAAATGTGGGAGGGCACAAGCCCCTCCCCCATTGCAGCTCAGTCGGCCTTGAGCTCGCGCCACATGTGGATCTTGTCGAAGTAATCCACCCCCACCCGCACCGCCAGCGGCTCCAGGCCGTACTGGATAAACCCGCAACGCCGATAGAGCGCAAACGCTGCGTCGTTGCCGGCGGTGACGGTCAGTTGAATCACCTTCAGGCGCGCCTGTTGACGCGCTTCATCGAGCGCCGCCTCGACCAATTGGCGCCCGAGGCCCAGGCGCTGATACGCCGCATTTACGTACATGCCGAACAAGGTCACCTTGTGCCGCGCCTTTTCGCGGGGTTCGAAGGCCAGACCGACGATACCCGCCAGCTCATCACCGGCAAACGCGCCGAGCAGCCGGTCCAGCGGGTTGTCCAGGCGTTTTTCCCACCAGCTCAACGGCATCGACGCGCGCTCGGCCACGCTGGAGGTGAAGGCCTGGGGATAGCGCGCGTAGGCTTCGAGCATCAATGCCCGATAGGCCTCGGCGTCACTGGCCACCAGCGCGCGGATGAACATCGGCGGCGAGGGCATCAGGCGCGGGCAACCAGCGACGCACGGTAAAACGGCAGGACCAGGTCACGCGTCAACGGCGCCAAGTGCAAACCGCCGTCACCCGTAGGGTCGATCCAGCGTAGCTCTTCGATCTCGGCAGCCGCGCTTACCGGCACGTTGACGTGCACCTGGAACAACTCGGCCTGCACGGTGAAGCCCGGCTCGTTGGCCGCCGGCGCCGAAAACTGCCCGAGGTACGCGGCCTGTTCCAGGTCGATATGCAGGTTCAGCTCCTCGTACAGTTCACGCGCGAGGGCCTGGGCAGGCTGTTCACCGGCATCGATCTTGCCGCCCGGCTGCATGAAAGCCTGGGTACCGCGCTTGCGCACCAGCAACGTCTCGCCGAGGTCGTTGATCAGGACAGCGGCGGCGATGCGGATGGTCATGGACATCGAATGAAACCTCGGGGGAAAGCGCGAAGGATCACATGCTCATCGCCATCAGGCAATTTTTCCCGACATACATGCACCGCAATGCCGATCATCGCCAACCCTACACTCAAGACTCATCTTTAGCCGGGCACGCCGCTCCCGCGGCGACGCTGCCCCTCGCATACGAGTCATCCATGCACATTTCACCCACACCCGCGCAGCCGCCGCAGCCGCCGCAGCCGCCGCAGCCGCCGCAGCCGCGCCAGGCCGACAGCGTCCCGCCCACCAGCGTGCAACCCATGACACTGCCCGTCGTGCCGATTGCGAACCAACCTGTCGAAAAACAACAGGCGCAGCTTATTCGCGAACTTGCCAGGCTCAACGCCCAAACCGGCGACCTGCTCCTTGAGCAACCGAGCCTGGAGAGCCTCTATCAACAACAATTGGCGGCACTGTTTCCCGACTTGCACGGCATCATCGATCCGAACCAGATCTTTTACAGTCGCTACCGTGAAGACGAACAGGGCCAAAACCACCTGCTGAGCAGTGAGCCTCTCGGCACACTGCTCAGCAGGCTACGGTTGCCGGACGCGCACGACTATCTGGCGCAAGCGCCAGGCGCCTTCTATCGGGAGGGGCGAACGCTGGAGCCGGACAAGCGCCTGTCCACCTCCCATCCGCCGCAAGCGTTGGCGCGCGTGCTAGAAAGGGCCTGTACCACCGAACTGAGAGCATTCTGGCGGCAGCGGGAGAACGGGCAACCCGACACAGAGCACCAGTTGATCGCCGTGCGTCGCCAGATGCTCGCTCATCAGTTGGCATTACGCAGTCTTGATGGAACGCTGTCGCCCGCTGGACGAACGCTGGCGGACACCGTGCTCAAGTACCCGGACGCAGCGACGCGTGAACGCATACTGCCTGCCGACGGCCGCTGCGGCGTCTACCGGTTGACGCTGGACGGTGGCAGTCAATTTGCCGGGGCATTCATCTTCAGCGCCACGCCGCAAACGCCGCCCGTGGGCAGCGTACTGCTCTATACCCCTGGGGAAGGGTTTGAGGAATATGAAAACCTGGACCGGTTAAACTCAGCCGTGGCGGCGCGCCTGCGCAAGCGTGACCCGGCCAGCGAGCTGCTGGCTGCCAGCCTGCCGACCAAGGCTCGCGCCGAGCTCGGTGACTCGCCCTTGATGGCCGCAGCCCCGTCGAAAATAGCCACCGATGTGATTGCCAGCAGCGTGCGCTCACTGCGCACCTGGCAACACCACAATGTCCGCGAGGCGCTGCGCGGAGACACGATGCCGGTGACGCAGGAGCTTGATCGGGTCGCGGACTTAGCACCGCAATTGGATGTCTGCTGGGCCCTCGCGGCACGCAATCTACGCCTGGTTCAAGCCCGCGAAGCCGATTGGTTGAGCACCGCCGAACCCTCGGACCAGGCCCTGTACCGCCAGCGGCTACAAGCGATGATCGAGAGCAGCGAGACGCTCCTTCCCTTGCTTGAAAAGATGCCGACACTGACCTCTTTCGCCGAAAACGAAGCCGACCAGACATTGAAGAAACTGAAGCCGGAATATGCCGATGTGGACGTGGCCCCCTACAAGAGCCTGGTCAAGCTGCGCGTGACATCGTCGTTGCCCGTTACGGTGTCGGGTTATCGCGACGAACACTTCGACACGGTCTATATCAGTGACGATCCGGGCATCGACATCCCGCAGTTCTTACACACTCGACAGTTGACAAAGGGCACCTGGCAGACCAAATCCGTTGTGGACCTGCGCACCCTGGGCAGTTATGCCCGGCGCAATATCGAACCTCTGACCATTCATGCACTGCACAGAACGATCACTGCCAGCGCCGACATCATCGATACCTCGGGACACAACCAGGGCCGACTCGACGATGCAGCGTTGCGCGCCCTCGCCCAGGAGGCCGACATCGGCAAAAAGTATGCTGAATACCTCCGATCAGCCTTCTCGCAAAACGGCGAAGGTCGCGAGTTTTCCAGGGCCTGGCAGCGCGCCAATGCGGCAAAAATGAACAAGGATGCCCTTGAGAGCCAGCTGAACCCGGCTATCCAGGACCTGTTCACCTTCAAGACGCCCGGTAGTGGCTTTGATTGGATACAGACGATCACGCACTACCCCGACTCGGTAACCCGCCCACAGGTCGGCACCTTCGATATAGAGGCGAACCTTTTGGTGATGGGCAGCGGGCTTGAAAGGGGCCGGGGCGGACAGGTCATCAATGGCGTTCTGGTGATTCAGCGAAAAGGCACCAGGGCTGACGGCGCCTGCGTCCTGTATACCCCGGATGCTCCTGATAACGCGCCGTTCAGGGAACTTGCCCTGGGTCTTGTGCAATTGGACACATTGAAATCAACACCCGAATGGCGCGCCTATTTCACACGACGAATGGCTACCAGCGACACGCAAGAACGTGAGCGGATCTTCACGGACACACGCGGTGTGCACCGTTATACCTTGACCCTCATCAGCGGTGATCTTCACGCCTACCTGTATTCGGTGCAGCTTGGCTTTCAACTGGCGCACGCCGATTACCGCTCCAAGAGTAACGCCGACATATCACAAGAATCGGCGGTGAATGCCTTTATGTTTGGTGCTGAGGTTGTCGATGCATTGGCCGATCTGTTGCCGGCCAAGAAAGCCTTGTCGTTTTTGTCGCGGGGCATCGCCAGAGGCTCGCGCAGGGCCCGACAACTGGGGCGTGGCGCCCCAGCGCTGGTCAAGAAAGTCGACGGCGAGCGCAAAATCGACTTCGACGTAGCCGAGCATTCGATCCGACCGCTGGAGCCGGCCTGGGTCGATGTCACCGCGTATCGA
This sequence comes from Pseudomonas lactucae, assembly GCF_036688725.1. Taxonomy (NCBI): domain Bacteria; kingdom Pseudomonadati; phylum Pseudomonadota; class Gammaproteobacteria; order Pseudomonadales; family Pseudomonadaceae; genus Pseudomonas; species Pseudomonas lactucae. The sequence continues at coordinate 36,418 of NZ_JAQQPT010000026.1, read as the reverse complement.
TTGCCTAAACATATTGATCCGCTCTTTGACGTCGAGGCATTTGCCGCAACGAACCATTACACGCTGTCGCGCAGCATGGGCGCACCGAGTTTTATTGACGGGCGCAACCATCAATTTATCGCCATTCGGGAGACGGGCGGTCGCTATTATCTGTATGCGTCTTATGTTGAAAAGGGCGCGCGCTATGTCAAACATCCGACCGCAAGTAAACCGGACTTTATGGTGGTGCCAGGAGACGCGAAAAGTTGGAAGCCGCGCTTTGACAGAACGACGCGGGGAGGAGGACAGGCGCTGGGCGCGCTGCGCCCGCTTAGCGCCGAAGAGCAGGTGGATGAAGACTTGATCACGGCACTGCACGTTTATTTGTCGGACGAACGGATGCGGCATTATGGAGAGGAAGTCAAAACGCTCCCTTTCACACAAAAACAACGACTGCTTGCTCACGCTCGACAGCTCATGGGGCCTCATGTGGATGAAGCCACCTTTAGAAGCATGGTCGCACGCCAGGAAGGTTTGAGACGCCAGCCGCCCGGGCCGTTACGCGACGCATTGTTGACGTTGAAGGCCGATGTGGATGTTCATCTGCACATTCACAACACCACTCTGTTCATGGGACTGTTACCCATAGAGAAAGACAGTATCTTTGTCAGAATCAAAAGAATGATCGGAAGAGACAACTACCTTTTAAAAAGCATACAAAGATCCATTAGAATTACTGACCCTGACACCAACGCACACTTTGTAGGCTATGCCATTACCAACAAACAACTGAGGAGCCTGCAGGATTTTGAAAAAAAGTACGAAGTCTCAAGTATTTATCAAGATAATCTCAATGCATTTCTCGATGAAAAAGGACGACGGCAAATTGTTAGCAAAATTGCCTCGGACAATAACATTACACAGGAGAAGGCCCTGGAGCGGCTTTTATCTGATAGCAGCGTTGAAGAGTCATTCAGAACATTTAGCACTGTAAGGTTTAGGGAAAAGTTGAAGCGACTTGGCGTAGAGTCCTATTCGGATGATTTTAAAAAATCCGGTATACCTTATATCGCGATATCACACATCAGACGAACAGGCAGCCCCACCAACGTCAAAATGGTCGACAGCCTGACCGTCGCTGATTTTGAAAAAAACATTCCACATTTTTCAACGCCTCTTGAACTGACCAGTCCCCAGGCCCGAACCAAAAAAGTCGAAAAACCATCACCAGCGCCCGCCTCCCCGGCACCTGCGCAACCCCTCGTGTCCCTGGAGGCGGCGCCCAACATCGTACATATCGACGAACTGGCGGCCGCCCAAATATCTCTTTTGCCGGACAGTGCAAAAACCAAACTTGAGGAAATCATTCAGGATATCGAAGCCGGTCGCGTGAGCCGCAAGAAGATTGGTAATTTTACCTATGTCGATTTGCCGCAACTGGACCCCGGTTCCGGCCGGGGTCGATGGCGAGCGGCCTTCGAGAAAACCGGAAAAGAAGATGAAAAGGATATCTTCATCCTGCGCGGCATCATCGACTATCACGCCAGCAAGCTGAAAGCCTGGGGACTCTAGACGGCACGGGCGACCAGACCGTTACCGCTACGGATGAGCCGGCAGCTCGTCCGGTTCCTTGATGAACACGCTGTACTTGGCCCCTTCCATCGCCTCGAACGCGATCAGCTTGTCCACCAGTGGCAGGTTCAGCACCTTGCCGGCGTTGAGCAGCAACATGCCGTTGTCGGCATTGAGGTTGCGCGCCAGGACCATGCCGTCTTCCAGTTCGCGGGTGGTCAGCACTTTGACGGTCGGGTCGCCCAGGGTGACATCGCTGAGGAACGTGGCGCAGGCCAGGATGAAGTCCTCGACCAGGTCCGGGTCGTATAAACGACCGGCATATTTGCGGATATACAACAGCGCTTCGTCGCTGTTCATATGCCGCTCGAGGATCAGCCCTTTCTGCAGCTCGATGAAGTCCACCGCCAGTTTCAGCAGGCGCGAACCGAATGGAATCGCATCGCCCTTGAGATGGTCGGGAAACCCGCTGCCGTCCCAGCGTTCCTGGTGATGGCGAATGATCCGCGCGGCATCCTTCATCGGCTCCAGGGTCATCAACAACGACTCGCTCTGGGCCGGATAGCCGCGGTACCGCTCGCGATCGGTGCTGTACAGTTTGTCGGCCGGCTCGATCAACATGCTGTCGCTCCAGCTCAGCTTGCCGATGTTATACAGCGCAGCGGCCATCGCCAGGTCACGCGAACTGGCCTCGTCGACGTACTGGGCGGCGCAGTACACGCGCACCAGTTCGATCAGCGCGCGGTTGGTCTGTTTGTTCTTGGGCAGGCGCAGGTTGGCCAGCAACGAAAACACTTCGGTGCCAGTCACGTAGCTGCGTTTGAGCTCTTCGTAGGCCAGGTCGAGCATGTCGGCGGTTTGCTGCAGCTCCGAGGTGCGCGCGGCCACGCGCTTTTCCAGGGTGGCATTGAGCAGCTTGAGCTGATCGTTCTGGGCATGGGTCAAGCGTTCCAGGCGCTGGTGTTCGAGGGCCTGTTGCAGGATCAGCTTGAGCTCGTCGTCGTTCCAGGGCTTGCCGATATAGCGGTGGATCTGCCCTTCGTTGATCGCCTTGATGATCATCGGCAGGTCGGCGTAACCGGTCAGCAGGATGCGACTGGTACCGGGATACAGCCGGTGGACCTCGGCCAGCAGTTGCGCGCCGTCCATGCCGGGCATGCGCGCGTCGCTCATCACCAGGTCGATCGGCTGGGCCGCCATGATCTCAAGGGCCTGTGCGCCGCCGCCGGCCAATACCACATCAAAGGGTTGGCCGCGCAACAGGCGACGCAGGCTGTTGAGGATCGATTCTTCATCGTCGACCAGCAAAATCGTGGGTTTGGTAGCGAGTTGTTCATCCATGCCTGCTGCGCCTTCACATTGAACTGAATTGAACTAAATTGAACCCTTGTGCCAAGCGGTATTCCCTTGCTTTTGGCGCGGGGTTGATTTGACGCCAACTGGCCGTCGATTTCAAGGTTGCTGGACTATGCTGTCAAAGCAGGCCGCTCGCCCAGCTCAAATTTGGAACCAGGGAAGGACTCGTTATGCTGTCGAACCTTTTGCCGTCAGGGGTTGCACCATGAACTCGAGCTCGGCGCGGGCCAACCGGCGCATCCTGATTGTCGATGACACAGCCTCCATTCATCAGGACTTTCGCAAGATCCTCTGTGCCGATGCACAGGGTGAACCGTCCCTGGACAGTCTGGAGGAAGCGCTGTTCGGCACCGCCACCAAAGTGCGCCAGGCGTTCCAGCTCGATTCCGCCTACCAGGGCCAGGAAGCCCTGGCCCTTGTAAACAAAGCCCTGGCCGACAATGCGCCGTATGCCATGGTGTTTATCGACATGCGCATGCCGCCGGGCTGGGATGGCCTGCAAACCATCGAGCAACTGTGGAACGTCGACCCCAACCTGCAGATTGCGCTGTGCACCGCCTATTCGGACTATTCCTTCGAAGCCATCGAAGCACGGCTTAAATACAATGACCAGTTGCTGATCCTGAAAAAACCCTTCGACCATCTGGAGATCCGCCAGATGGCCAGCGCCCTGACCTGGAAGTGGCAGTTGGCTCAGGACGTCGCCCTCAAGGTGATCGGCCTTGAGCACACCATCGAAGAACGCGTGCAGGAACTGCTCAAGGTCTCGCACCTGCTGCAATACGACACACTCACCGAGTTGCCCAACAGCACCCTGCTGGGCGACCGGCTGACCCAGGCCATTGCCATCGGTCGGCGGCACGACACCCAGCTGGCGGTGATGTTTATCGGGCTCGACCGCTTCAAGCGCATCAACAACGCCCTGGGTTACCCGGTGGGCGACGAGCTGCTGCAACAGGTCAGCCTGAGCCTGGTGGCGGCGGTACGCAGCTCGGATTCGGTGTTTCGCTACGGCTCCGACGAGTTTGTGATTCTGCTCAATGACGTGCAGCACCCGCAGCAATCCCAGCACATCGCCCACAAACTCCTGCGGGCCATCAGCGCCACTCGCCATGTCGCCGGGCATGACCTGAGCGTCACCGCCAGCCTGGGCATCAGCATCTACCCCAATGACAGCGCTAATGCGGTGGAGCTGATCAAGCACGCCGAAACTGCGATGCACACCAGCAAGGAACGTGGCCCGGACGATTTCAGTTTTTATACCGAAGACATGAACCTGCGCGCCCAACACCAGCAAAACCTGGAAAGCGCGATCCGCCAGGCGCTGGAGCGGGATGAGTTCGTGCTGCATTACCAACCCAAGCTGGACCTGATATCCGGGCGCATTGTCGGCGCCGAAGCGTTGATACGCTGGTTCCAGCCGCGTTCGGGCTGGGTCAGCCCGGTGGACTTCATTCCGGTGGCCGAAGACAGCGGGCTGATCGTGCCCTTGACCCAATGGGTGCTGCGCCAGGCCTGCGAGCAAGCACAAGCCTGGCGCGTGATGGGCCTGCCGGAGTTGCGCATGTCCGCCAATATTTCGGCCATCGACTTTCGTCAGCGTGAGTTTGTCGGCAACCTGGCGACGATCCTGAAGGAAACCGGGCTGCCCCCGACCCTGCTGGAACTGGAAATCACCGAAAGCGTGCTGATGCAGAACGTCGACGAAACCGTGGAGCTCCTGCACAAGATCAAGGCCATGGGCGTACGCCTGGCGCTGGATGATTTCGGCACCGGCTATTCCAGCCTCAGCTACCTGCGACGCTTTCCCATTGATGTGTTGAAGATCGACCAATCCTTTGTGCGCGGCCTGAACGTGAATAACCAGGACGCGCAATTGATCAGCGCAATGATCGGCATGGGCAAGAGCCTGGAGTTGAACATCATCGCCGAAGGGGTGGAAACCATTGAACAGCTGGAGTTCCTCAAAGCGCAGGAGTGCGAAGAGGGCCAGGGTTTTCTGTTCAGCAAGGCCGTGCCGGCAAAAGATTTCGCACAGTTGCTGCAGGTAGGCAGCGTCATGCCGATAACCCGTCCATAACCCCACGCTTGCAAGGAGTGCTCGCTTGAGACACCTCTCAACCTACGGTTCAGGTCTGGCCCTGCTGCTGGGGCTCGGCCTGCCGGTGATCGCCGCGCCGTTGGACGAAGCGCTCAAACCTTTGCCGCCGGTGCCGGTGCCGGTGCTGGACGCGGCCAAGGTCGAACTGGGCCGCCGACTGTTCAACGAGCCGCGCCTGTCGGTGAACAACACGCTGTCCTGCGCCAGCTGCCACCGACTGGAAAGCGGCGGCGCCGACAACACGCCGTTCTCCCTGGGGTTCGACGGCAAACCGGTCGCGATCAATACCCCCTCGGTGTTCAACGCCAGCCTGAATTTCAAACAGTTCTGGAATGGCCGGGTCGACACGCTGGAGGCGCAGATCGAACAAGTGGTCATCAGCCCGGTGGAGATGGGCAGCGACTGGAAGACCGTGGTGCAAAACCTCACCGACCTGCCCCTCTACCAGCGCGCCTTCAGCCAGGCCTACCCCGACGGTGTCACCGCCGCCAATGTGCAAAACGCCCTGGCCACCTATGAGCGCACGCTGCTCACGCCCAATTCACGCTTTGACCAATACCTGCTGGGCAACACCGAGATTCTCACGACCCAGGAAAAATACGGCTACCAGCGCTTCAAGGAATACGGCTGCATCGCCTGCCATCAAGGCATCAACATCGGCGGCAATATGTTCCAGAAGTTCGGGGTGATGGGCGACTACTTCAAGGCGCGTGGCAACCCGGTCGAAGCGGACCTGGGGCGCTACCTGTTGACCAAGGACGAAGAAGACCGTCATGTGTTCAAGGTGCCCAGCCTGCGCAATGTGGCCGTCACCGCACCGTACTTCCACGACGCCTCGGCCAAGACCCTGGAGGAAGCGGTTGACGTGATGTTCAAGTACCAACTGGGACGCAACCCGTCCCGGGAAGACAAAGATTTTATTATCCAGTTTCTCAAGACCCTGACCGGCGAATGGGCGGGCAAGCCTTTATGAGTACACCGTCATGACCCTCACCCGCCGTAGTACCAGCCAGGTATTGCTCGGTCTGATCACCCTGCTGCTGGCCTCGATGCTGGTGTTTCTATACCTCAAATCGTCCCGCGATCAGACGGCCAGCTACACCCAGTCGCGAGACTTGATCCGCCAGCTGCAACAGCTCAACGCGCAGTGGGACAGCGAGGTGCTCAAGGCGCGCATTGCGATTACCCATAACTACGACCCGCTGGTGACACCGCTGGCGGAAATGACCCGGCTATGGGACGACCTCAACAATCGGAGCACGTACCACAACCCGCAAGATCTGGCCCGTTGGCAGTCCGGCCAGGCGGCTTACCAGGCCGCGATCCAGGAAAAAGCCCGGTTGGTGGACCAGTTCAAATCCCACAACGCGGTGCTGCGCAACTCGCTGGCCTTTTTACCGACCGCCGAGGACGACATCCAGGCGGAATTCAATCGCATTGATGAAGAAGACCGTCTGCGATTGCAAGGCGTGGCCACCGACACCTACGACTTGTTGCTCAGCAGCCTGGAGTTCGCCCAAGTCACCAGCGACGAGCGCGCCGCCGATATCCTGGTGGGCCTGGGCAAACTGGAGATCAACAAAGACAGCTTGCCCGATGAATTCCAGGCCCCGGTGGAGATCCTCAGCAACCACATTGCGTTGATCCTGCGCGAACAGCCGTTGGTCAACACCCTGCTCGACCGGATAGCCGCTGTGCCCGTGGCGCAGAGCCTGGACGACCTGACCACCCACCTCGACCAGGACCAGCAAGCCGCCGACCTGGTCGACCATCGATACCACCGCTATCTGCTGATCTTCGCCACCTTGCTGGTGGTGCTGTTGCTGTACCTGGCGGTGCGTCTGTTGCGCAGCTTCGCCGAGATCAACCGCGTCAACCGTGCCCTGCAGGCAGCCAACGAAACCCTGGAACAACGTGTGGAACGGCGCACCCAACAGCTCAAGGATGCCCAGAGCGAACTGCTCGACAGCGCCCGCCAGGCCGGCATGGCCGAGATCGCCACCAATGTGCTGCACAACGTCGGCAACGTGCTTAACAGCGTGAATATTTCCGCCGACATCGTCACCCGCAAACTGCGCGGCAGCAAGGCGCTGGGCCTGGGCAAGGCCATGCAGTTGATCAACGAGCACAAGGCTGACCTGGGCACCTTCCTAACCGACGATGCAAAGGGCAAGCTGCTGCCCGACTACCTCAACCAACTGGTGGACGCCATTGCCGTCGAGCAGCAAGGCATGACTGATGAGCTGGGGCAATTGAGCAAAAGCGTCGATCACATCAAGGATATCGTCGCCACCCAGCAATCCTATGCCGGCGCGTCCACACTGCTGGAGCCGGTGCACATCAGCGCCCTGATGGAAGACGCCCTGCGCATGAACGCCGGCGCGCTGAGTCGCCACAACGTCACGGTGGTCAAGGAATACGGGCAGGTACCGGAAGTCATGGCGGACAAACATCGCTTGCTGTTGATCATGGTCAACCTGATCAGCAACGCCAAATACGCCATGTCCAACCTCACCGACCGCGCACGGCAGATGACCCTGGAGGTCAAGCAACTGGAGGACAACACCTTGCAGATCAGCGTGAAGGACGAAGGCGAAGGCATTCCCGCCGAGAACATGACCCGCATCTTTACCCACGGTTTCACCACCCGCAAGGAAGGACATGGCTTCGGTTTGCACAGCTGCGCCCTGGCCGCCGTGGAAATGCATGGCCAGCTCAGCGCCCACAGCGACGGGCCTGGCCTGGGCGCAGTGTTTACCCTGACGATCCCTCTTAACCCTGCCGGAAGCCCCCTATGAATCAGCCCCCTAACCGGCGCATTTTGCTGATCGACGATACCCCGTCGATCCACGATGACTTCCGCAAAATCCTGATGCCCGCCGTGGAGGCCAACCAGGCACTGGACGACATGGAGTCGGCGCTGTTCGGCGATACCAGCACACCTCAGGCGCAAGCCTTCGAACTGCACTCGGCCTATGGCGGCGAAGAAGGCCTGCAGTTGCTCACCACGGCAATGACGGAGAAACGCCCCTATGCGCTGGCGTTTGTCGACATGCGCATGCCCCAGGGCTGGGACGGGGCCAAGACCATCGAGGAATTGTGGAAAGTCGATCCCGGCCTGCAAGTGGTGGTATGCACGGCGTATTCGGATTACTCCTGGGATGAACTGCTGCATCGCCTGAACGGCCATGACCGTCTGCTGATCCTGAAAAAACCGTTCGACAACATCGAAGTGCAGCAGATGGCCAACACCCTGGCCAATAAATGGGACATGGCCCGCCGCGCCTCGCTGAAAAACAGTCATCTGGAACAATTGGTGGAGCAACGCACCCAGGCGCTGCAGGTGGAAATCAACGAGCGCAAGCTGCTGGAAAGCCAACTGGTGCAGTCGGAAAAACTCGCCTCACTGGGCCAGCTCGCAGCGGGCGTGGCCCATGAAATCAATAACCCGGTGGGCTTTATCTCATCCAACCTCAGTACGCTCGACGGCTACTTCAGCCAGTTGCAACAGATGCTGGATGCTTACCGCCAGGCCGAGGAAAGCCTGGCGCCGGGTGAACAACGCGATCAACTCAAGACGTTGCGCAACGACCTGGAACTGGACTTTCTCAAGGAAGACATCCCGATCCTCATCAGGGAGTCCAAGGAGGGCATTGGCCGGGTGGTGCAGATCGTCAAGGACCTGAAAAACTTCTCGCGCGTCGACAGTGACCAGAGCTGGCAATTCGCGAACCTGCTACAGGGCATCGACTCCACACTGAACATCGTCGCCAGCGAACTCAAGTACAAAGCTGACGTCATCAAGCAATACGCCCCCCTGCCGGAAATCGAATGCCTGGCCTCGCAGATCAACCAGGTGGTGATGAACCTGGTGGTCAATGCGGCGCAAGCCATGGGACCCGAACGCGGCACCATTACCATCAGCAATGGCGTGGAAGGCGAGAACATCTGGCTGGAAGTGGCGGACAACGGCTGCGGAATTGCCCCGGAAACCGTACAGAAAATCTTCGATCCCTTCTTCACCACCAAACCGGTGGGCGAAGGCACGGGGTTGGGCTTGTCGCTCTCCTACGGCATCGTCAAGAAACACCGCGGCGATATTTCCGTGAGCAGCGAACTGGGCAAGGGCACGACATTTCGCGTGGTGTTACCGATTCGGCAGACAGCGGCGTAGGAACTCGGACTACACGCCAGAGCCTTCTGTCCTTGTTCCTGATTTGAGTACAGGCGCAGAATGCCGCACCGACCTGAGAGTCCGACCCCAAGGAAACCGTATGAGCCTGTCCTTGCTTAGCCGTTACGCCTTCTTTGCCGTGTGCGTCATCTTCACCCTCGCCAGCCTCCCCTTTATCCAGCACGAATGGCTGTGGCCCATCACCATCGTCACCGGTGTATTGAGCCTGATCGGGATTTTCGACCTGTTGCAAAGCCCCCACGCGGTGCGCCGCAACTACCCGATCCTGGGCAATATCCGTTATCTGGTGGAGGCCATCCGCCCGGAAATCCGCCAGTACCTGCTCGAATCCGACAGCGACGCCCTGCCCTTCTCTCGGGCCCAACGTTCACTGGTCTATTCACGCGCCAAGAATGAAACCGCCGACAAACCCTTCGGCACCTTGATCGACGTGTACCAGTCGGGCTTCGAATTTATCGGTCATTCCATGCGCCCCGCGCCCTTGAGCGACCCGAGTGCGTTCCGCGTGATGGTCGGCGGCCCGCAATGTACCCAGCCGTATTCGGCGTCGGTGTTCAATATCTCGGCGATGAGCTTCGGCTCGCTGAGCGCCAACGCGATCCGCGCGCTGAACCAGGGCGCCAAGCTCGGCAACTTTGCCCACGACACCGGCGAAGGCAGCATCAGCCCGTACCACCGCGAGCACGGCGGCGACCTGACCTGGGAACTGGGCAGCGGTTATTTTGGTTGCCGCACCAGCGACGGCCGCTTCGACCCGGAGCGCTTCGCCGTACAGGCGCAGAACCCGCAGGTGCGCATGATCGAAATCAAGATGAGCCAGGGCGCCAAACCCGGCCATGGCGGGATTTTGCCCAAGCACAAAGTGACTAAAGAAATTGCCGACACCCGCGGGATCATGATGGGCGAGGACTGCGTCTCACCGTCGCGCCACAGCGCGTTTTCCACGCCGATCGAATTGATGCACTTCATCGCCCAACTGCGTGAACTGTCCGGCGGCAAACCGGTGGGTTTCAAGTTCTGCCTGGGCCACCCGTGGGAATTCATGGGCATCGCCAAGGCCATGCTCGAAACCGGCATCCTCCCCGACTTTATCGTGGTCGATGGCAAGGAAGGCGGCACCGGCGCCGCACCGGTGGAGTTCACCGACCATATCGGCGTGCCGCTGCGTGACGGTTTGCTGTTTGTGCACAACACCCTGGTGGGCCTGAACCTGCGTGACAAGATCAAGCTCGGCGCCAGCGGCAAGATCGTCAGCGCGTTCGACATCGCCAGCGTCCTGGCCATTGGCGCCGACTGGGCCAACTCGGCGCGCGGCTTCATGTTTGCCATCGGTTGCATTCAGTCGCAAAGCTGCCACACCAACAAATGCCCGACCGGCGTCGCCACCCAGGACCCATTGCGCCAGCGTGCGCTGGTGGTGCCGGACAAAGCCCAGCGAGTGTTCAACTTTCACCGCAATACGCTTAAAGCGCTGGCGGAGATGCTGGCGGCGGCCGGGCTGGATCATCCGTCGCAGTTGGCGGCCAAGCATCTGGTGCGGCGGATGTCGGCGACGGAGATCAAATTATTTTCGCAGTTGCATGTGTTTCTCAAGCCTGGGGAGCTGCTCACTGGGGAAGTGAACGGCTTGTTCTATTCACGGATGTGGCAGATGGCGCGGGCGGATAGTTTTGAGCCCCATGAAATTGCTGCTGCCTGAAGGAGGCCTGCCATGTTGAAAGTCATCGCCGAAGATTTCATCAAGCACGAACACTTAAACACCGTGCTCCCGTGGTACACCGAGCTGGTGGAAAAAACCCGCCAGGAACCACTGTGCATCGCCTACGACCTGTTCGTTGATCAAAAAGACCCAGGCCACTTCATTTTTATCGAACAATGGCCCAATCAGGAGGCGCTGGATGCGCACTGCCAGACCGAGCACTTCACTCGGTTGGTACCACAAATTAATGCATATCAGGCCAAACCATGCCGGGTACTGCTGATGGATGCTTTCTGAGAATACCCATTGCGCGCTGAACCAGACCAACGACGGCATCGTTGAACACAACGAAATTTACATGCCGTTATTGGTCTTCGCCGCCATTGCCGCGCAATTGTCCGAGCGCTGGAAACTCATTGCCGAGGCTCGCGAAACACCACCCAGCGCGACAGCAAAAAACCGCAGACCAGGCTGACCATGCAGAGCATAAACAGCGCGTAACGCGGGACTGAGATCGGCACGCTAAAGGTGTACAGCGCATTGACGTAAAAGGAAAAGGACGCCGCTATACAGAAAGCCAATAAATTGCTGACGGCCTGGCTCAGCTCGAACGCGGCCCTGAACACAAAAAACAGCTGCCAATGGATCACCGTATTGGCGACGCCAACCACCGTGTAGCTGGAGAAGCCCTTCCACAGTCTGCTCATACCGTCGTCCTGTTGCGGCTGTGCTCAGCAAGCCACGACGACCGGCACCCGTCTACTGTCAGAATTACAGGTACCCCACCCGGCCAACTGAGACATTCAGTAATACCCAGCTTTTGCAATTACTTACAAATCCCGCCAACCTGCGCCCGCCAGACGTGCGGCGTAGGACACTACGACCCTGCGCCCGCCCTCACTCAACTATTTGTTCAAGAGCCCGCTGCCATGCTGAACGGACGCGACCCGCGCATCGATTTTTTTCGGGGCCTGGCGTTGATTTTCATTTTCTGGGACCACGTCCCCCATAACCCCCTCGGTCAAATCACCTTGCGCAACCTGGGCTTCAGCGATGCAGCCGAAGTGTTTGTGTTCCTGGCCGGCTATGCCTCGGTGCTGGCCTACGGCAAGGTCTTGCAGCGCGAAGGCTATTGGATGGCCGGCTTGAAGATCCTGCGGCGTACCTGGGTGTTGTATGTGGTGCACATCTTTTTGCTGGCGGTGATGATGGGCATCGTGTTTTTCGCCAACAGCCATGTGGAAACGCGCGACCTGGTGGAGGAAATGGGCATGACGCATTTCATCACCCACCCTCAGCAAGCCCTGACCGATGAGTTGCTGCTGCGCTTCAAGCCCAACCTGATGGACCCGCTGCCGCTGTATATCGTGCTGTTGGGCGGATTGTCGTTGGTGTTGCCGTTCCTGCTGCGCCAGACCTGGGCGGTGGTGGCGGTGTCGCTCGCGGTGTACCTGATGGCGCCGTGGATGGGCTGGAACCTGCGGGCGATTGCCGATGGCGTGTGGTACTTCAACCCGGTCACCTGGCAACTGCTGTTTGTGCTGGGCGGCGCGGCGGCGATTCATGCCAGCCGGCCGCGCCTCGCCGAGACGCGCGGGCTGTTCCGGCAGCCGTTGTTTATGGCCGCAGCGCTCTATGTGCTGGCGGCGGCGGTGATCACCCTGTCCTGGCGCTGGCCCGAGGTCCACGACGCGTGGATGCCGTCCGCACTCAGCGAGCTGTTGTACCCGATCAGCAAGACCGACCTGTCGCCGGTGCGGCTTGTGCATTTCCTGGCCCTGGCCTACGTCACCGCCAAATTGTTGCCCGGCCGTGCATGGACGCAACACTGGCTGGCCCGGCAAACCTGCCGTATGGGGCGCTTTTCCCTGGAGGTGTTTTGCCTGGGGGTGTTGCTGGCACCGCTGGCGGACATGGTCAACGCACTGGCGGGCGATACCTTCGCCGTGCAGGTATTCACGGCGCTGGTGGGGGTCGGGTTGATGGCCCTGCTGGGGGCCTGGCTGGCGTTCAATAAGCGTCTGCATCAGCAACCCAAACTCGTCCAGGCCTGAACAAGCAAAAAGCCCCATCACGGGGCTTTTTGCTGTGCATACGTCAGGCCATCAGGCGGCTGACCGCACCGCCCCATCGCTCGGCTGCAACTTGAATACATAAAACAGCACGGTCAACAGCACCAGGAATACCGGGCCGACATACAGCGCGACACGTGTGTCCGGGAAGTACGCCATCAGCCCCACCACCAGCACCAGGAAGGCCAGGGCCAGGTAGGAACTGACCGGGTACAGCCACATGCGGTACTTGAGCCCGGCGCGTTCGGCCGGGCTCAGACCCTGGCGAAACTTGAGCTGCGCCAGCAGGATCATGACCCAGGTCCAGATCGCGCCAAAGGTGGCGATGGAGGTGACCCACACAAACACTTTTTCCGGCACCAGGTAATTGAGCAACACGCCCAACAGCAAGGCCGCAATCGACAGCAACAGCGCGCGGCGCGGTACGCCGTTGCTGGAGGTGGTGGCGAAGGTCGCCGGCGCCTGGCCGTTCTGCGCCAGGCTGTAGAGCATGCGCCCAGTGCTGAAGATGCCGCCGTTGCACGAAGACAACGCCGCCGTGATCACCACGAAGTTGATGATACCGGCGGCGGTCTTGATGCCCAGCCGCTCGAACGTCATCACGAACGGGCTGCCCTGGGTACCGATTTCGTTCCACGGGTAGATCGACAGGATCACGAACAAAGCGCCGACGTAGAACAGCAGGATGCGCCAGAACACCGAGCCGATGGCGTTGGGGATGGTCTTCTGCGGGTTCTTCGCTTCACCGGCGGTGAGGCCGATCATCTCCACGCCGAGGTAGGCGAACATCACCATTTGCAGCGACATCAACACGCCCTGGATGCCATTGGGCAGGAAGCCGCCATGGGCCCACAGGTTGGAGATCCCCAAGGCCACGCCGTCATTGCCGAAGCCGAAGGCAATGATGCCGACGCCGCCGATGACCATGGCGATGATGGTGACGATCTTGATCAGCGCGAACCAGAACTCGAACTCGCCAAACGCCTTGACCGCGATCAGGTTGATCGTGCCCATGCTCAGCAGCGCCGCCAGGGCCCAGATCCAGCGCGGAACATCGGGGAACCACACGCCCATGTACACCGCCACGGCGGTGATTTCGGCGACGCAGGTCACCAGCCACAGGAACCAATAGTTCCAGCCGGTGAGGAAGCCCGCCAGCGGGCCGAGGTAATCCTGGGCGTAGCGGCTGAACGAACCGGCGACGGGGTTGTGCACCGCCATTTCGCCCAGGGCGCGCATGATCACCAGGATCGCCAGGCCGCCAATGATGTAGGAGAGCATGATCGCGGGGCCGGCCATCTCGATGGCCTTGGCCGAGCCGAGGAACAGGCCGACGCCGATGCAGGCGCCAAGGGCCATGAGGCGAATATGCCGTTCGCCCAGTTCACGTTTCAGCGGGCCGCCTTGAGCGGTCTCGCCATGGGGCAGGTGATTGCCTGTCGGCATAAGGTACAACCTCGTCTTGTTATTGGATGACCCACTGAGCGACGAGCCGCGAGGCCGTCGGGTCAGTGGATGCGCAGTATAAAAACCCGAACGAGGGGGCTTTCACTCTATAAACGATTAAATTCAGCGTTAAGTCCGGGAAAATACGCTACCCGCGAGAAATATTCACCTGCCTAAGCGTGAAACACAGGCGCCACCGAGGCCGTTGGCAAGGCTCTGACGCCCCGCCCTACAAATTCCTCACGCCGCGCCGGCAGCGACTAAGCTTCAACCAGGTCCGATCAATCTGCGTAAATGGATCAATCGACTATGGGCGCTTTATGGCAAACCGATTCGACCCAGGCTGTGGTCCCCACCGACAGTCCGGATCATCCGCCATTGCCACAAAGCCCCCGCACGCGAAGGTTGTGGTGGCGGCTGGTGTGGCTGGTACTGTTGATCGCACTGCTGGGCCTGGGCTGGGCCGCCAGCCGGGAAATGCGCACCTCGCGCCTGCAGGCCGAACACCTGAGCGCGCTTGCGGCATCACTGAGCTACCGCGTCGAACCTGGCCCCAGCGACGCCATTGTTTACCCCGGCGATGGCCCGTTCGACCGGCGCCTGGGTTACAGCGGCCTCAATGATTTTTTGCCGCGCCTGCTCAAGCGCAACTACCGCATCGAGGCGCAGGCGCGGTTCTCCCCGGCACTGATGCACTACGCCGAGCGCGGACTATTCGTACCCTACGCGGAAAAGGTCCAGGCCGGCCTGACCCTCACCGACTGCCGCGGCGCCCCCCTGTACACCTTCACCTACCCGCAGCAACTCTATGCAGACTTCGCCGCGATCCCGCCGCTGGTGGTGCAAAGCCTGTTGTTCATCGAAGACCGCGACCTGCTGGACCCGAAGCAACCGCTGGCCAACCCGGCGGTGGACTGGCCGCGCTTCGCCAAGGCGGCCTGGTCGCAGGTGGCAAAGCTGCTGCATCTGCCGGGCCAGACCGCCGGCGGCAGTACCCTGGCCACGCAGTTGGAGAAGTATCGTCATTCGCCCGATGGCCTGACCCTGTCGGGCGGCGAGAAAATCCGCCAAATGATTTCCGCAAGCGTCAGGGCCTACCAACCGGGCCCGCAGACCCTGGACAGTCGGCAGCGTATCGTGCGCGACTACCTCAACAGCGTGCCGCTGTCGGCGGTACCGGGGCACGGCGAAGTGCACGGCATGGCTGAAGGCTTGCGCGTGTGGTTCGGCGCTGACTTCAACGCGGTCAACCAGGCGTTGAGTGACCACGCGCAGGACCCGGCGAGCCTGGCCAAACGCGGCCTGGCCTTGCGCCAGGTGCTGTCGTTGATGATCGCCCAGCGGCGCCCCTCGCATTATCTGAACAAAGGCCGCGACGAGCTGACGCAATTGACCGACAGCCATATCCGCCTGCTCGCGCAGAGTAACGTCATCACGCCAGCCTTATCCGCCGCCGCCCTCGCCAACCACGTCACCTACCGCGACTGGCAGCGCCAGCCCACGCTGCAACCGATCGAAGGCAACCGGGCCATCAGCGTCGCCCGCAGCCGCCTGGCCAGCCTGCTTGATCGCCCGCTGTATGACCTTGATCGTCTTGACCTGTCGGCCACCAGCACCCTGCAATACGACCTGCAAACCCAGGCCACCGCGTACCTCAAGCGCCTGGCGGACCCCGCGTTCGCCGCCCAGACGGGCCTGCTCGGACCGCGTCTGCTCACGCCACAAAGCACGCCCCAGGTGCGCTACAGCTTTACGCTGTTCGAGCTGACGCCGGATGGCGCGCGGGTGCGGGTGCAAACCGACAACACCGACCAACCCTTCGATATCAACGAAGGCAGCAAGCTCGAACTGGGCTCCACCGCCAAGCTGCGGGTGCTGACCACCTACCTGCAAATCATCGCCGAGCTGCACGAGCGCTATGCAGCGCGATCGCCGGCCGCACTGAAGACCGTCGAGGTACCGGAGCAGGATCCGTTATCGCGCTGGGCTGTGGACTATTTGATGCGCAACAGCGACCGCGACCTGGCGAAGATGCTCGACGCGGCCCTCGACCGCACCTACTCGGCCAGCCCCGGCGAGGCGTTTTTCACCGGGGGCGGCTTGCACCGCTTCCATAACTTTCGCAATGAAGACAACGGCCGCAACCCGACCCTGCGCGATGCCCTGCGCGAGTCGATCAACCTGCCCTTCATTCGCCTGATGCGCGACCTGGTGCGCTACACCACCTACTCAGGCGCAGACAACAGCGCGCGCCTGCTCAAGGACGACAACGACCCACGCCGCCAGGAATACCTGGCCCGGTTCGCCGACCACGAAGGCACTGCGTTCCTGCTCAAGTTCTGGAAAAAATACCGCAACAAGGATACCCAGGCGCGCCTCGACACGTTCATGGACAGCCTGCACCCCACCGCCATTCGCCTGGCCGCCGTGCACCGTTATTTGCTGCCCCAGGCCAGCCAGCAAAGCTTCAACAGCTTCGTGCGCTCGCACCTCTTGGGCATCAAGACCCCCGACAAACTCAGCGACGAACGCCTGGCCACGCTTTACCAGAACTACGGCCCCGGCGCCTACGACCTGCCCGACCAAGGCTATATCGCCAAGGTGCACCCGCTGGACCTGTGGCTGCTGGGTTACCTGCTCAACCACCCCCAGGCGACGTTCAGCGAGGTGGTCAAGGCCAGCGAATTCGAGCGCCAGGAAGTCTACAGCTGGCTGTTCAAGAGCCGCCATCAAAGCGCCCGCGACAGCCGTATCCGCACCATGCTGGAGATCGAAGCCTTCCTCGACATTCACCAACGCTGGAAAGCCGTGGGCTACCCGTTCGACCACCTGGTACCGTCACTGGCCACCGCCATCGGCAGCTCCGGCGACCGCCCCGCCGCCCTCGCCGAACTGATGGGGATCATCCTCAACGACGGCGTGCGCGTACCGGCGCTGCGTATCGACAGCCTGCATTTCGCCAGCGGCACGCCCTATGAAACACGGGTGGTCAACGACCCCAATCGCGGCAAGCGGGTGATGCCCAGCGCAGTGGCCACGGCCTTGCGCGGCGCACTGTCGCAAGTGGTGGATGCCGGTACGGCGAAACGCGTGGCCGGCAGCTTCAAACTGGCCGACGGCACACCGCTGTCGATGGGCGGCAAGACCGGCACCGGCGATAACCGCATCGAAGCCATGGGCGCCGGCGGCCGCATCCTCAGCTCCAAGTCGATCAACCGCACCGCGACCTTCGTGTTCTACATCGGCGAGCAGCACTTCGGCACGCTGACCGCATTTGTCCCCGGTGTTTCGGCCGAACACTTCACCTTTACCTCGGCGCTGCCGGTGCAGGTGCTCAAGGGCATGGCGCCGATTCTCACGCCGTACCTGCAACCGGGCAGCCACACTCAGTGCGTAAAAACCAAATAGCTACCGCCCGTGCAAAGGGGTGCTACGTCGCTATATCCCGTGTTCGATTAACCGCTTAATTCATACATAACCTTATGTTTATAAAGCAGTATTTCAAGCTTAAAGCACGGCCCGCGCCCGCCTAGACTGCCTGTTCATTATTTGCACAAGGCAACTCGACCATGACAGCTGAACCTGCCATCCCCGCGACCGTACCCATCACCCGTTCCGCCCATTTCACGTTGATCAAACAGGCATTGCCGACGTGGCTCACCCAAGCATCAGCGGCACGCGTGGCGGCGCTGGGGAGCGCAGCCAAAACCGCCCCGAGCGCCTTCGCATCGGCGTCACCCGTCGCTTGGCAGCGCTTGAAAATCGCTGTGGCCGAGCAATGGACCGCGCAGAACGCAGTCGATAAGCACCTCCAACACCTGCAAGACGTCGAGGCCTTCGCCGAGCCCCTGTTAAAACAGGCACTGCTTGAGCAATACGGTCTGGATGAAGACGTGCGCGAGACCCATCTGAGGTTGTACGCACCGGCCAACCTGCCGTGGTGGGTGCATGACGTCACCGGTGGCGTGCGCAGCCGAACCGTGTCGCTGCTGCACGCCGCGCTGCACAACTTTGCCGCCCCCGAAACCTTTACCGCCGACTCGACGTTTATTACCCGCCCTGACCCCCAGGGCCTGTTCGATATCAAACACATCAAGCATCGGATCACGATCGGTCAATTCAAGAACCTGGTGCGTGAACTCGATATCGGCAGGCGTTACCAGCAGCATCTCGAAGAACAGTTGGGGTTCAAGCAGCCGCTGGCCAAGGCGGTGCTACAAGCCAGGGTCATCCGCCATGGCAAGGCTGCGTTCAAGACTGCCGCGCAGAGCGCGCTGATGCTGCAACAGATCGACCTGAACACCCACGACCTGATGCTGCGCCTGGTCGAAAGCCGCCAGGGGCTGATGCTCAACGGCGCGCCGCTGTGCTGTCACGATCTGACATTGATGGACACCCCGCTGACCGGCATCGTGGTCATCGCCCCGGACCTGACTCAAGGCCGTCAGCCGCTGCCCGTCTTGGTCTATGTGCCCGACGATCCGGAGCATCCGCTCAAGTACTATCCTGACGGCACGACCTTTGTAAAAGAAATGACCCGCCAACTGCGCCAGCCCGCCTACCAACGCTTTTTCTGTCGTTTCGTGCCCCAGGCCCAGCGCGGCGTGTTCCTGGCCCGGCTCCATGAGCGCCTGGGTCATGTCACCTGGCACGCCGGGCGCTCACAAGACCCTCTGCCCAACTGGCGCGACACGCCGGTGGACAAGCCCTACCTGCACATCGGCACGCGCCGGGTGCAGACCGATCTGTGGGAGCACCTCTACCAGCGTCAACTGGACAAGATCCTCGATGACGCGCGCGAGATCGCCGTGTCCACGGCCTATGCCGACCGCATGGCGCGCTGGGCCTGGTGGGACAACCTGGAGCACATCCTGTCCGACGTACTGAACGCGGCCTTGCTGGTCGCCACACCATTCATGCCGGTGCTGGGCCAGTTGATGCTCGCCTACAGTGCCTGGCAACTTGCCGATGAGGTCTTCGAAGGCCTGCTGGACTGGACGCAGGGACGCCGTGTAGACGCCATCGAACATGCCGTGGGTATCGCGCAGAGCGTGGTGCAACTGGGGATCTTCGGCGCCGGTGCGTCGTTGGGGGCGCTGGCCAGGGTGAAAGCCTCGGCCTTTGTCGAGGGGTTGAAACCGGTGCAATTGGCCGATGGACGCCAACGTCTGTGGCACCCCGACCTTGCGCCCTACCGACAACCCGAGCTGGCGCCGGTCGCCGGCGCCAAGCCTGACGCCGAAGGGTTTCATCACCGGCAGGAGCAGAAGGTCATGCGCCTGGACAGCCATCACTACGCGGTCGCCCAAAACCCCGGTACCGGCCGGTATCGCATCCTCCATCCCAAGCGGCCCGACGCCTATCAACCCGAGGTCTTCAGCAACGGCGCCGGTACGCTGGTGCATGAAGGCGAGGAGCCCATGACCTGGGACAGCACCCGCCTGATGCAGCGCCTCACGCCCACCACCGCCGACCTCACGCCCGCCGAGCTGGCGCGCATGCGCGATATCAGCGGTACCGCCACCCAAGAGCTGCAGCGCATCTATGTCGAATGTACCGCGCTGCCGCCCCTGCTCGCCGACACCCTGGAACGTTTTGAACTGCGCCGCGCAGTCGATGGTTTCGGCGACCTGGTGCGCAAGGGCGCGCCAACCGGCGAAACGGATGACTGGACTGCGCAATCGCTCACGGAACTGCCGGGATGGCCGGTCGAGCGGGCCATTGAGGTGTTCGATGCGGCGGACCTGAGCGGTGCCTCAATGAAATACGGCGACTGCGAGGCGGGGGCCGCGCAGACCTTGAGAATCAGCCGGCAGGCCGTGCAGGCCGGGCGACTGCCGGAACAGATCGTGGGTTATCTAAGTGAAATGGAACTTGAGGGATTGCTCGGTGCCCCCTTACCCGCCGCCCCGGCAAGGGTGCAGGCGTTACGCAATCGTCTGGGTGACTATCTCGACACACAACAAGCCGCGATTTTCGAACACCGTTATCGTCTCGCGCAGGCGTCTGATGACACGAGCGCCCGCCTGGTGCAGCAAACATGCCCGCAACTGCCCGACGCGTTGGTGCAACGCTTGCTCAGCCACGCCCCCCCTGAAGAGCGCCGCATGATGGCCGAGCAACAACGCTTGCCGCTGCGCCTCAGGCGCCTGGCCGAGGCGCTGCAACTGGAAGTACAGGCCGCCCACGCCTATGAAGGTCTCTACCCGGACGTACCGCTCGGCGTCGATACCGAACGGCTGTTGCTCAATGCCTTGCGGCTTTACACCGACACCTTCGCCGACCTGCGGATCAGCGTGCATGAGCACACCCCGGACGGCCTCTTGCGCTGCAGCGTCGGCCCCGAGGATGCGCGCACCGCCAAGGTGCTGCTGCGCAGTGCGAATGGCCGCTATGCATTGCCCGAAGCACGTACGCTCACCTACGACCTGTACGAAGCCACGCTGCGCCTGTTGCCCGAGGCGCACCTCAAGGCCCTGGGCTATAAGCCCGGCCAGGGCCCGGCTCTCAAGCAATGGCTGCAGACAAAATTGCTGCCACCGGCCGAACGCAGGATCGCGCTGGCGCAGCCGCCCATCGCGCCGGTGATTCAGCGCGACACTCTGCGGTTGTTGAAGTGGCCCGATTTCAAGGCGCTGCGGCAATTGTTCGGCCTGGAACGCTCGGTGCAGGCGCGGATTACCCGCCTCTACCCCACGATGACGCCCGATGAGGCGCGCAGTGTCGCCGTGTTGTTGGATACGCCGGAGGGGCTACGCACACTGGACGCATTCGAAACTGAAAAACACCGGTTGATGCAGGACCTGCACAACTGGCTGCTCACGCCCACGGCGTCGGCAAATCGCGCGCTGGCCGACCAGGAACGCCTGGACCGGGTGAACATCGGCGCCATCCTGCGCCACTGCTGGGAACAACGCCCCCACGACTATCGCAGCGAATATGGCGACCCGTTGTTCGGCCGTGCCCTGGATTTCAGTGGCTACGCCTTACGGGGCGCACTCAGGGATTTCCCCCGGCTGCAGGCGGATTTCGGACATGTCACCAACCTCACCATGACGGGCGCGGGAATGCTCGACAGCGATGCGGTTTTTTTGCACAACTTTCCCCAGTTGCGCACCCTGGACCTGACGGGTAACCAGCTCACCGAGCTGCCCGGCGCAGTAAGCCAGATGCCGCGTCTGAACGGTTTGAAACTGGGCGGCAATCCCCTCCAGTGGACCGAACAGAGCCTGGCGCAGCTCAAGCAGCTTCAGCATTTGAAGATCCTGGAGCTTTCACACAACACACATCTGTCGCACGCGCCGGATATCAGCCGCATGCCGCTCTTGCAAATGCTGATGCTCAATAACACCGGTATCAGCCGTTGGCCGTCGGGGCTGTTCGAACTCCCGCGCCCCGCGACCTTTGTCCTCGACCTGCGCAATACCGCTGTCCGCCAGTTGCCCCCGGTCGAGCCCGGCTCGTGGGAGGCGGAACTGGTGGTACGCACGCGCCTGGATCGACAGCGGCTTGATTTCGACAGCGAAAACCTGATGGTCGATCTCCGGAGGGCCGCCGGGCTGGACCCCTGGCGCACCTATCCGGCGCGGGGCGAAATCGACAGCGCGTTCTGGCTGGAAAATCGTCGAGGCGCCCGCCGAGAACACTTGCAACGCCTTTGGGATGATCTGGAAGCCGAACAGGGTTCCCAGGGCTTTTTTGAAGTGATCAGGAGTCTACAAGTCGAGGACATCACCTTCCAGACGCCTGAAGACGCCGGTCGTTACCAGCTCAACCGCACGCAGTTGAGCCTGAATGTCTGGCGCATGCTGCAAGCCATGCACAGCGACGATGGGTTGCGTGAACGTCTGTTCATGATGGCCAGGGAGCCGTTCAATTGCGCCGACGCCGGGGCCGAAATTTTCAACGCGATGGGCATTGAAGTGTTGGTGTTCGAAGCGTATCGCGACGCATCGCCCAGCACCTTGGGCCCGGCGCTGGCCCGGCTGGCCAGACAGAAAGCACGGCTGCACCAGGTCAACCGTATTGCCCAGGCCGACGTAAAGCAACGGCTCGCGCCGTTGGACGCCGGCGGACTGGGCCTGCGCCTCAATACCGAGGTGGTCGAGGGACAGCGCGGCACGGTCGATGAAGTGGAGGTTTACGTCGCTTATCAGACGGGGCTCAAAGAACGCCTTGACTTGCCCTGGCTCTCAAGCCACATGGCCTACCGAACCACCTCCGGGGTCAGCACCGAGCAACTGACTACCGCCGCTAATACCGTACTGGAGCTGGAACAGGGCGATGGGCTGATAAACCAGATGCTCGAACAGGATTTTTGGAACAACTACCTGATGGACACCTACCCACAAGCGTTCCGGGACAATCAATGCCTGCATCGCGACAGCACCGCAGGGGTCGACGACTTGCGCTCGGCCCAGGACGACTGGGCACATTACCTGCGCAAACCGGCGGACCGGCAGGACGCGTTGGTCGCCGAGCAACTGCGCCAGCAGTTGACCACGCTGGCCGATAAAATGGACGTGCCGCACAGCGTGGTGCTGACCGGCGACCCCATGAGCGATGCCATCTACCTGCGCATTCTCGGCGACAGTTTTTACGATGAAAACGAGTTGGGCAGACGGCTGACCCGCGCGGTTCTAAGCCAGCAAGTTCACACTTCCGAATCCCAGATCACGGTGACGTTTCCGGCGTAGGTGCGTGAACTGCCGCTAAGCATTTCCTCGACATAATCGCGGGCGATCTCAAAGTGCAGGGTGGCAGGCTTGCGCTCCACATAGAACCCCGGTTGGAACAACTCGGTGCCGCTGCCATCGCGTCGCAGCAAACGTCTATTGACGCGTTGACCTTCGGCATCGGTCAGGCCATGGGGCAGGCTTACGCTGATGTTGACCGGTACCGCATGGCCCACGTTCGGCTCCCACAATGCGCAGGTGTTGGCGCCGACACCATATTGGCATTCAAGCAACATTTTGAAGCGTGAAGACGTATAGATATGAAAGGTCTGGTCGCGAAATAAGCGGGTCGGTTTGCGTCCCTGGGTCAACCAGGCTTGCCAGCCGCCCTGGGGCTCCAACTGGACACGATTACCGCCAGGAGGCACTTCGATCTTCAGGGTGTGCTGGACCTCGAGATTGAAATCCAAGGTTAGCTGCGCCTCGTTGGCGACCATGACAGTGCCCATGTCGAAATCCTGTCCTGGGCCGATGCGATACGTCAGCGAACCGGTGTAATGCCCGACCGACATCTTCAACGGATTGGGCGTGCGCAGTTCGTAGGCAAAGTCCAAATAGTTGTAGGCCAACTGAGGGATCAGATAACGGGCACGTTTTGAGCAACTGGCTTCTACTGGGGTTTGCCAGAGAAACGCGTACTGCGAACTGCTGTACGCTCCTACACCGCTATATCGACAGGGGGCGGGTGAGTTCACCCAACTGGACCCCCACAGCATCCCATGTGCAACACCGGTGCCCACGCCTCCGCCGACCAGGTTTACGGCGCTATCAGGCAGCGCATATTGCGACCCGATGGCGCGCACGCGAACTTCCACAATCTCACTTTCCCCCGAGTCGGCGTTGGTGACACTGATCTCACGCCACTCTGCGGGCACTTTGAACGTTGCGCCTTGCTGCGGATCTTCGTGATTGGGCTGAATTGGCCCGTTCGAAGCGAAACGTATGGGCAAGCGAATACTGAACATCCCCGCCTGCCCGCATTGGGCCGGGTACGATGCGCAGTAGCCACTGGTCGGCGTGGTATTGATGAACTTGTTATCGCTGGGCTTGGCCGGATCAGGCCTGAAGACTGCGGTGATATCCCTGTTCAAGGCGTGAGACTCGGCTGCCGCCACCAGTAAAAACGTAACTCCCAACACCATCGTCCAACATCTCATCCCTACACCTCGCGTGTTGAATCAAGCCAGCCCCTGGATCTGAGCAGGACGCTGCCGCCAGAGACTTCGAAGCCGCCGAATGATCAACTGTTTTGTCGCGCAAATAAGCAAGGCGCTTCCTGGAAGCCCGTAGTCACTTCGCCTTATGTGAAAGTAAAAAATGACGGCTTTTTCAGAAATTCAATCAGCGACTGCCAGAATTTTCCTACACAAGCCGTTCATCGCCCCGAAGAAAAAAACAGCTGCGAAGCCTAAAGATATATCTTAAGTTATATCTTGAAACGCACATGGAGAACGCAGATGAGAGACCACCATCACCGTGATCACGCCGATCACGACAGCTTCGACAGACGCCCACCCGGCCGCGAACGCGGCGGCCGTGGCCCGCGCGTATTCGCCCCCGGCGACCTGAAATTACTGCTACTGGCCTTGATTGCCGAGCAACCGTGCCATGGCTACGACCTGATCCGCCGCATCGAAAGCATGTTCGACGGCGCCTACAGCCCCAGCCCCGGAGTGATCTATCCGACCCTGACGTTTCTTGAAGAAAGCGAAATGATCAGCGGCGATGCCGACGCCGGCAAAAAACGCTACAGCGTGACCGACGCCGGACGTCTCTCCATTGAGGACCAGGCCGTGGCGCTGGAGGGCGTGCGCATGCGCATCGAGGTGAGCAAGCGCTCACTGCGCGGGCATGATCGCCCGGCACAGATCCATGAGGCGGTGCACAACCTGCGCCATGCGTTGCAGTTGCATCACGGGCGCTGGAGCGCGGAAGAAATCCTGCGAGTCAGCACGCTGCTCAACGACACCGCCAAGGCCATTGTCGACGGCCCTCTCGCGCAATCCTTACCGGAGCAAACCGAATGAACACATCAAGTACATTGGGAATCCACCGCGTCACCCACGAAATCAAGCGCCGTCGCCTGGACGTGCTGCGGGTGGTCGACATCACCCCACGCATGCGCCGCATCACCGTGGGCGGGCCGCAACTGGCCGGGTTCGTCAGCCTGGGCAGTGACGACCACATCAAGCTGCTGTTCCCACAGACCGCCGCGCAAAAGGCCGCGTTGGAAAGCCCGACGTTCGATATCAAGACCGATGGCGCACAATTGGCGATGCGCGACTACACCCCGCGCCGATTCGACCTGGCGGTCTTGGAGCTGGACATCGACTTTGTGCTGCACGGCGATGGCCCTGCCTCCACCTGGGCAGAGCAGGTCACAGTCGGCCAGCACCTGTACATCGGCGGCCCGCGCGGCTCGATGATCGTGCCGGACATCTTCGACAGCTACCTGCTGATTGGCGATGAAACCGCGCTGCCGGCCATCGGTCGACGCCTGGAAGAACTGCCGGCGGGACGCAAGGTTGTGGCGGTGATTGAAATCGCCGATGCGGCAGAGCAGCAAGCGCTGGAAAGTGCCGCCGATGTCGACATCATCTGGGTGGTACGTGGCCGGGATGACCTGCTCGACACCGTGCGCAACCTGACGTTGCCGGCGGGCAAGCTGTACAGCTTCGTCGCCACCGAGACCAAACTGTCGCGTCAGGTACGCCGCGTGCTGCTGGATACCCATAAGGTCGACGAAGCGTTTCTCAAAGCCGTGGGTTACTGGCGTGCCGACGGTAGCGACGACGAGTAGGCTCAACGCGATCGAAGTGGGCAGGCTTGTCGAATCGTCGCACCACTGCGATTGCCATAGGACACAACTGCCTGCTCTTGCGCTGTTGCTGTTGCTGTTGCTGTTGCTGTTGCTGTTGCTGTTGCTGTGGCTTTTGATCTTGATCTAAGGCGCCCCGTCAAACACGCTGGCCGCAATTCGATATTGATTTGGGGGGTAAACCGGCAGGGATGCCGGTTTAGCCGCCCCGCGCCATGGATGGCGCGTGGCGGCGGCCCCCCAAATCAATGTCGGATTACGGGCACACCGAGCCTAAGCGAGGTGCCGAGTGTTGGGGCGAGGACCTTTTGGTTACTTTTGGGTCCACCATGTCTCCGGTCCGTACAGGTCCTTCCAAAGGTGACCCGCTGTCAGGGCGGAACCCTAAGTAGCCGTTACCGCAGAAATGGATATGTACTCGGTAAGATCCAAAAAAATAGTCGCCTAATACGCAGCCATCGGGAGCAAGTCGAATCGTCGCACCGCCCCTCCCACATTTGATCGCGGGCGCATCAGGTAGATATCTCACAGCTGTCAGACCGTCACGGGAGCAAGCTCCCTCGCCACAGGTTCAGGACCGCGCCAAAATGGTCCCCATGGCTATCGCACACAAGCCAACTCCCACAGCTTTTTACCCTGCGCGCTTTAGAGATTTATCCAGCCCTACAATGACCAACGCAACCAGCACAAACCCCACCAATATCCCCCCGGCATTCACAAACACCTGTGGATAACCCAGGGTGCCGACATCAATGAACGGGTACTGGTACTGCCCGAGCAAATCCCCTCGCAACAGGGCGTAGGCAAAATACACCAGTGGGTAAATCACCCACAGGCCAATGTGCTTCACGCGCAACGTCCCCTTGGGCACACACCGCCACCAGTAGATAAAGAACAGCATCGGCATCACGTCGTGCAGCAGTTCGTCGGCGATGAACTGGAAGCCCTCGGGCTGCCACAAATGCCGCAGCAACAGGTTGTACGCCACGCCCACCACCACGATGCTCACCGCGATCGCGCTGCTGACCTTCGGTGCAAGGAAAAACCGCTTCGCCGACGAGTGTCGATTGACCAGGGCATAGCTCAACACCACGACCGCCAGGGTATTGGTGAGCACGGTGAAGAAACTGAAAAAATTGATCAGCCCGCCCAACAGGCTCGCGCCGCTGAACCAGCGCGAGTAAAAGATCAGGTACTGCTGGATCGCCAGGCCACTCCAACCGGCGAGTGCCGCCGCCGCAATAAACCGCTTCATTGCCTCAGTCCAACGGACGTTTGGTGCGCATCAGCTTGACGTACAACCCTTCGACTTTCTCGCGCGCCCACGGCGTCTTGCGCAGGAACGTCAGGCTCGACTTGATGCTCGGGTCGCTCTTGAAACAGCGGATATCAATGCGCTCGGCGAGGCCTTCCCATTCGTAGTGTTCCACCAGTGTGGTGAGGACGTGTTGCAGGGTCACACCGTGCAGTGGGTCCTGCGGTCGAGAGGGGGGTTGAGCGGTCATACCAGGCCTTTTTGACGAAGGAGGAAAACGAGCTGCGCACCTTAGCCGAGGGAGTCTTCGGGTGGAAGTGCCACGTTCACTATGGCGCAAAAACCCTGCCTATGTCGGCCTATAACTGTGTAGCACCTCCCCGCACGCTCGGTAGACACAATAATGCCTTTCACACAAGGAATGTGCCATGACCACTTCAAGTAACACGCCTTTCTTTTTCGAGCGACTCAAGAACAGCCTTAACCAAATCGCTCAATCGACGGGGCTTTTGGAAAATAATGGTCATGCGCTGGAAAGCCTGCCCCTGGAATTCGGTCGATTGAAAAGATGCAACGAAGAATTGCTACTCGATAACCGCCAGGTTTCCGGCGCGGCAAAGCTGACCTACCAGAATTTGGCTGGCCTGAATTTGAAGGGGGCAGTAGGGAAGTTACTCAGAGAGAGCACTCACGCAGCGCTCAACGCCAGGCTGGCCGAGATGGAGCGACAGGTGGGGGCACACCGCAAATCTCGCAAAAACCGCCTCATGGACATAGCCGTCGAAGCCCTGCTGGACGAGGCAAAACTGAAAGTCAAAAACAATCTGCTGGCTCCCAGCGATCAGGCGCTCGTCGAACGCGCCGTGGGCTTTCTGCCGCCCGCGTCAAGGCCGGGCACGTATGCCCTGACCTTTGACTACCGCGCGCAGAACATCGAGTTTGCCGGAGCCTTTGTTCTGACCACTCTGCGCGAACCAGTCCGCTCACTGGACACGGATGTCGATGTCGGCCCGGTGCTCCTGTTCACGCCGACCCGAGGCTTGGAGTCGTTCGATTCGCTCAGGCATCTGGACAAGACGTTGCTGCAGTGCATGCAATCCCTCTCTTCACGCAATGAAGTGCTGGGGTGCCTGCCACGCCAGTATCAACACCTGCACACCGCCGCCATCTGGCCAATCGAGCTGTCGGCGATCAGCCCTGAGAAGGTGGCCGAACACACCTATAACGCCCTGCACGCCAAACGGACGCAAGACATCGCGTATGCACTGAGCAGCGAGCGAACCCCGGAGTTGTCCCCTCAGCAACTGATTGATGAACTCGATTGGGCGATGGCCTCCTCCCAACTGGACCTGAGCTTACGCTTGGACCTGTACACCAGAAGCCTGCAGGAACGAACGCTGCTGCTCGCGGCACCGGACTGGTATCGCAGAGCCAGCACCGCACAACGCCAACAGCTGGCGCATCACTTCAGCGAGTACGACGCCAGCCATCAGGAAACCCTGGCCCTGTTCGGCAAGGGCGTCTGCCCGCAAGCCTGCGCACGCCTGCAACTGCTCGAACGTCTGGAACGAGATCATGATTATGACGACCTGCACCCTGATCAACTGATCATTACTACCCGCCGCCAAGTGGCGGGGGTCGGCACCTATCAGGATTCGCACACACTGGTGGAACTGGTCCTGCGAGGGTTGCATGTCGACGACGACAAACCGGGGTCGGATTTCCTGAACCGCAGCGTACTGTCCTACCAGGGCCAGTCGCTGCCACAAAAGTACGAAGAGCTTTCAATTCGCTACCTGATCACCCTCACCCAGTCTCTGAGTCCACGCCTGGATTTTGCCGACGAACAGCGCAAGGCGCACAGTCAACCGGCATTGAAACAGCACTTGCAGACGATGCTGGACCGACGTACCGAGACATCGACTTATCTGGCGCTGTTGCAGGGGCACATCACCGCCGATGAGCATCAATGGCTTTCCGATCGCCAGCAGAACGATCATCCCCTGAAAGCCAAAATCGTGAAGGTTAACAGCGCGCAACTCAAGGACGTCGTGGTGCTCTGCCGCACCAATGCGCGCGGTGAAATCACTCGGGTGTTGCTCTACACGCCGGGGGCACCTCGAGACGAACAACTCAAGGGTTTCAACAGCGAACAGGCGTGTAAGGACCACATCTACGTCTGGTTTCCATCTCCCGGAATGCCAGGCCCCAACCCTATGGCCGATTACCTGTTCGAGCAGGTCCTGTCCAGATTCCGCCAGCCGCTGAGAAAAGCCCTGCATCACTACGTCCAAAGTCATACCAAGCCTGACGACATCATCACATTCGAAACAATGTCGAGTTATGCCGATTGCCTGAAACAAGTGGTCGACTTCATGCTGGTCACACAGGAGGAAGAAGAAACCCTGACAACCCCGTCCTGGTTGCGAAGCTGCTCATCCGCTGATCGGCAGTTACGCCTGACGCTGGCGGCCAACGCACACGGGGCCGAGCAGACCTACCAGAGCGAGTTCAAGGAACACGTTCGGTTTCCGGACTTCGACAGCTTTTTACTGACCACGGCAAAGGCTCATCTGAATGCCTTGCTGGGTAATCCCGCGGGCGACGTCGACCCAAGGGATGTGTGGTTCTACCCCTCTCGAAGACCCACCGATCTGCTGACCGACATCAAGAGTTTCTCGTACCTGGAGCTATTTCGAGACGGGTATGACGCATTTGGTCTGAAGCACCTGATCCCCCTCTACCACCTCTTCGACTCCATCAACAAAAACACAGTCATCAAAGCGCCCGCAGGCGTCAACCTCAAGGACCTGACCCTTGAGAAAGCCGTGGAGTCAGCAAAAGGCATTTGGATCGGCGAACGTTATGTCGAGGCCATCAAGCACCTGTTGATCAACCCCGACGATCCCCGCTACAGCAAGCGACGCACAGCGGTGCTGAGCGTTCAGCAATTGCAGATGAAAAGCAGTGCCTTGGAAAGCCGCCTGTGCGGCCATATAGCGACGGCCGAGCAGAACTGGCTGGTGCGCAGCATCGAAAGCCTGGGAGACAACGCCCCCACCACACGTCAGCGCTTCAAAGTGTATCCGCTACAAATCGACAGCCATGTCATCGATGGCTGCTACGTGTTCACCTACCCGAATGAATACACGTTGCTCTATACCCCCAACGCACCGGACGGCGTCACCTTCAGGCGGGCCAGATTGTTCAATTACATGTTGAAAAACGTCAGTGGGATAATCGATTACTATTGCACGCGTTGCCTGCTACGCAACCAGCCGACGTTGCGCAATTTCCTGGAGTCCTCCAAAAACAGTCTTCCTGCTCAGGACCCGACCACGCCCGCTCGCCCGTTGTATGACGCACCGGAACACGCAGGCACGGCATTGCCGTTATTGAACGAGCCGACTTTTGCGTTTTACAACAACAAACTCCAGTTCATCATCGACAATGTCAAAGCGACGACCACCAGCCGTCTCGACGCGGTGATGAATGTGGTCTGGTCCTGTGTCGATGTACTGGAAATCGTGCTCGCCGTGGTGACTATTCCCTTTGCGCCACTGAGCCTGGCGGTTGGCGCGGCATTCATGCTCAAGGACTCGATGTTGGCGTTGATCGCCTACACCCAGGGTGACAAGGAAGCAGCGTTCGGCTATTACCTGGCCGCACTGGCGAATGCCGCAGGCGGGTTGTTGACTGACCTCAGGCCAACCTTGAGGGCACTGGGGAAATTCAATAAGTTGCCCGCGCGACCTATTTACCGAACCGTGGAAAACAGCAACCTTATAGACGCTGTCCAGCAACTCCCGCCGCCGAACCCGGCACGCCCGAAGCCTTCATTTGCCGCAGCCGACATGCAACCGGTGGTATACAACGGTGAGACACTCTGGGCACCACTCACAGCCGACCCACTCGGACGTTTTCTGTTGTACCGGTACGATGCCGCCACCCAGTCGTTACAGTCCACGACATGGCTGGTAAACCAGAACGTCGAGGGTAAATGGGTGCGCTCAGGCGTCAGCGGAGGGGCTCCCACCAGACCGATCATTGCAGATAGCCCTCTAAATCGTTATGAAATGCCCGAGCAGCATCGCAGGAAGATGACCCAGGTCCTGAATCCCAACTACAAAAGTGATCTGACCGGCTACTCAGAAGCGCTTGAGCTGAATATCTCGCCGTCTCTCATCAGGGACGAAATCGAATCACTACGCCCAGTTCGTGAACGCTACCTGCTCCAGGTGGACCAGCTCACTCGCGATGCCAACCAGTACTTTAAGGACCTGAAGCCTACCGTTCCAAGAGCGGACGTGCTTACCTTCGAATCTACCGCGTCCCATACCCATATCATTGAGCAGCTTTTCAAGGAGTCAAACGGCCTGATAATCGGCGAAACACACGGTTCGATCGCAAGTAAGCAATTTTTGATCGACAACATGCCGGCCCTCAGCAAACAAGGGGTCAAAACACTCTATATGGAACATCTGCCTCGGGACGTGTTCCAGGGCAAACTCGACCAATACAACACCACGGGGTCTTCCCGTAATGTCACCGACCGACTAAATGCGGTCGATAAAAGTTTAGGGTCAGGTAAGCACGCCAAATACAGCTACAGCAAATTGGTAACTGCCGCACGTGCCCAGAAGATTCAAGTCAAAGGCTTGGACGCATCCACCAGTTATGACCTCGACCGCGCGATGGATCTGCCCGATAACCCATCATTTGCCCATCGTTCCAACACCCTCACCAATTTCTACTCTCACAAAGTGATCGGCATCGACACCGCACAAAAAACCGATGACCGATGGATAGCGCTTGTAGAGCAAAAACGCACGAACACCTACAACGGCGTCCCCGGGATCGCTGATCTGGAAAAAACCGTAAGCCTGCGTATCGTTGACGTTCCTGCCGGCGACCCCGTCGGCATCGGCCCGGACATCGCCGGCGACATTGCAGGAGACCCGTTGGCCAAGGCCGACTTCCGCCTGAAGCTTGAGAGCGACTACAAAGTGCCTGAAGAGCCTGGGCCCTCGCAGACGCGCCCCATCCCGGCCCAGGCCTACAGCCAGTTTGATCTGCCCGCGCAATACGCCGCCATCTACCGCGAACACATGGCCACGGCAATGGGCAAGAGAACCTTCTTTGCAACGGATTACGCTGAAACCGTTGCGCCCAAAAGCCTGGCGCAGAGTGCGTTCAAGAGAGCCCGGACCCAGCTGGCCACTGAAGCAGAGGCGTTTTTCAAAAACCTCACTCTCACACCACGTACTTCTTTGCCAGAGGTGCGGGACACCGTCACCCAGACCGAGTTTCTCGATGCTGTCTTCAGTAAAACCAACGGCTTTGTCGTCGGTGAAAGCCATGCGGCGACATCCAGCAAACGCTTCCTGATGGACAATATGAAGCACTTGGCCAAGGAATCCGGCGTCAAGACGTTGTATCTGGAACACCTGACAACCGATCTTCATCAGGCATCACTGGACACGTTGTACCTCACGGGAAGCATGTCCAAACCCCTGAAAGAGTATTTGAAACAGCTGGACGTCGGCCATGGCGTGGCGGCAGGCAGTCAGTACTCCTTCAGGGCACTGGTGGAGCGCGCCAATAAATATGGGATCCGGATCAGGGCGATTGATTGCGTGGCCAGCTTGCGTCAGGACGGCAGCCCATTCTCTCGCACCGAAGTCATGAACTATTTCGCAATGCGCACCATCCAGGCCGACCAGGTGAAACACGGTGCCCACCGCTGGGTCTCCCTGGTAGGTAGCGGGCATACCAATTGGTTCCAAGGCGTGCCCGGCATGGTCGACCTGATGGACGCTGTCAGCCTGCATATTCACGATGTCGCGCCTGTGCAAGCCAAGGGCATCTCACGGGCCAGCCGTGAACTGCATTCCGAAGGTTCCACACTGGACGCCGACTTCCGACTGGACGTCGCCACCCCGGGACGCAATCCCGAGCCGGCTTTCGTCGCGTTCGACAGGGCGCGTCTACGCAATATTGGCGATTACGCGGTAGAACAGACTTCGCCGACCGACGTGCGTATCCTGCATCACTCCAACTCCGGCGAGATCCTGGAAACTGCGGTGCAGTTCGATGACAAAGGCTTTTTATTCATTGACCGCTGGAATCTCAAAGAGCACCGGGCCCTCAATCTGGCCTACCTCCTGGCCGCTCTTCCTCGGGGGATGAAACGCGTGACCTGACCTCGCTCGCCAAGCCTCGCACTGTCCATGGCAGGCGAGGCGTTAAGCGACGTTTTGTCACTGTTACCGGATTGGAAATGATGCATATCGCGATTGGCCCTTTCTCTCGACGCCCTCTCCCTTTATCCTTCGCAACAACCTGAAACGTTTCATCTCCCCGGTCGACCCCATCTTGCTGATTATTCCCGCCCACAAAGACAGCGCTGTCTTACACCCAACCGCGCCTGGGGATAAATCGCCGGCCTGTGGATAACCGAGCCGCTCCACGGAAAAACCCAAATAACGCTGAACCAAGCCCGCGCCGAATCGTCATCTACAGTGAATGAAGCACGGGGTTACACCTTTATTCCAACGTCACGGAGAAACACACTATGAGCACTGATGGTGCTTCAAGCCCAAGCCGCCTGCTGCCCAGGCTGCTAGGCGTCTTGCTGCTGATCATGGGCCTGGCCTTGCTGGCCGGCGGTATCAAGCTGACGATGCTCGGCGGGTCGCTGTACTACCTGCTGGCCGGTATCGGCATTACCTTGACCGGCATCCTGCTGCTGGCCACCCGTCGCACCGCGCTGGGCCTGTACGCACTGGTACTGTTCGCCAGTACGGTGTGGGCATTGTGGGAAGTCGGCCTGGACTGGTGGCAGTTGGTGCCGCGCCTGGCACTGCTGTTCGCCCTGGGCATCGTTATGTTGCTGCCGTGGTTTCGCCGTCCGTTGCTGCGTGGCCAACCGGCCCCGTTGGGCACCGGCGCACTGAGCGTGGCGGTGGTGTTGGCCGGCGCTGCCGCCCTCGCCAGCCAATTCACCAACCCCGGTGAGATCAAAGGCCAACTGGACCGCGACGCGGTACCGGGCATGGCCAATGCCGCGCCGTCCCAGGCCGATGGCGACTGGAACTCCTACGGCCGCTCCTCGTTCGGTGATCGTTACTCGCCGCTGGCGCAGATCACCCCGCAGAACGCGCACAAGCTGGTACCGGCGTGGACCTTCCGTACCGGCGACATCCCTGGCGCAGGCGATCCGGGCGAGACCACCGCGGAAAACACCCCGCTGAAAGTCAACGGCATGCTCTACGTGTGCACCCCGCACAGCCAAGTGATCGCGCTGGACCCGGACACCGGCAAGGAAATCTGGCGTTTCGACCCGAAGATCAGCACCCAGGGTGCCGAGAACTTCAAGGGCTGGGCGCACATGACCTGCCGTGGCGTGTCGTATCACGATGACGCCGCCTACGCCTCCGAACAGAGCCCGACCGGCAGCGCCAGCCCGGCCGCCGCGCCGAATGCCTGCCCCAAGCGTATCTTCGTGCCGACCGCCGACACCCGTCTGATCGCCCTGAACGCCGACACCGGCAAAATGTGCGAAGACTTCGGCGACAAAGGCCAGGTCGACCTGCGTGCCAATATCGGCAGCTTCGCCCCGGGCGGTTACTACTCCACTTCGCCACCGGCCGTGACCAGGAACCTGGTGGTGATCGGCGGTCACGTCACCGATAACGTCTCGGTCGACGAGCCCAGCGGTGTGATCCGTGCGTTCGACGTGCACACCGGCAAGCTGGTGTGGAACTGGGACAGCGGCAACCCGGACGACACCACCCCGTTGGCCGAGGGCAAAACCTATACGCGCAACTCGCCGAACATGTGGTCCATGTTCGCCGTGGATGAAAAACTCGGCATGCTCTACCTGCCGATGGGCAACCAGATGCCCGACCAGTACGGCGGCGACCGTACCGACGACTCCGAGAAATACGCCGCCGGCCTGACCGCGCTGGACATCGACACCGGCCACGTGAAGTGGACGTTCCAGTTCACCCACCATGACCTGTGGGACATGGACGTGGGCGGCCAGCCGTCGCTGATCGACATCAAGACCGACGCCGGCGTGAAGCAGGCGGTGATGGCGTCGACCAAGCAAGGCAGCATCTACGTGCTGGACCGCGCGACCGGCCAGCCGGTGGTGCCGATCCACGAAGTGGCGGTACCGCAGGGCGCAGTGGCGGGCGACCGCACCTCCCCGACCCAACCCAAGTCCGAGCTGAACTTCATGCCGCCGCCGCTCAAAGAGCGCGACATGTGGGGCGTGACACCATTTGACCAGATGCTGTGCCGCATCGATTTCAAATCCATGCGCTACGACGGCGCGTTTACTCCGCCATCGCTGCAGGGTTCGATCGTGTACCCAGGCAACTTCGGCGTGTTCGACTGGGGCGGTATTTCCGTCGACCCGGTGCGTCAGATCGCATTCGTGAACCCCAGCTTCATGGCGTTCAAATCGAAACTGATCCCGGCCGCCGACATCGCCAAGCAAGGCCCGCGCGTCAGCGAAACCCAAGGCGTGCAGCCGAACAAAGGCGCGCCGTACGGTGTGATCCTCGAAGCGTTGCTGTCGCCAATGGGCCTGCCGTGCCAGGCACCGGCGTGGGGTTATGTGGCGGCGGTCGACCTGACCACCCACAAAACCATCTGGATGCACAAGAACGGTACCGTGCGTGACAGCTCGCCGGTTCCGATCCCCCTGAGCATGGGCGTACCGAGCCTGGGCGGCACCTTCACCACCGCCGGTGGCGTGGCGTTCCTCAGCGGTACCCTCGACCAGTACCTGCGTGCCTACGACGTGAAAAACGGCAAGCAACTGTGGGAAGGCCGCCTGCCGGCCGGCGCGCAAACCACCCCGATGACCTACACCGGCAAGGACGGCAAGCAGTACGTGCTGGTCGTGGCCGGGGGTCATGGTTCCCTGGGCACCAAGCAGGGTGACTATGTGATGGCGTTCAAACTGCCGGATTAAGCAGGACCAGCGGTAAAAACAAAGGCGGCTACCCTCACAGGTAGCCGCCTTTTTCATAAACAACACAGATCAATATGTGGGAGGGGGCAAGCCCTAATGCCAGTCAGTTAAGGGACAACACTGTATTTGTGGCGAGGGAGCTTGCTCCCGTTGGGCCGCGAAGCGGCCCCTCTCTTTGTTTACACAGAATGGGACTGCTGCGCA